>JBCBOT010000316.1:0-9814 GCA_039821165.1 Planctomycetota bacterium | reverse complement strand
GCAGCTATACTGTCGGCGTTGTCCACTCGGTCTCGGCTTATGAATGAAACCTCGCTCAGTCTTCTTCAGCAAATGCGCGAGTCGCCGGTGCAAGAGGCCTGGGACCGCTTGCACGCCCTGTATGAACCGCTGATTCGCAAATGGCTCGTTCGCTACGAGCTTCAAGCGAGCGATGCCGATGATGTTGCTCAGGAAGTCCTGATGGCCATCTCACAGGGCGTCGCCTCATTCGAACACAATGGGCGGCAGGGCGCGTTTCGTGCCTGGATCAAAGGTGTGCTCGTCAATCGACTGCGAAAATTCTGGCACTCTCGAGATCGGAGGCCCGTCGCCAGTGGCGGCTCGGACATGAATCGGCGGCTTGCAGAACTCGACGATCCGATGAGCCAGATCTCGCGGATTTGGAACGAAGAACATGACCAGCACGTGCTCGCTCAGCTGATCACCAGCGTCGAGCCGCAGTTCCAACCCAACACCTGGGCGGCGTTCCGGATGACGGCTCTGCAAGGGATCAAGCCAGGGCAAGCGGCCGAAAAACTGGGGCTTTCACTCAACGCCGTCCTCATCGCTAAGTCCCGTGTTCTCGGTAGGTTGCGGCAAGAGGCAGATGGCATGGTGGACTCGACTTCGAAATTCTCGTCGAAAGCCTGAAAGGATTCTCGGCGAACGGGTCTTTGGTGGCGACAGAAACAGGACGCCTGCAACGGCGAAACCAATCGGAGCACCAAGATGCCTAACCAGACCGACCACCCGACCAACGACGAACTGAGCGCCTTCGCACTCGGAGACTTGCCTCCTGAGGCAGCGGAGCAAGTCGAAAAGCACGTGAGCAGCTGCGACTCCTGCTGCGAAACCATCGTCGGCCTCGCCGAAGACGACACCTTTGTCTGCATGTTGCGAAAGGCGCAAGTCGAGGCGACACAGGCGGGCGAAACAGCCGATGCCCACGGGTCAAACGAAACCCCGCTACCGCTTCAGTCTCATCCCCGCTACGAAGTCCAACGACTCGTCGGGCGTGGCGGAATGGGTCGCGTCTACGCGGCTCGTCACCGCGTCATGCAGCGCACCGTCGCTCTCAAAGTCATTCACCGCGAATGGGTGACGCGGCAAGAAGCCATCGATCGTTTCCAACGTGAAATGACGACGGCGGCCAGCCTTGACCATCCCAATATCGTGACCGCGTTTGATGCCGAACAGGCTGACGACCTGCACTTTCTTGTGATGGAATATGTCGACGGTGTCGACCTTGCACAAACAGTCCGGCAAAACGGCCCGTTACCGATCGGCCAAGCCTGCGAGTTCATCCGGCAAGCCGCCGAAGGACTGCAACATGCCCACGAAAAAGGAATGGTGCATCGCGACATCAAGCCTCACAACTTGATCGTCACGAGCAACAACGACATCAAGATCCTCGACTTCGGACTCGCCTCACTGACACCACAGCTCGCCAGTGCGGATCCGATCGACGAAGACGCCGATGGCGGTCTGACGATCGCCGGAGCCATCATGGGGACCCCGGATTTCATCTCGCCCGAACAAGCGGTCGACGCTCGAAATGTCGATGGACGAAGTGACATCTACAGTCTCGGCATGACTCTGTATTTCTTACTCGCTGGACAGGTGCCGTTCGGCAAGGGTTCGGCGGCCGACAAGCTCCGACAACACAAACAGGACGAGCCGACGTCGCTTTCTACGCTACGCGACGACATCCCCGACGACCTTCAACGCGTCATCACTCAGATGACCGTCAAAGACCCTGATAAACGTCTCCAGTCCGCGAGTGATGTTGTTGAGGCCCTTCAACCGTTCACTAAACGGCTCGAACAAGCGAGTCCTGCCCGCGAGCATTTTCGGATCAAATATTTGGGCGGTGCGGCGTTCATTGCTGGGTTGGCATTGGTACTGGGAATGTTGTTCCAATGGCACTCTCCTCGCAGAGACCGAAACAAGCTCGACGCTTTCCTGACGAACGGAGAAAGCAAGGAACCGGCGGGCGATATCGTGACTCGTTTGCTGCGCAGCAATGCGGGACGCAACTATCTCAGGGAGCTTGACGAATCCTATTCAAAGCTTGCCTATTCCGAGGGCAAGTTTGCTGACGGATACAGCTCCATCGTGGTCTTCGCATTCGAGGACAGCGTAGCAGGTGTCTCAACGTCCCAGTTGCAAGTTCGGGGTAGAAGTGCAACGGGCGAGATCACCACAAGTCACCCGATGCAGCAAGGTCTTCGAATCGCGTCGGTCGGCTTCGATGAATCGAGCGAGGCCAGGCTCATTGACCTCGAGTACCGCACTCCAGTCGGTGAGAGCGTCCTGAACCTTAGGCCGCGGTCGACTTACGCCGCACAAGTTGCCTTGGCCGATCTGTTCGAGTTGCAAGAAGAACGCCCACTGACTCTCGACGGGAGTGTGTTTCTTGAAGAGACCCCGCGTGAGCCACTCGGCGCACCAACTCTCCTGAGCGTGGGCAAATCGGGCTTGGCTGGGAACACCCTGTCATTCATTCGTCAACCGAGTGTCACATGGAGATTCACTGACCGAGAAGTCACTCTCAGCGCTGGCGGGATGTCGATCCCTCGCAACTTTACAGATGAGATCTTCGCCGGCAAAACCGATTGTCATTCGATCGTGGCGTCTTGGAGGTTGATTAACCGTGGACGTGTCTTGCAGTTGTTTGATCTACGGGTGGATGGCAAACCATCGGCTCATGAAGCAAAGTTGCGAATCAGCCTCGCCGGACACATTCGCATCAACATCGGGAACCATCAATACAATCGACGCAAAACGAAAGCGGACCAAGCGATCGCCACCATTCCGGAATCGATTGATACCGTCGCTCAAATGCGAGGAGCCCACAGCCACGAGGTGGCGCAGTTGACAGAGGCTATCTGTCGAGCCGCTGGCGTCCCGAATGATGAATGGCTCGCCTTTGCCAAGAGCCACACCGCATTTGAGAGCATCCAGGGAGAACCGCTTTCTATCTCGATGCCGAACGAGTTGCTCCGCTCGAGTGAAAATGAAATACCGAAGCCCAAGACGCTGCACGGAGCAATGACACTCAGTTCGTCGCGAGGCTACCACTCACTCTTGCAGCCCGAGTACATCACGGACATCACCTACGATGTCGAAGCAACCAACAAGAGCAGCGCGAAGCTCACGGGACGAGTTCACTTTAATGCACTCGGGCTGTATCGCGGAGCGGTGAATTTTGTGGCAGAGGCGACTCCCGCCGTCGACGGATTCGCGATCCAAGTGACCGAATTTTCCGTACCAAGCCTTGGCTTTCGCAATCGCCTCAACAAAGACGGTCTTTGGGTGAAGTCGCACACGGAGCCGTTTTCAGGAGACACATTCGCTGACGACTATGACTTTTCATACGTTCCGGGCGAAGCCGCGGAAGTGTATGGCTACAGCCCTCGGCGACTTGCGAAAGACAAACTCTACGGACGTGTTCTGGACCTGTTAACCGACACCCCTGTTGCCGCCGCACTGACGTTCGATCGACGATTGGAACAGGTCCTGTGGGTCAAGCTCCCTACGGATGCGGATCGACAATCAGGCGTCGTGGTCGTCGCAACCGTCGCGGAAGAATCCTCGCGCGACTTCATTCGATGGACATCACGAATCAGCGGCTCCCACAAGGCCTGGTACGATCTCCCGCTCGAAGAGCTTCACAAAGTGGGTCCGATTCCATTCAGCCAACAAAGATCCTGTTTGATTCTTGACGAGAAGACATTTCTCTATGGCGAACCGCTGCACCTGGAATCTTTTCGAGAGCTGTTGCCCAAGCCACGGGATGCCGAATTCCTCGCCGCAACAACTCGACTGAACAAGAACGAGCATCAGGTGTTCGCGGTTGCCAAGTCACTGGACAGCAATCTCTTGCCGCAGCTCGCGGCGGCGACCGGCTCAAATCCCGACGTCGACTTCCTGATGCAGCATCGACCGATCGTCACGGACTCCGAATACCTCTCGTTAGCGTTGTCACTCGGAGACCAACCCCAACTGGAAGTCATTTCGCGGATGAGTGGTTCGAACAAGCAGGCTGCCGTGACCGAGTCACTCAACGGCTTGATTTCGTCCATGGCGAAACTCGCCGAGTCCAGACCGACCAATCCGCAGCGTTTCGATGATCGTGGCGTGTTGCAGCTCACACCGATCGCCAAGTCGGTTCTGACCTCGGCCATCGAAGATGCCGGCGTCACCGAGCCCTCGGAAATCGAATCTCGGCTCAAGATCATGCTGACGGGCGTTATTCCCGAACTACGGCCCTACATTGCCGAAACGCTCAATAGGTTTGGGAGTCGTGAAGAATTGCACGATGCCCAATCCAAAAATCAGCTTCTTCAGTTGGGGCTGGCATTCCACAACTTTGCGGCCGCCTACGGGCACTTCCCGTCCGTCAAAACGAAGATCCCAAACGCAAAGTACCGGGTCTCGTGGCGCGTCGCGATCCTGCCGTTCATTGGTGAAAACCAGCTCTACGACGAATACAACAAGGACGAACCCTGGGACAGCGAACACAACCTCAAACTGCTCAACAGGATGCCTCGACTGTACCGTCACACCTCACAAAAGACGGAGACGGGCAAGACGAATTACGTCGCGATTGCGGGCACCGGAACGGCCACAGGTGACGGCACGAAAGCTATCAAGCTGGAGGACATCACGGACGTATTTTCCGAAACAATCCTTGTTGCCGAATCGCTCGCCACGATTCCTTGGACTTGTCCCGAGGACCCCGTTTTTGATCCCTCAAAGCCACTCCCGACGCTCGGCGGCATCCATGCAAAGGGTTTTCAAGCGGCGATGGCTGATGGCTCGGTACAAGTCATTCCCGCCGACATCAGCGACGCGAAGCGAAGGGCGATGTACACCCGCAGCAGTGGCGACTGACTGTAACGATGAGAGCGTCGTCTTGATCGATTCATCCCAAGCGACCCAAAAAGGAATTGTGGCAGTCTCGTAACGTCGGGACCGCCACATGCTTTCCAGGCTTGGTTTACAATTCACGCCCCCATTCCTTTCTCCCAAGGCGGCGCGATGAATCTACTTTTGCGAACGAGTCTTCTCTTTGGGTTGTTGTTGACGGCCTCGCTTGCGAGCGGGCAATCCATCAAACACTCGGTCTTTATCGCCGGTCCCTCGTTCACCGGCATCCTGGACGAGGAAGGAAATGTCGACTGGGATTCAGGCCGAGGCGGTGCTCGGGACGGATGGGTGTTGCCAAGCGGAAACGTCCTGATCGCCTGGAATAACGTCGTCAAGGAAATGACGCGCGATAAGAAGGTCGTGTTTGAATACAAGCTCGACCCGGCCAACAAAGAAATTGGGACGGCGCAGCGACTCGGCAACGGCAACACGCTGATCACCGAACTCGGTTCAAAACCACGGCTGCTGGAAGTCCGACCGGACGGGAGCTTCGCCGTGGAGTTCACACTGAAGCCGGAAACGAACAACGCGCACATGCAAACACGCATGGCGCGTAAGCTACCCAGCGGCAACTATCTCGTTCCTCACTTGTTGGCGTTCAAAGTCAAGGAGTACACACCGGAGGGCAAAGTCGTCAAAGCGTTTCCCACCGACATGGAAGACTTGGGGGGTCGTGGAGCCAAGAACTGGCCTTTCACCGCAATCCGATTCGAAAACGGCAACACGCTGGTGTGTCTGACCAACGGAAACAAAGTGGTCGAGATGGACGCCGAGGGAAACGTCATCTGGAAGGTCACCAATGACGACTTGCCCGGCAACCCGATCGACGACGCCTGTGGCGGTCAGCGGTTGCCAAACGGGAACACCGTCATCACAGCCTATCACGCGAAAAAAGGCATCAAACTGCTCGAGGTCACTCCCGAGAAAGAACTGGTGTGGTCTTATGACGGACCGCACCGTGTGCATCACTTCCAAATCCTGACGACCAATGGCACACCGCTTGAGGGAACGCCGCTGAAGTGACACCCGATTGGTGATCGGCAAAGACGTTCGTTAGTCGCTAAACGCCACGTAGTCATTGATCTTCTTTGACTCGAAGAACGTCGGTGCGATCCGATCAAACTCAGCATCACCTGACTCCTCGCCGAGCTTCAAAAGCTCGGGAATGCGGTCGACGTTATCGAGTGACCAACTCGCGTCGGGGATCTCGAAGTTGATCTGCTGGTAACGATCTCCGAGCAAGTAATCGAGCGGCATCTGGACGCCCTGAACCTGCGAAGTCCCCATCACATCGGCGATGTGGGGAGCCCAAAAAAGCGCACCGGCATCTTCTCCCGGTGGCGACAGCGAGTAGGTCGTGTTGCCGGTACCGATGGAAAGCACGCGTATGGAAGACGTGTCGTAGACGGGATCGCACTGAGGTCGTGTGCAATATTGCCGAATCTTGAATGCCTCGGCGATGGCAAGGACAGCAGGATTATTCGCCCACAGACCGCCGTCGCAGAAAGCTTCGCCGCTGGGCATCACTTTGTGCGGAAAGTATGTCGGTGCGGCCGTGGTCGCGAGCAACACATCGACAATCTGTAGCGATCGCGTGTGAACGGCCGTCGGCAGGTGCGGTGTGCGAAAGACATGCGTTTCGCCTTTGGTGAGGTTCACCGTCGGCACGATCAGCCGCGAACGATCCAATTCACCGAGCGTCGACTCACCGAATGCCTCGACGAAGGCCGACCGAAGAGCGTGCGGACAAAATCGAGCTCGAAAGAAATCGTCGAGCTGACCGCCGCCGGTGCGACGACGAAACACGTACTTCACCAGCGGGTAGATCGGCCGAACCCAGCTGATCGGCGTATAGGGTTCTCGCGGCTTGAAAATCTCGCGCCCGTGGTCGCGATAGAATTCTTTGAGACGCTGTCCCGAAAGTCCGTGGGCGAGTCCGGCCCCTAGAATTGCACCGGTTGATGTGCCGGCCACCAAATCAAAGTAGTCCGTGATCGGACCACCGAGTCGTTCCTCGATCTTGGCGATCAACGCTGTCCCGAATGCACCTCGAATTCCTCCGCCGTCGAAGGCCAAAATCTGAAACGCGGTCATTTTCAAACTTTCAAACGGAAACGCACTACGGAGTGCGGATCACAAGGTTGCGAATCTCGGTCATGTCTTCCATCGCGAACCGGATGCCTTCACGCCCCAGTCCGCTGTCTTTCACGCCGCCATAGGGCATGTGGTCCACCCTCCAAGAAGGCACATCGCCGATGACGACGCCTCCAACCTCGAGCTTGTCCCACGCCAAGTGGGCTTTGTAAAGATCACGTGTGAAGAGACCCGCCTGCAACCCGAACACGCTGTCGTTGACCTCGTCCAAGGCATCCTCAAAATCATCAAAAGCACTGAGCACCGCGACCGGGCCGAACGCTTCTTCGGTGCAAATCGCTTGCTCACGGGGCACGTTTTCGAGCAACGTGGCATCGAGCATCGCACCCTCACGCTGACCGCCACACAGCAGCGTGCCGCCTGCGGCCACCGCTTCTTGGATCCAGCCGTGAAGCCGTTTCGCCTCACCTTCGGAAATCATCGGGCCGATGAAAGTGGACTCTTGCTTTGGGTCTCCCGCGATCAATGCCTTCGTCGCCGTGACCAGACCGTCACGCAACTCGGCGTAGCAACTGCGGTGCACCAGAATTCGCTGGACGCCGATGCAACTTTGACCTGATTGGTAGAAAGCACCAATGACGATCCGCTCAATCGCATCTCCGAGATCGGCATCTTCATCCACCACGCAGGCAGCGTTGCCGCCGAGTTCGAGCACCACTTTCTTTTTGCCGGCCCGTGCTTTGAGGTCCCATCCGACTTGGGGCGACCCTGTAAAGCTCAGCAGTTTCAAGCGTTCGTCGATCGTAAACAAATCGGCTGCGTCACGCGGGCATGGCAAGATTGAAAATGCCCCAGCTGGCAAGTCGGTCTCCGCAAGAACTTCTCCAATGATTAGCGCACCGATCGGCGTTCGGCTCGCCGGCTTGAGTACGAACGGACAACCGACAGCGATTGCGGGGGCGACTTTGTGAGCCGCGAGGTTGAGCGGAAAGTTGAACGGAGAGATGAAGGAACAGGGACCGATCGGAACCCGTTTGAACATGCCGCGATACCCGCGGGCTCGGGGAGAGATCTCCAGGTTCATCACCTCGCCGCTCATGCGCACCGATTCCTCGGCAGCGATGCGAAACGTATCGATCAAGCGGCTCACCTCGCCGCGGCTATCCTTGATCGGCTTACCCGCTTCGACGCACAGTGCCATCGCGAGTTCGTCGGCACGGTTGCTGAATCGATCGACACAGTGGTTCAAGATCGCTTGTCGCTCATAAGGCGGCAGCGCCGCCATCGGTCCGGTCGCGGCGGCCGCTGCCGCGATGCCTTGTTCGATGAGACTCGAATCCGCGAGTGCAACATGACACGCGACCTCACCCGTGAATTTGTCCGTCACCGCCAAATCCATATTCGGCTGCAGCGGCCTATTGGCCAAGTAAAGAGGCCAGGACCGAATGGCACTGTCGTCGGTAAGTGGTTCTAGGAACATCTTTTAGCGTGTTCGGCTCAAAGCACTGTGCGTGCTTCTACATGAGGGTGTCGTTTTTTGGGCCTTCGTTTCAAGACTCTTGGTTCTAAGCGGCCAAGACGATTGGCGACTTGGCATTCGGCACGGTGTTTTCATGTCGTCGCAAGGTGTTCTCCGTCGAAGGCCACTCATTCTCTACCGAAAGCGAGCATCCACGAAGAGAGCACATATTGTCACGTACTGGTGAAACGGATTTTTGCCGTGCGAGCTCGAGCAGCCATCGCCCGAACCAAATTGTACGCCAACAGCATCAACAATGATCTGAAACTCGTTGCTGCTACCGGCCTTAGATTTGGTACGGCTTGCATGAGAAAACCCTTCCCCGGTCTTCAATACGGCCGTTGAATCGGAGAGGGTTGTTCGAACCTCGCCTGGGAGGGCGGTGAAGCTTGAAATACTTCGAGCATGAGCGGGTACAAAGGACGACTTTGTCACGCCAAGATCATCACGGCCGAGCAGGGCACGGTAGTTTTCGTTGAGATCTTTCATCCCGCGAAGATACGAAAGCGTCACACAAAAGCGATCATCCACTAGGGTCCAAAAGGAACCCTCTTACGATGGATTGGCCGAGGAGTTGAGCGATTGAAGGTGCAGACTAAACTCGGCGGTGCGTGTGGTCTTCCGTGAGGGAGAAGTCATGCATTTGCACCAGGAGTCAACTATGCCGTCGTACCTTTTTCCGTTTCCTGCATCCCGAAGGTCGACGACCTTTTGGGCATTGATGTTCACGTTGCTGCTGGTCGGCACTGACTCGCGCTGTTTTGCTCAGGACGGTTTTACGAACTGGGAAAGCCCTCATGTTCACCCGCTGGACTTAACCCCCAGCGAAGAACGTTTGCTGGCAGTCAACACACCCGATGCGCGTCTGGAGGTATTCGACGTCAGTACCGGAACCCCCGTACTGATCGATTCGATTCCGGTAGGGTTGGATCCGGTTTCAGTTCGTGCCAGGACGGACAGCGAAGTCTGGGTCGTTAATCACGTGTCCGATTCTGTCAGCATTGTCGACTTGGAATTGGGCACGGTGGTTCATACGTTGGAAACGGAAGACGAACCAGCGGATGTTGTGTTCGCCGCCAACGGACGCGCATTTGTCAGTTGTTCGCAGGCCAATAGTGTCCTGGTTTTCGACGCCGCCAATCGCAGCTTGGTTGATGTCGTTCCCATCGCTGGTGAAGATCCTAGAGCGCTTGCTGTCAGCCCCAACGGCAACGTGATTTACTGCGCTATCTTTGAATCTGGCAACGCATCGACGTTGGTACGCGGCGG
>JBCBOT010000315.1:0-9881 GCA_039821165.1 Planctomycetota bacterium | reverse complement strand
TGCGTCGTGTCGAGCTTGCCTTGGCATTCAAACGTCGCAATCTTCGCTGCCGCGTCGATGCTGAATCTGGCGATCGCATCCAGTGCCAACTTGGTTTGCGTCGAGACCGGATTGCGTCCGTTGGGAAACAAGGCCCCGGATGTCTTCCAGGGTGTCCGCGCGATGTTTTTCATCCTCCTGATCGGATTGGTGGCTTTGCCTTCGATCTTGGGAGGCGGTTTGGCTGCCGTTGTCGCGGGGGCTTTGCTGGGGTTTGGCTGGACCTCTTGCTCGATCGGTGCCGCCCTCGGCGCGGGAGTCGTGCAACCGGTCGTGTGGTATGTCACGTCGCTGCGATGGGCCGCTAGCGAGGGGTGAAGGTGCGTTTTTCTTCTATTTGAGACGAACAGGCTGATTTTCTGAAAGGTCGCCGAAGGATTTCGCCATTTGGAGTCGTTTCACAGAACGCACTCCTCTTTGGGATCGAAATGTACCTACTCAATCCAACCCACCCTCGGGCTGCTCTCCTCCTGTTTGCACTCCTGATGATGCCGAGTCCACTTCGGGGAGGCATGATTACGGTCATCAATCCGGGGTTTGAAGACACGTCCGGGCAATCGACGTTCAACGAATTCACATTCGGTATGCCGGCCGGTTGGGACTTCTATGATCCCAATGGAATCATCGGGAGTAGCGGCGTGTTCGTCGGAACTCTTCTGCCCAACGGAACGGAGTTCTTCAATGACACGGCACCGGAGGGCGATCGTGTCTCGATTCTCTTCAACAGTTCTCGCGAAGGAGACGGAGAATACGGATTTGAGCAAACGCTTGATGCGACGCTCCAAGCCGACTCGGACTATCGGTTGACGGTCGAAGTGGGCAACATCGCCTCGGGCTTTGCGACGAATGGTACGTTCTTCAACCTGGATGAATTTCCGGGCTACCGCGTTGATTTGCTGGCCGGGGGACAAGTCCTCGCCAGTGATCTCAATTCCCTGACGATCGACGAAGGCGAGTTTGCACTCGCGACGATCGACTTTCGCGCGGGTGCGGATCACGCGTTGATCGGTGAAGCGTTGGGAATTCGGCTCGTCAGCTTGAACGAGATCCCGAGCGGATTTACCCAAGCGACGTCGCCCGATCTTGAAGTCGACTTCGACGACGTGCGACTGAGCGTCACGAGCGTGCCTGAGCCGAGTGCGTTAGGGCTGGTCGCGGCGTCCGCGTTTTACATTTCGCTCCGCCGCGGTCGTCGGGCGGCGCGGCGTTGATCCACATTGGGCAACGTTTGGATAGCGTTTGATGCTACGGGCGCGTTGCGATTCGCTGTCCGCGAGGACGCAAAACAAAGACCTTCGGATCGTCAACGATGAATGACGTGCTCCAGCGTTGTCCGTCATCGGCGCTGCAAACGTTGTAGAAGAACGTCCGGAATCGCTCGGCTCGATAGCTGTAGGGGAACTGACTTGTGATGTAGTCTTCCTCGGTCAAATCGTCGACGCCGGGTGATGCGTAGTAGTGGACCATGCCGTCGGGAGTCACGCTCATACCGAGCGTCCACCAACCTGTCGTCGTGATCTGGGGTCCCTTGAAATCGCCACCACGACTATTGCCGCGAATTCGCAGGTACGCGTAGTCATGGGGTTTGCCCGTTTGAGCCTTGCTTTCGAATTCGACAAACATGCCCGGCCAATAGACTTCGTTGCCCATCTCCTGCTTGGTGCGTTTGAAGATTCCGACGCCGACTTCTTTGTCGACCATTGCGGTGGTTTCCAGTGCGAGGCGGAATCCGAAGTGCGGCCCGCTGCGTTTTTCCCAAGATGCGACCGGCGGAAAGAAGACTCGAGTGGTCACGCTGGGGACTTCACCGATGTCGATGCGACGCTTGAGGCGGTACTGAACGTTGGCGACAAAGTCATCCTGGTGCATCTTGCCGCTGGGGGCCCCGGGGATGCCGGTGAACTTGCTGCGCAAAAGTAACGCGCCGGTGCTTCCGGGGATGCCGTTGGCGGGTGTCGGGACCCTTTTGACGACGTCCGGATGTCCCCGTTTGATCCCTTCGTACCAACGGCCGTTGGTGCTGCGGCCCATCGGGCCACGTTGGTTCTCATCGATGTCTTCGGTACTCTTGGGATCGCGTGGGACATAGCCCCAGGAAGGATCTTCAAAGTCGTCCGCGACGCCTACGATTTCGCTACCGGTGCCAGGAACGACGGGACGCTTCTGGGCGTTGGCGTTCGCTGAGAACGACACGGCGAGCGCGCTGATCAAAGCGAGTTTCGCGGAACGGTTGGCTAGACGAAGCGCGGTTTGCTTGATTCTCATCGCGTATATGACACTTTGAATGGCATCGAGCGCCGAAGGAGACCGCGCGTGCGCAGCCCACCGTGGCTTGAGTGAAACAACTCCTTGTCGGGAACATCGGCAGGTTTCGCGGGAAAGCTGTAACGATTCTCCCGGTTTTCCAGGCGTATGGGGCTGATTTGGCGCTACGTTTCGAGGCCGTTCGTCGGTTCGAGTGCGGTTTTGTTGATTGATTGAAGTCGGCCCCGGGCGCGGCACATGGACCATGTCCCTCGATGTCTGTTTGTGTCGCCCGCCGGGCTACGTGCAGAACGGCAACACGCCACCGGCGGTTTACACCGCCGGCAGTCCGTGTCTCGCCCGCTGGGCTTTTCCTGGCTGTCTCAGCCAGGTGGGTTACCAGCGCGAAGGCCGTGAGCCACGATCGAGGCCAGCGGCCGTCACGGACATCTTTGCCACCCACTGCCCCACTCCCCCACTTTCCTACTCCCCTCTTCACATTCCCCCCTCACCGCTACCAGCAGCAAGCACCTAAACGGCACGCAGCATCACGTAGCGAAAGAGGTCGCGTATCGAATCGTCGTTGGCTAGATGAAATGTCTGAATATCGGCGGCAATGAGTGGGCCGGCGATCGCGCTGTAATCGTTCATGTCGAACGTGTTGATGATGACCGCCACCGCTTTCCCTCGACGCGCGAGCCCGATCAATGCCGACAGCGTCTCGGGGGTTGCCGTTTGCACGATTGCGACGACGGTAGTTTCACTGCTAATGCTCGCTTCGGTCTCGCTCAACAATTCAGGCAGCGTCATCCCGTCGGTTCGTTCGAGTCGCGCGAGCGTGCGACGCATTTCCTGCAGATGCAGCGTGCCTCGGTCTGCCTCCATGACAACGGGACGCAATCGATCATTCGCATCCATCATCGTCGCGGATTGCTTCGCTTCGTCCCGTACTCGGTGGTCACCGATCCAACCGTCGAAGCGAACCCGGTCGACGGCATCACGAGCGTTGCTTACCAACCCGAAGGGTTGTGATTGGTCGTGGAGCAAGTTCGCGATGCTGGCCGCGGCGGTGATGGCAAGGTCCGAGCGAATCGGCTCGTGCTGCAACGGGTTCGAGTCCGAGTGCATGTCCAAAACCAGTGTTGCGCCCGCAATCGAAGTCGGTTCGTAGACTTTGCTGTGCAGCACGCCCGTTCGTGCGGTGGCGGACCAGTGGATGCGTCGCATCGGATCGCCGGGTTGCCAACGGCGAATGCCTCGCAGCCGCGTCGGGTCTTCCATGATATTGTCGCGCATCCGGATTTCTCCCATCGGACGACGCGAACTGATGTCGTACCCGGTTAGCTCAACGGTCTCCGGAAGTACCGTGATGTATTGTGGGTCGGTGCCGACGCGATAACGACGATAGAGCCCCATGAAGTCTCCGGTCTCCAAAACGGTCGGACCGATTTGAAAGTAGCCACGTCGGTTGCATGTGACTTCATACTCGACGTCACGCGATTCCCCGGGCCAAAGCAGCATGACTTTGAGCCTCGGCCCGTCGATCTCAAGCGTCGGCGGCTCGTAGAGCATCGCCCATTTGGGGACCAGGTCTTCGACGAGCACCCAGAAAACTGGGACGCGGCTGGTGTTGGTGACGGTGACATGTATCGGCAGTGACGCTCCGATCTTGAGTTCGGCGTCACCGCCTAGACGTTTCGCCACCGAACACTTTGCCCAGGTTTGAGCCAGAAACCGATTCAGGCCGATCACGGCAATTGCCACGACCCCGGCAAGAATCCACAGCGCCGCACCGAAAATGAAACCGACCAGGATCACAGCCGCAACGGCTGCAACCAGCGTAAATCCTGCTCCGGGCGGTTTGGAATCGGCCAAAAATCCAACTTGTGGTAAGCGAATTCGGGTTGGGGCGTTGGGGTGGTCGTCTTCGCCCCCGCCTTCGCGTTACGAAAACACGGACTAAACTACGTTCGTGATTGTACCTCAATTGAAACGAGGGTCCCGCAGGACGCGAGTTCAATCGCCCCGCCCACTCTCCCCCAACCCGACTTCGTGCTTATGCGATTTCGACGATGCTGTCGCGTTTTGCTCGCGGCATCCTGCTTGCTTGCTTTTTCACACCCGGCATTGGGCCAGGACAAGCCTCTTGTTGTCGACGACCCTGACTTTGCGTTGCAGGGGGAATATGTCGATTCCAAACGTGGACTCCAGGTCATCGCTCGCGGTGATGGAGAGTTTGACGTGGTGTCCTACGCGGGTGGTTTGCCGGGCGCGGGATGGGATGGAAAACAGAAGGACACGCTCGAGGTCGATATCGATCAGCTTGAAGCAATGCTCGGCAACTTCAAACGAGTCGATCGACGGAGCCCCACACTCGGTGCCGAGCCTCCGAGCGGAGCGGTTGTCCTATTCGATGGAACGCCGCAGTCGCTTGCCGACCACTGGAAGAACGGCGCGAAGATTGTCGAAGGCGACTTGCTCAAAGAGGGATGCACTTCGAAAGACACGTTCGGCGACTATCGTTTGCACCTCGAATTCCGCTTGCCCTTCATGCCGAATGCCAGTGGCCAGGCCCGCGGCAACAGCGGTGTGTACCACCAAGGCCGGTTCGAAACGCAAGTCCTCGATTCATTCGGTCTCGAAGGAAAGAACAACGAAGCTGGTGGGATCTACTCGATCCGTGATCCCGACATGAATGCGTGTCTGCCACCGATGGTTTGGCAGACCTACGACGTGGACTTCACCGCGGCACGTTGGGATGCATCCGGGAAGAAGACGGCTAACGCAAAAATCACGGTGAAGCTCAACGGGTTTGTGGTCCATCGCGACGTCGAGTTGAAACGCACCACGACAGCCGCGCCGATGCGTGATGGTCCCGAAAATGGACCGATCTATCTGCAAGACCACGGCAATCCCGTTCGCTATCGAAATATCTGGGTGCTGCCTCGCGACGTGGATGCCGAAGCGCGTCGTCCGATCGTCCCCGCGTTCGAGCGATTCCACGCCGCGTCGGGTTCGGAAGCCGTGGCGGGAGGCAGGTTGCTAATTGCCGAACTCAATTGCGTCGCCTGTCACGAAGCCGACACGACATTGGTTGCGGACATCGAACCCAAGCAGGCGCCGATCCTCGACAACCTCGGTGATCGCGCGCGTCCCGAGTGGATCCTTCGCTACCTTGCTGATCCTCACTCCACGAAGCCGGGCACGATGATGCCGGACTTGCTCGCGACCATGAGCGAACAAGATCGTCAGTCTGCAGCGACGGCGCTGACTCACTTTCTGGTCGGAAATGATTCCATCGTGAGCGGCGGCAAAGGTGGCAAACCGCGCGAAGGCGAGAAGCTCTTCCACGAAGTCGGTTGCGTCGCCTGCCACATGCCACGAAACGGCAAACAGGCTTCGAATGCGACATCGATCCCGTTGGTGGGAATCGAAAACAAGTACACCCGCGCGAGTTTAGCGGCGTTCCTGAAGAACCCCCATGCCGTGCGACCGTCGGGGCGAATGCCGAAGATTGATCTGCCCGATGAATCGCTGCTTCACATCGCGCAGTATTTGACGGGTGATGATGAAGTCACGATCGGGCCGCAACAGAACCTGCCCGAAGAAGCGAACATGCGGTTCGAAGCGTATCATCGTCGCGTCGATCGACTACCGGATTTTTCCGGTCTCACTCCCGATGCGGTCGGCACCTCACGGGGCCTCGATATCGGCGTCGGTAAACGTGACACCGCTGTCGTGTTGCGTTTCTTCGGCGAATTGCCGATCAAGACCGCCGGCACGTACCGGTTTGCGTTGCGTTCCGATGACGGCAGCAAGCTGTATATCGATAACAAGTTGATCGTGGACAACGATGGTGTGCACGGTGAAGTCACCAAGGAGGGCAAGGCGCAGCTCGAGTCCGGCGTTCACATGGTTCGTGTCGAGTGGTTTGAGAAGGACGGCGGTGAGGCGCTGAAACTCGATTGGACCGGGCCTGGTATCAATCGTAAGCGTTTGGATCACTCGATCGTGATGCCCGAAACGGGCGAAGCGGCACTTGCGAATCTGAAGCCTGCCGAAGTCGATCCGGACGCTTTTGTGTTCGATGCGAGACTTGGCGAGAAGGGAAAGCGGCTTTTCACATCGCTCGGATGTGCCAACTGCCATCAGCGAACTGAAGACGGAAGTCGCCTTGAACCCGATTCACAAGGCCCGACGCTGGCGTCACTCAATACAGAATCGGGTTGTCTCTCAAGCAACGGGAAATCGCCTCGCTACGACCTGATCGGCGTTCAAAGCGACGCGATTGCCAGTGCGATTGTTGCCGCGCGAACGCACCCCACGGTGAGTTCCGACCAGCAACTCGTTCATCGCATGAAGGCGTCGAACTGCTACGCCTGTCACAAACGGGATGAGGTTGGCGGCATCGAGACCGATCGTAACCCGTTCTTTGTCAGTACGATTCCCGAGATGGGCGACGAAGGTCGATTGCCGCCGCCGCTGGATGGAGTGGGTGACAAGCTTCAAAAAGGATGGATCAAGAATGTGGTCGCCAACGGTAACAAGAGCCGCCCCTACATGAAGACGTACATGCCGAGCTTCGGCGCCGCGACGGGTGATTATTTTGCGGAGGCATTGTCCAAAGCGGACCTGATCAGCGAGCCGCACGGTGCGACGAAGGACGAGCCCGAAAGCCGCCGCGTCGCGATGGGACGAAAACTCGTTGGCGCAAAGGGGCTCGCTTGCGTCAGTTGTCATACCTACGGCAAGTTCAAATCGACGGGGATTCAAGCGATCGCACTCGATACGATGGCCCAGCGGATTCGCCAAGACTGGTTCCATCGATACCTACCGGATCCCCAAAAATATCGACCGGGAACGCGGATGCCGACGGGCTACCCCAAGGGCGTCAGCACGGTCACCAACATTTACGACGGTGACCGCGAGCTTCAGCTCACCGCGATGTGGTCCTTCTTGAAGAAGGGGACCGCTGGCGGTGTGCCCGAGGGGATTACCGGTGGCATGATTGAACTCAAGCCGACCGACAATCGTCCGGTTCTCTACCGGAACTTTATCGAAGGGGTCTCGCCACGGGGCATCGCCGTCGGCTACCCCGAAGCGGTCAACGTGTGCTGGGATGCCGACACGATGTCGCTGGGGTTGATCTGGCAAGATCGCTTCATCGACGCCGCCAAACACTGGGTCGGTCGCGGGCCCGGAAAGCAGACGCCACTCGGTGGAAACGTGGTTGCATTTGAAAAAACGACTCCCGTTGCCGCGCTTGCGAGTGAAAGTGACCCATGGCCGAGTGCGTCGCCACGCGAAATCGGATATCGCTTCCTGGGCTATCGCCTCGACAGCGAAGGCCGCCCGACGTTTCGATATCGATTGCCGGAAGCCACCGTCGAAGACACGCCGATTCCAGTTGCCGGCGAGTTGAGCGGGACGTTGACGCGGGCGATCGTGATCACGCCGGCCGATCAGGATGGCAAGACGCTCTATTTCCGCGCGGCGCGCGGCAAGATCGAACCGAGTGACGATGGCTGGTTCAACATCAACGGGACGTACCGACTCCGGTTGAACGTCGACGGGGTGGTTCGGCAAAGCGATGGGGCGAGTGAATTACTTGTTCCGATCACCAAGCCAACGAAGATCACTCAGGAAATACTCTGGTGATCGACTCGGGAGTCTTGATCGCCACATTTGTTCTCCCGGTTGGGAGAAGCCACGTTTTGTTCATTCTGCATTCGAAGTTGTCATGAAGTCTACGCTTGCATTCCTTGCGATTGTCCTTGTTGCCGGTTCGGTGTGCGGACAAGACGTACCGACCGAAGCGGACTACTATCCGATCACCACGTTTGAGATACCCGAGGGCGTCGTACTCGAAGCCAGTGGCTTTCAGTTGATGCCTGATGGGAAGATGGCCGTCTGCTCGCGACGCGGTGAAATCTGGATGGTCAGCGATCCGTTTTCGACGGAAGTCAAATCCGAACAATTCAAACGCTTTGCTCATGGCCTGCACGAAACGCTGACATTGGCTCAAAGAGACGGATGGCTCTACACGACGCAGCGTTGTGACGTTTCACGGTTGCGTGATACCGATGGCGACGGCGTCGCGGACGAGTTCGAAGTCGTCAACGACGATTGGGCGATCTCGGGTGACTACCACGAATACGCATTCGGCTCCAAGTTCGACAAGAACGGCGACATCTGGGTCGTGCTCTGTTTGACCGGCTCGTTCGGTTCTAACGTGCCCTATCGAGGTTGGTGTGTGCGAATCACCAAAGATGGCAAACTGATTCCGACGTGCAGCGGAATCCGATCTCCCGGCGGCATTGGCGCCAACCATGTCGGGGACATCTTCTACACGGACAACCAAGGGCCATGGAACGGCACGTGTTCGCTCAAGCATTTGCGGGAAGGCAAGTTTCTCGGCCATCCCGGTGGGTTCAAGTGGTACGACTTGGCGGAAGAGTTCATCGGTCCCAAACCGGAAGAGCCGGAAAGCGGCAGCCGAATCATGACCGAAGCGAAGCGGCTGCCGAAATTGGAGCCGCCGGCGATTCTGTTTCCGTACAACAAGATGGGCAAGTCGGCCGCCGGAGTCGCCTGTGACACGACCGCGGGTGAGTTCGGCCCGTTTCAAAACCAAGTCTTCGTCACCGATCAGTCCTACAGCACCGTGATGCGTTGTTACCTCGAGAAGGTACAAGGTCACTATCAAGGCGCTTGTTTTCCATTCCTCGAAGGTTTTAAGAGCGGATCACTGGCTCTCGAAATGACAGACAACGGCAAGCTGTTCGTTGGTGGCACGAATCGTGGCTGGGGTTCTCGGGGACGACGTCCGTTCGCGGTCGAGCGAGTGGATTGGACTGGAAAGGTGCCGTTCGAAATCCATGAGATGCGAGCGAAGCCGGATGGATTTGAACTCACTTTCACCAAGCCGGCCGATCGGAAGACGCTCGAAAGCATCGCGTCGTATCGACTCGGGACATACACCTACATCTTCCAGTCCTCCTACGGGAGCCCGGAAGTCGACCACACCGAGCCGACGATTCGCTCGGCGACTGCGGCAGCTGACGGCAAGAGTGTCCGGTTGGTCGTCGATGGGCTTCAGGAAGGCCACGTGCACGAACTGCACTGCGAAGGCGTGCGTTCTGCGGACGGGCTGCCGTTGCTCCACAACGAAGCCTACTACACGCTCAATTACCTGCCCAAGAGCGGTCGTTGAGCGGCGAGCTACGTGATGGTAGCGGCCTGGATGGCCGTGCCCGGTTCAACGGAGCGACACGATGTCGCTGCCATAGCACCGATGCCCCCTCGCCACTCGCGTCTGGTCTCTCGCAACTCTCTTCCGTTCACCCTTCCTGTCGGATTGTTCAGTCGCACCTTGTCAGGGGACGTTGAATCCGGCACGCTATTGAGTAGGCGGGCTTGATTGACCGTCCAAATACATCCGGATTCGAAGGTAGATTCGTGTCGATTCACCGTCCGGTTTGTGTTACCCGACTCAGATTGAGCAAAGAAATGTTGAAGAAGTTTATCACGCTTGCCTTCGCGGCAATGTTGACCGTCTCGGTCGGTTGCGATCAAGCGAAGGATGCAGCGGATACTGC
>JBCBOT010000314.1:0-9896 GCA_039821165.1 Planctomycetota bacterium | reverse complement strand
CCAACTCGATTTCGAGTCGCTCAACGCAAAACCAAACGATCTAGTGTCGTTTTACTTCTGGGCGGAAGACGTCGGTCCAGACGGCAACATTCGCCGCACCGAGAGCGACATGTACTTTGCGGATGTGCGGCCGTTCGAACAGATCTTTCGGCCCGGTGAACAGCCGTCGGGAGGGGAGCAACAACAGCAAGGCCAGCAGGGACAGGGGCAAGGACAGCAAGCCGAGGAACTGGCCGAATTGCAGAAACAGATCGTGAACGCGATTTGGAAATTGGTGCGACAGGAAAATGCCGGGAAAGATATTCCCGACGAGGACTTTCAAGTGCTGGTCGAGTCTCAGACGGAGGCTGCTGGAAAGCTCGAGGAACTCAAGGAGAACCTCCAGGACGACGTGTCGATCAAGATCGGCGAATCGATCACCAAGGTGATGCAAGAGGCCATCGATTCGCTTGGCGAGAAAGACCTGAAGGAAGGGCTTGCGTCTGCAAAGCCAAGTTACGCCGCATTGATGAAGTTGCGGGCTCGCGAATTCCAGGTGACTCGTCAGCAGCAGCAACAACAATCCCAGAGTAGCAGCAGCCAACAGAATCGTCGCCAACAGCTTGACGAACTCGAGCTTGACGCGGAAGAAAACCGCTACGAAACCCAGCAGCAGGCTCAGCAGCAAACCGAACAGCAACAGGCGGCGGCCGAGACAAGACAGGTACTCAGCCGGCTACGTGAACTGTCACAACGGGCCGAAGACCTCAACAAGGAATTGGCGAAGCTTCAAACGGCCCTCGAGCAAGCCGCCACGGAGGAAGAGAAAGAGGAGATTCGCCGTCGCCTCAAACGACTTCGCGAACAACAGCAAGAATTGTTGCGACAAGCGGACGAACTCGAATCCCGCATGCGTTCGGAAGAAAACGCCGACAGGATGAGCGAACAAGCGGATCAGCTTCAACAATCACGCTCCGACTTGCGCGAAGCCGCCAAAGCGACCGAGCAAAACGATCCTTCAGCGGCGCTGGCATCGGGGCGACGTGCCGAGGAATCGATCAAAGAGCTTGAGGAAGAGTTCAAACGCGAGTCCGCGGGTGCTTTCGATGAGCAGATTCGACAGATGCAGCGTGAAGCGCAGGACTTGGAAGCGGATCAACAGAAGATCGGCGAGGCGATGCGGGAACAGGTCGAGAACGCGTCGCCAGGATTACGAGGCGAAGAAGAGAGCGCCGCGTCTCCTGATGACTTGGACAAACAGGCCGAACGCTTCCGCAAACTCATGAACTCGATCGAGCAAACGACGCGCGAAGCCGAGGAGCCCGAACCGCTTCTCGCCGAAAAACTCTATGACGCGTTCCGTGAAGCAACCGGAAGTCAAACGGACTTACAGTTGGAGAATGCCGCCGAGCTTGTCCGTCGCGGCTTTACACCACAGGCGGAAGAATTCGAACAGGAAGCCTCGAAGGGCATCCGTCAACTTCGCGAACGGATCGATGAGGCCGCTGATTCTGTCCTTGGCGACTCCACCGAAGGACTCCGCCGCGCGGCGGAGAACCTGCAATCGTTGGCGGAAGGCGTCGAAGAGGAAATCGCCCGCGAAACCGGCCAACCCTCCGAAAACCGTCAATCGCAGGGCGATCCACAAGACGGGGAGCAGCGTGGAAGCCAACGTCGCGACGGAGAGCAACGCGAAACGAACGACCAGCGCGGTAACGGACAGGGCGAGCAAGAAAATAGGGATGGCGAACCACGCGGCGGAACTGGCGAACCAGGAGATCGACAAGAGGGAGAACCACAAGGCGATCAAGATCGCCCCCAAGGGCAGGGACAATCGGGTGAAGAACCCCAAGAGTCTCAACCCGGTCCAGGTCAGCAGCCCGCCGAACAAGGCGGACAGCAACCGGGGCAGCAGGGTCAGGCTGGCCAGCAAGGCGAACAAGGCCAGCAAGGCGAACAAGGCCAGCAAAGCGAACAAGGCCAGCAAAGCGAACAAGGCCAGCAAAGCGAACAAGGCCAGCAAAGCGAACAGGGGCAACCGGGTCAAGGTTCACAGCCGGGCGGCCAACCTTCCGGTCAAAGACAACGCCCCGGTTTGCGGGACACGCCGGACTCGGAAAACGATTCACCGATCCGCGAAGAACGCGCGGGCAGCCCCTATGCCGCCGAACAACTGTCCGAAGGCGGTGGACGTCTCGGGCCGATCCGTGGCGATTTCCGAGAGTGGTCGGACCAAATGCGAGATGTCGAGGAGATGGTCGGAGACGCGAAACTGCGCGCCCGTGCGGGGGCCATTCGCGATCGCGTTAGACAGATGCGGATCGACATGAAGCGACACGGTACCGAACCAAAGTGGGAACTCGTCGAAGATCTCGTGGCAGAGCCGCTGCGAGAACTCCAGCGCGATGTCCGAGCCGAGCTATTGCGTCGCACGGCAACGAAGAACGCCCTGGTTCCGATCGACCGCGACCCTGTCCCCGCCGAATTTACGGACGCCGTGAAGCGTTATTACGAAAACCTTGGAAGCGCTGCTGAGGAATCGAGACGCTGATGTTGGCCGAGTTCATCATCGGATCACCGAATTGGCTGATCCCTGCAATCATCGTCGGAACGGTGCTCACCGGGCTCGTGCTTTGGAACTACGCCAGCGCGGGCATGTTGCGTTCCCGTCTCGGCTGGACGGGAATCGCGCTGAAGGTAGCTGGCATCGCCCTACTCGCCGCGTGCCTACTCCAGCCCATGCGGCGGGCGACACGTCCGCGCCCGCGCGCGAACTTGCTTCCTGTCGTGGTCGACACGAGTCGCAGCATGGATTTAGCCATCGGGCGTTCGGGCTCCTGGCGTGATCGCATCGAGACCGCACTTGCCCCCGATTCGGAGCTGTACACCGAACTGGC
Organism: Planctomycetota bacterium; assembly: GCA_039821165.1. Classification (GTDB taxonomy): domain Bacteria; phylum Planctomycetota; class Planctomycetia; order Pirellulales; family Pirellulaceae; genus Stieleria. The sequence continues at coordinate 7,020 of JBCBOT010000314.1, read as the reverse complement.
ACAGTCCTTCGATACCCGGCTGTATGGTTTTGATAAACGACTGACCGGCGCCAGTGATGTCACGGCCCTGCGTCGTGGCGGACGCGCGAGCCGGTTACTCACGGCCCTCGATGAAATGGGTCAGAGGATGGAAGGCCGACCTGTCGCCGGCATGCTGCTGATGACCGACGGAAACGATCCCCTTTCGCTCAACGGCGACACGGAGCTTCCCGAGTTTGCATTTCCGGTCTTCCCGGTCCTACCCCTCGGAAACCAGTCGGTCGACGACTTGCGGATCACTGGAACAACCGTTCGTCAAACGAATTTCGAACTCTCGCCGGTCACGTTGACCGCGCGATACGCGATCGAGGGCTCCCTCAAAGGCAAGGCTTTCGCCACTCTAACGGACACGGCGACGGGGACGCTCATCGAAGAACAAACAATTGACCTCGCGAACGCCGATGACGTCGGAAGCGTGACGTTTCAATTTCGCCCCGTCGATGTCGGGCTTCGCTTTTATCGCGTGAGTCTTTTCCGCGAAGCCGATCGGGTGGCTTTCGACGAACCAGACAGTCTGATTGATACCGAATCGTCCGAAACGACGCTGGTGAATAACACACAGCTGGTGTCCGTGGATCGTGGACGTGGACCGTACCGCGTGCTCTATGTTGCGGGACGCCCCAATTGGGAGTTCAAGTTCCTCCGCAGGGCAATCGAGGAAGATAGCGAAGTCCAACTTCGCGGTTTGTTCCGAATGGCCAAGAAGGCATTGAAGTTCAATTTCCGCGACCGAAACATCTCGACCACCAACCCGCTATTTCAAGGTTTGGGGGAAGACGCGGAAGAGGTTGCGGAGCAGTACGACGAACCCGTCATCATTCGGCTAGGCCTCGAATCGCCCGACGAGTTGGCGTCGGGTTTTCCGAAGACCGCCGATGAACTGTTTTCATTTGACGCCTTAATTCTCGATGACATCGAGCCAGGTTTCTTCAGTCGGGACCAACTCGACATGGTGCGCGGTTTCGTCGCCAATCGGGGTGGCGGTCTGTTAATGCTCGGTGGGCAGGAGATGTTTGCCGGAAAACGATTCGAGGAATCCACGCTCGGAGAGCTTTGTCCGGTTTACGTTGCCCGCGGCGCCTCGGAAAAAGCGTCGGGCCCGGTCACCTTGGGGCTGACTCGCGAGGGGATGCTGCAACCATGGCTTCGCTTGCGTGACAACGCCAGCGAGGAGACGATTCGTTTACGCTCGATGCCCTCCTTTGCGTCCGCGAACACGGTCGGCGAATTGAAGGCGGGTGCTTATCAATTCGCGACCGTCACAACGGCCGACGGACGTCGGGAACCGGCTGTCGCCATCCACCGCTTTGGCAATGGCAAAGTCGGTGCGATCACGATCACGGACTTGTGGAGATGGTCGATGCGCCGCGATCCCGAACATGCCGACGATGCCGCGCAAGCGTGGCGACAAATTACCCGTTGGTTAGTTTCGGATGTCCCACGCCGCACACAATTGTCCGCAACGCCCGATGAGACGAACGCGGACCAGACCATCATCCGCGTCGATGTTGCAGATGAAGAGTATGAACCGATGGACAACGCATCGGTCAGTGTGATCGTTGACAGTCCGGGTAACGAGCCGCTGAGGCTGGACGCTAAACCCGTTGGTGAGACAGCCGGTGCCTACACGGTGCCCTATTTCGGCGATCTTCCAGGGCAGTACACCGTTTCAGCTGACGTGCGGGCACCCGACGGGCAACCGATGCAAGTTCGCGAAACTGGTTGGACGCGACAACTCGCGGGCGGCGAGTTTGATCAGCTCGGGACAAACATTTCTCTGCTGGAGCGGATCGCCGAAAAGAGTGGTGGCCGTGTCATCCGCGAGCAGGACTTGGACCAGTTCTCGAATCGCCTCCAAGCGGAAAAGGTGCCGGTCACGGAGACTTGGGTCTATCCGCTTTGGCACCGCGGCTGGGTGATCGCACTGGCACTTGGGTGTCTGTGTTGCGAGTGGGGAATCCGACGTTGGGGAGGCTTGGCGTGAAACGTGGTTCTTGGTTTGGTTTGGTTCTGATTGCGGGGCTTTTCTCTGCGGGTCTGGTCGCGGATTCGACGGTCTTGGCCGATGACGTCCTCTTGGTCGTCGGCGCACCGGGCGATGAAGAATACGGACGAGAGTTTGAACGCTGGAAAGAGCGTTGGAAAACGATCGCCAAAGTCGCCGACTTTGACTTGTCAATCGTTGGACCTGGAGGAGACACCCGAAACGGCGACGACCGTGATGCGCTTGAAGCGGAGATCACCAAGCGGCTCGACGGCGGTGATCCACTATGGCTCCTGTTCGTGGGCCATGGCACATGGGACGGCGTCTCGGCGCGTTTCAACTTGGTCGGTCCCGACGTAAGCGCCCGTGACTTGGCGAAGTGGCTGAGGCCGGCGAAACGACCTTTGGTGCTGGTCAATTGCAGTTCTTCGAGCGGGCCATTCGTGGATCGCCTGTCGGGGCCTGGCCGTGTCGTTGTAACGGCAACGAAAAGTGGCAGCGAGCAGAACTTCGCCCGATTCGGCGGCTACTTCGCCGAGGCGATCGCCAACCCAGATTCGGATCTAGACCATGATGACGCCGTCAGCGTGCGCGAGGCCTTTCTCAAGGCAGCATCTGCTACCGGCGTTTTCTATCAGCAAGAGGGTCGAATCGCGACGGAGCACGCGATGATCGACGACAACGGCGACAAGAAGGGAACACGAGTGGAGCTGCTCCGCGGCAAGAAAACGCTCAAAGGCGAAGGCAAGATTGACGGCGACTTGGCCGGACGAATCACCATCCCGGTCAACCCCGATGCGCCGAAATTGACGAAAGAGCAAAAAGCCGAACGGGACCAGCTCGAAACGCAGCTTAGAAAGCTCGGGCGACAGGGCTTGTCCGTTGACGCGCTGCGGCAGCAAGCGCTGCCGATCCTGAAACAACTCGCCGAACTCTACCGTCAAGCGGAAGCCGCCTCGAAATAAGGCGGCGTGCAACGACTCATTGATATCGACCGATCAGATCAGCTTGGTCGCCCCGGGGACCGCATGGGCCGGTTCGGGACGAGAGCCGTTGAAGTCAAAGTTCTCCGGGAACAGGTTGAGCTCCGACTTCTCGGTCAGGAAGTCCCATTTGACGTCTTGGCCGGTGTAGCAGGCGATTCGTCCGAGCACCGCCGTAAGCGAGCTTTCTGCCGTTTGCTTCAGTTCGACGATCGGCTTTCCGGCGCGAATCGAATCGACAAGGTCCTTGTGCTCCTGCTGGTAGGCGGTGCCGATGTCGCCCTTCATCGACCAGAGTTCCTTGCCCGTGCGGTCGGTGATGATGGCACCTCGATTGATGCCGTAAACGGTCGCGATTCCTTCGCTGCCGTAAATGATGTTGCTGTTATCGGATTTGGTGTCAGGAATCTGACGACACTTGAACGAGACCAAGCGGTTTCCGGGATACAGGTAGTCGACGTTGCAGCTGTCCCACATCTCGCTGTCGTCGGGACGGGTGAATCGACCGCCGCTTCCGTAGGCCGATTCGGGCGGACCACCCATGACCCAGTTCATAAAGTCGATGTTGTGAACGGCTTGCTCTGCGATCTGATCTCCTGACAACCAGATGAAGTGCATCCAGTTGTAGAGTTGATACTGGGTGTCGGACATGCCTTCTTTTCGGTTGCGATACCAAATGCCGTTGCTGCAGTACCGCGACGTCATTCCGATGATTTCGCCGATGTCGCCGCCGTGGATGCGACGAACCGCCTCGATGTAGTTTGTTTGTCGGCGGTACTGGGTCCCCGTCACAATCGCCGTGCCATTTTCGATCGCCTTGTCGTGAGCTTCGAGACAGGTCCGATAGCCGGCCGGGTCGATGCACGTCGGCTTTTCGGCAAAGACGTGCTTGCCGGCCTCGACGGCGTCCAGCAAATACTGCGGACGAAAGCCGGGTGGGGTGGTGAGCAGCACGACGTCGACGTCGGGGTCATCGAGGACACGTTTGTAGGCGTCGATGCCCACATAGTTTTTCCCGCCCTTGACGAGCACCTTTTCGCCAAATTTGCGCTCCAAACGTCCGAGCACGTTTTGCTTTGCGGGATCAATGTCGGCGGTCGCGACCAGCTGGACTTTGTCGTTGATAGACAGGGTGTCATTGAGGGCACCAGTGCCTCGACCACCAAGACCGACGATTCCGATGCGAACCAATTCCAGCTTCCCGTCCTCTGGTTCTTGACCACGAACGGCTCGCGGCATGAGCGTCGCGCCGGCCGTCCCGGCAGAGACGGCTGCGGCTTTCGTGAGAAATTCTCGACGCGGAGCGACCGGGCTCGCGTCCGACTCGGTGTTTTGATTCTGATTCGGTTGGTTGTCTGACATTCGTTGGCTCTTTTGTCGTTGCAGAGGAGGGCAATGGGGCGGGACAAGCACAATGGCTTCGCTGGCCGTAGTTTAGTCGCAGCGTGTCTTTATGTGTCGCCGGTCGAATCGGCCCGTGACAGCCGAAAAGCAAAAGTGATAGACTCTCGACATGACAGAAGCAAAACCCCACGATACCGGCGATGAAGCCGCCCGAGAAAAGCCATTCGACCCGATGGTTTCGGGATCGCGAACAATCCGTCCGTATGGCATCGACGAGAGCCGGAAGCTAGCGGCGACTGCGGTCAAAATCGCACAGGACAACAATGCCCAGGAAGTGGTGGTGCTCGACGTCTGTAACCAGTCGTCGGAATTCGACCTCTTCGTCATCGCAACGGGACAGAGCCGCCGTCAATTGCACGCCATTAGCGAGCAGATTGATGACGCACTCGAGAAGGGACTTGGCGAAAAGCGTTATGGGATCGAAGGCTATGACGAGAGCCGCTGGATCGTTCTGGATTACGGCAGCGTTGTAGTTCATCTCTTTGACGATGAGACACGCGAGTTTTATGACCTCGAATCGTTGTGGGCGGACGGCAAGCCGATTCCATTGGACGAACTCGACCTTTCCTAGGCCGGTCACTGCGCAACGTCTGTGATTCTCGCTCGCTTCTGAGCACTTTTAGGACGCAATTTCCATGCACCTACCTTCTCTCCTGAAAGCTCGATTTGCGGACGCTTTGAAGGCGGCCGACTATTCAATCACCGAAGAGCAGATCGACACCTTCGCCGGTCTGATTCGCGGAGCGGGGAACCCAAAGTTCGGGGACTACCAATCAAACTGTGCGATGCCACTGGGGAAACTGCTTGAAGGCGTGAACTCCAGGGAGGTGGCGACCCGACTGGCGGAATTGGTTGACCTAACCGGACTCTGTGAAACGCCCGAAGTAGCCGGTGGCGGGTTCATCAACCTCAAGCTGTCCGACAAGTTTCTGGAAGAAAGTGTTGCGGCGTTGCTTAAAGACGAAGAGCGACTCTTGGTCGATGTTGTCGAGGAAGCAAAAACCATTGTGATCGACTATTCGTCACCAAATGTGGCGAAGCCGATGCATGTGGGGCATATTCGAACGACTGTCATTGGACATTGCTTGGCGAAGACACTGCGTTTTCTTGGGCACCGTGTCATTACGGACAACCATCTCGGCGATTGGGGAACCCAATTCGGGATGATCATTTATGGATACAAGCATTTCGGCGATCCCGAAGCTGTCCGAGCGAACCCAGTTCCAGAGCTGGCAACCCTCTATCGATTCGTTCACAAATTGATGGGTTACCACGAGGCTGTCGGAAATCGAGAAACACTGGAGGCCGAAATCGGGCGACTCACCGAATTGCACGCGGCGGCCAGCCGCGAAGCCGAGGCGGCAGAGGGCAAAGACGCCAAGAAGAAACGTAAAGCCGCCGACTCGCTCGCAAAAAAGGTCAAAGCGACAGAGGATCAGCTGAAGGGTGCTCGAGAAAAGATCGCCGCAGTCGAGGCCGATACGGAGACGCTCGCAAAGGCGAACGCGCACCCCGACATTGCAACCTCGGTCCTCACGGAGACGGCGAAACTCCACGCGGGAGATGAAGAAAACCTCTCTCTGTGGCGTGAATTCCTACCATTCTGCAAAGACGAGATCAATCGAGTCTATTCCCGTTTGAAAGTCAGCTTCGACCATACCTTCGGTGAATCCTTTTACCATTCGATGCTGAGCGGGGTTGTCGAAGACTTGCAAGAGCGTGGCATGGCCACCGAGAGCGACGGAGCGATTTGCATCTTTCTGGATGACTTCGACGCCCCGATGATCATTCGCAAACGTGACGGTGCGTTTCTTTATGCAACAACCGACCTTGCGACCCTTCGGTATCGGAAAAACAACTTCGATCCTGACGAAATCTTGTACGTCGTCGATACACGACAAGGCGAGCACTTCAAAAAGCTCTTTGCAGTCGCGGAGAAGATCGGCCTCGCCGACATGAAGCTGGTGCACGTCAACTTCGGAACGGTACTCGATAAAGATGGCCGTCCGATCAAGACTCGAAGCGGAACGCTGATCGGCTTAGAGGGGCTTTTAAATGATGCCGTCGCTGCGGCTCATGCTGTGGTTTGCAATCCAGACCGGCTCAAGACCTTCGAACCTCCGATGGACGAGGAAGAGCAACGCCTTGTTTCGGAGACAGTCGGAATCGCGGCCATCAAATTCGCGGACCTTGGCCATGATCGCCAAAGCGACTATCGGTTTGACTTGAGCAAGATGGTTGCGCTGCAAGGCAAGACGGCAACGTATGCACAGTATTGTTTTGCCCGCTGCAAGAGCATCCTTCGAAAGAACGACGTGACCGAAGAAGACGTCGTGAGCCGAGTCGAGCGTGACGGCATACGATTCACTCAGCCAGAAGAACGCAAACTAGCGCTGAGTCTTATTCAATTCGAGGAAGCGCTCCGCGAAGTCTATAGCGATTATGGTCCGAACCACTTGGTCGACTATGTTTACCGAACTGCCGAAGACTTCTCCCGGTTCAACAACGAATGCCATGTCCTCAAAGCGGAGACGGAGGCTATTCGGACAACAAGGCTCGCGTTAGTCGTTTCGACTCTTCGAGTCGTTCGCCATGCGCTTGACCTTCTTG
>JBCBOT010000313.1:0-9909 GCA_039821165.1 Planctomycetota bacterium | reverse complement strand
AATGCGCCCGCCACTGGGAGCGGGTCAACATGAATCCGATCGCCGCGAGCACGCTGAGCGTCCCAAAATGCCAGACACGATCGAACATCAAGAGCACGATCGAGGCGTCGCGATAGACCGTCAAACTTTCAACGTCGGGGACTTCAAAGTAGTTGACGACCATCACACATTTGATGGCCAGCAACTGCAACCAACGTCCGGGGTCCGCCCCGATCTCTTCGCCGGCTTTGCGAAACCAAAACTGAGAGACCTCGCGGGACGTCAATTCGCGCCCTGATTCCCGCTCGGCCAATCGGACCGCATCGCTCCGTTCGTGGAGCGGAGTTTCATGCCCGGGCACAAGTGGCAGATAGAGTCCGTTGGCGTTTTGATTGTTTCCGATGTAAAAGTTTGGCCCGGCTTGAAACGTCGTCGGTGACCATTCACCACCCAACGAAGCGTTCCGAGCGGCGACGGGAAAAAGGATGACCGCCAGCCCCGCGACGTACGCACAGGACGCCAAGCCTCGCTTGCGGGCCGTCAATTCGTTCGTCGATCCTTCGCCTGTAGACCGCCGTTGATGCAGCCATAGCCAGATCATTGGCAGCGGCGTCCACAGCAATGTGTTTTCGCGGACAAGCACAAGTAACGCCAAACTGACTCCGGCACCGAAGACATTCAGCAGAGCCGGGTATCGAGGCTGCGCATCGGATTCACCCAATGGGACGGCAACGCCCCACCGCGCAATCGCAAAAAGAAACAGGCAGAGCAAGAACGACGCGAGGGATGCTTTTTGCACCAATCCGTCGTAGTAGACGGCAGCAGGCAACAGGGCGAATCCGATCGCAGCGACGAGCCCCGCCGCTCTTCCGAATCGCCGTTCCGTTGCCCAGCCGAGTAGGCCCACAGCCGTTGCACCCAGGACACATTGGCAAATCCGTATCGCGACCACGCTCTCACCAAAGACGCTGATCACGACCGCAAGGAAGTAGGGGTAGAGCGGAGCTTGATAGAACGTTTCCTCGCCGTACCAGGCACCGCCGGCGATGCGTGAAGCCCAATCGAAGTACCCCTTCGCATCGCCCATCAAATAGACGGCAGAGGGGACGGCCCCCGTCTGAAACACATGCAACAAACGAAGAAAAAATGCGGCGACACTGATCCCGAGGATCGCGAGACCGAACGAGCTCGCCCCAACGACATGCTTCTCGTTTGTTGTGTTAGCGACTGGAATCGACGGCGCTTCTTCTGGTTTCCGCGCTGGTCGCCGCCTCGATCGACCACTCATGATCCGCTACTGCTCCGCATCATTGGTAGCAGTGTCCTGGTCGCCATTCGGAAGAGAATCTCGGGCATTGTTTTGAAGAAACCAATCGGTGGCTTCGCGGTCGACGCGAATATGGTGATCACGCAGCTTCGGAAAAATCGTTTCTTCGGACGTCTTCAGCCACAGCTTATCGGTTCCGCGGTTTCCCATGTGACAATCGATACAGTTCTCGCTCAACTGCGCCCCCAAAGTCCCGTGCATTCCACACCGCTCGACCTCATGGCACTTGATACAACGCTCCGAAAATAACGCCATGTTGCCACGCTCGTTGCGGTGCGGATTGTGGCAATCCGTGCAAGTCATTTCCGACTCCAGGAAACAAGGACTGACGAGGAGTCGACTCAACTGGTTGCTCGTGTGAACGCTGTTCCCAGATGGATCGTCAGGTTCGTGGTAATGTGTCGCGAGTTCATCGCCTGGACGAAACTGATACGCGCCGCTCTTAAAACGCGTCACGCCGGTGTGACACTGGGCGCAAATGTCGAGTTGCTGCTGCCGGGTCAATTGCGAAGGGGCCGCGATGAACCTGGACTGCTTATCGTCGGGGTGACTGCGATGGTATTCGACGTGCTCTTTTCCCGGGCCATGACAACGCTCGCAGGAGATACCCGTGATTAAAGAATTCGGATCGAATTGATTCCGCAGTTCTCCTTGTTGCACGTAGGTCGTGTGGCATTCCAAGCAACGCGGTCCGATTTCCCGAGCGTATGCGGCGTCGCCATCGATGAATCCCGGGCTATTGATCCACTGATCGGCACTCCGCAAATAAGAAACGTTCATTTGGTAGAGCCGGTCTGCATCCCAATACAGGAAGGTCTGCGCGAGCTTGGAGGAGCCGGTGACAATGTGAAACGGAACTTCGAATTGCCAGCCGTGGAACGAGACACGCTGGAAAAAGTCGTCGTCGCGGCGAAGCATCTCAAACAGCACGTCGGGTGACTTCGTCGACATGCGATTTTTGCCAGCCTTAAAAGATCCCTTGATCGATTCTTGGGACGCGAGAGCGCTGGTTCGAAAATGGGCCGTATGAATAAAGTCCGCATGACGTTCTTGATGGCAATCCTTGCAGGCGTCAGCACCAAGAAACCCGGGATTCTGGTTCTCAAACGTGACCGATTCGGCGGGAGGGGTCGGAACGCGGCCCGGGGCGAACGGTATTTCGACTCCAGTCTCGATCCGCGGGCTGCCGACCAGCCAATAGCCCTCCGGTTGACCGAGGGCGGTCAACGATTCAGGGAGCGGTTGCCCTTTCCCCGCGGCGGCCAACGAGTCGAAATCGGGCGCGGAATCGGCGTGGAGTGAAGCGGGAGAGCGAGACTTCCGCTTCCGCTGCTTGAGTTCGCCGATTAAATCGTCGTTATCGCCGGAAGGCCAGAACAGGAGCATGCCCCCGCCAGCGAGCAGGAGTACGAGAACGACAGCAATGCGAGTCGACATCGAAGACTCCGAAAACGCCCAATTCGTGCCGGAGGCGTCGTTCGCCGAAGCCCGTTCGCGACGCCTTGAAAGGACCATGGTAGCCGCTGAGCGTGACAGTCCGACGGGGGCGATAAAGTTTCACCACCCGGTAAAAAATCCCGGGAGAGAGGCGCCCCCACTCTCGAAGGTGCGTGAATTACCGTGCCAGAGCGATTTCGGATCACTCGAAATGGACTCATGGAAGTTTCGCAAAATTCGAAAAACTTTCCCAAAATGCGCGAAAGCAGTAGCCATCAATCACGCGTTGCTAGATACTGGTGAAATAAATACCGGTCCCGGTGTGTTATCACTCTTTCTCTTCCCTTCGTTTTCGGTGATTCTATGAAAGGAATGTCTGTTCGTCGGCGAGGCTTCACGCTCGTCGAGCTTTTGGTGGTGATCGCCATCATTGGAATTCTGGTGGGGCTATTGCTCCCCGCCGTTCAAGCGGCCCGCGAAGCCGCACGGCGGATGTCTTGCAGCAACAACTTCAAGCAAATCGGCCTCGCGATCCACAACTACCACAGTGCGTACAAGCGGATCCCGATTCAGCTCACCGGTACCGGCCGGGCTTACGTCGGCGACATCACGTACAATAGTAGCCGACTTCGTTTGAGCTACCTCGTGCCGCTGCTTCCTTTCTTCGAGCAACAAGCCGTTTGGGAGTCGATTTCGGCTCCGAGCACCGAGCTGGCTCCGGGAATCGCAACCATGCCCGGCCAAGTGACCAACGGGGTCTGGCCGTCGATGGGTCCGGCACCGTGGCGTCAACAGTACGCTCCTTGGGCCACCTCGATCCCGACCTTGCGTTGCCCGAGCGACCCCGGAATCGGCGTCCAACTTGGTCGTACCAACTACGCTGCCAGCTACGGGGACACGTACAACTACGTATGGACCGGTGGTAAGAACGAGCGTGGATACGTGCAGAACAACAACAGCACTGACTCCTCACAGGACTTCAACGAGACCTGGATGGCAACGCGGGCGCAAGCGGCTCAACGTGGTTTTTTCCGCGGCCGAACCGAGATGCGATTCCGCGATTGTCTTGATGGACTCTCCAACACCATTGCTTGTGGTGAGATCGCGACCTCGCTCGGTCAGCGTGACATCCAAGGTGACTACGTCCGCCAGATCACTGCGATCGACTTCGGCACGACGGCGATCGGAGTACCATTCAATTGCGCCCAAGGTGTGCACATCGATCCCGATCGACCGAACTTCTACGATGTCAGCGCCAACGTGAATACCGGTGTGAACAACGGCCGTGGTGCTCGCTGGGCTGATGGTCAAATCGCTTATAGCGGTGTGCAAACGATCCTGCCTCCGAACAGCCCGAGTTGCGTTCGCAATAACAGCGATGGCAATCACGGATTCTTCAGCGTCAGCAGTCGTCACCAAGGCGGTGCACACATCCTGATGGGTGACGGTGCCGTTATCTTCATCACCGACAGCATCGAAGCGGGCGATCAGAACGAACCTACGGTCTGTCGAGACGGCCCGGCGGGCTTTGTTAACATCGGTGGCGTTGAGAGCCCTTACGGACTGTGGGGAGCACTCGGAACGCGAGCCAACAGAGAAACGATCGAAGAACAACTCAATCAGTAAGATTGCGTCTTCGAATGCGAATATCAGAACCTCGTCCGCTTGTGCGGGCGAGGTTTTTTTTACATCCTTTAGTGGTCCCCTTCCCGTACAAGAGAGTGTTATGAAAAAGCTGAGCCTAGCTATCGTTGTTGCCTTTGGTGCGTTCTCCTTGACCGGCTGCAGCGGCAGCACAACTCCGGACACCATCGAGCAAACTCAGTCCCAGGCTGAGATTGACGCGCAAGACGCGGACTACGAGGCCGAAATGGCGGCCGCCGAAGAAGAAGAGAACAACGCGAGCAAGTGAGAATCACTTGCGGTTGCTTCGGCGGCGATCTGATTCTCTCAGCAAGATCTTGCGGAGCCGGATGTTTTCCGGCGTGACCTCGACGAGTTCATCTTCTTCGATGTATTCCAAAGCCGCTTCGAGCGACATGTCTCGCGGCGGCTTGAGGATCACATTCTCGTCGCTTCCGGCGGCGCGGATGTTGGTCAACTTCTTTTCACGGCATGGATTCACGTTCATGTCGTTGTCGCGGGCATTCTCGCCCACAACCATCCCCTCGTAGACTTCGACGCCGGGTGGGACAAACAACTCGCTTCGATCCTGAAGTGCGAAGAGCGCGAACGGCATCGTTTTGCCAGACACCATGGAGATGAGCACTCCGTTTGCACGCCCCGGCATGTCGTTTTCAACGGGACGATAATCGTCGAATCGATGGTGAATCACGGCTGTACCGCGCGTCGCATTGAGCAACCGTGTCCGGAGTCCGATCAGACCACGTGAAGGTATTGAGAATCGCAGGAGGCTGTACTCGCCACGTTGGTTCATCTCTTCCAAGGCACCTCGACGATTACCAACCAATTCCATCACCGGCCCCATCACCTCGGTGGGGACTTCGACACGCAGGGATTCAAACGGCTCGTGTGGCTTGCCATTGATTTCTTTCTGAATCACGCGCGGCTTGCCAATGCTGAGTTCGTAGCCCTCGCGGCGCATGGTTTCGATCAATACCGCAAGATGGAGCACACCACGGCCCTTCACGGCGTACGCTTCCGTCCCCGGAATCATCTCGACACGCAAGGCCACGTTGCGTTCGAGTTCCTTTTCGAGACGCGCTTTGATTTGGCGCGTGGTGACGTACTTGCCTTCGCGTCCTGCCATCGGCGATGAATTGACGGCGAAGACCATTTCGAGCGTTGGTTCGTCGACGGCTAAGCGATCGAATGGATTGTTTGCGTCGACTTCGGAAATGGTGTCGCCGATTTCTACCGAAGCGAGTCCTTCGATTGCCACAATGTCGCCAGCCTTTGCCGACTCGGTTTTGGCTCGACCGAGATTATCGAAGACATAGAGCCCGGCAATTTTTTGCTTGGCGACGCCATCTTTTTGATGGAGATCAATCGGTTGGTTTTCACGAATCACTCCGGCCTCGATTCGGCCAACCGCGATGCGGCCGACATATTCGCTCCAATCCAACGTCGTGACGAGCATCCGAAGCGGTGCATCGGCGTCGATCTCGGGCCCCGGCAAATGGTCGATTAACAAATCCAACAGCGGCCGCATGTCCGTATTAGGTTCGGAAGGATCCGTGGTCGCGTATCCTGATTTGGCACTCGCAAATACGTACGCGACCGAGTCCAGCTGGTCCTCGCCGCCCAAGTCCGCGAGCAACTCAAGCGCCTCATCCAGTGCTTCGAGTGACCGAGCGTCGGGACGATCAATCTTGTTGATGACGATGATCGGACGGACGCCCGCCGCGAGCGCTTTTTCCAGCACATAGCGGGTTTGCGGCATCGGCCCCTCGGCCGCGTCGACCAGGACGAGACAGCCGTCGGCCATCGTCACGACGCGTTCGACTTCGCCGCCAAAGTCGGCGTGGCCCGGCGTGTCGATCAGATTGATTTTCACATCGCGATACGGGATCGCGATGTTCTTCGAAAGGATCGTGATTCCACGCTCTCGCTCCAAATCATTCGAGTCGAGAATCCGCTCGTCTTTCAGTTCCGTCTCGCGAAATTGTCCGCTCTGACGCAACAAGCAATCAACGAGCGTCGTCTTTCCATGATCCACATGGGCGATGATCACAACGTTGCGGATGTCGGAGCGACGGTCAGTCAGGGTCTTGGACACGGAGCGGGCTCAAAAGTTTTGGGAGTCGTTAGGCGCGCAAAGGATCACCCAATTTGTGTTGTGATGACAACTTCAAATGAATAGGAGCCGCACCCGCCCCCGAAAGAAGGCCACACGGGCGCGCCACGGCTCATTGTTCTGAGTGAGGGACGTCTAGGGCCGCCATCGGTGTTTCCTTTCAAACACGCAGCCCGTGTTCGTCGCAAGTTTGCCATCGGTCCAGCGGACGCGAGTGCGACATCATTTCACTAGACGAACGATTGACCGCGCGCCATCTTCTTATGTCGAGGTTCCGGCGCGGTTCGGTGCGAATCGGAGGGAAACACTCATCTCCCTCCTTTTGAGTGCCGTTGCTTGATTTACGCAGCTATGTAATATTCCCGCCCGTGAGCCTGGCGCAGCCCACGAGAATTCGTCGCGGGCATTTTCGCGGATGTCGCTTGTGATTTTTATCACAAGCTCCGGGCTATCCGTTCCCCACCTTGCTTGCGAAGAAATGATCAAAATCAAATTGGGTCTCGATGTGCCCATCCTTGGTAACCCGGCGCAGCACGTTGAGGTGGCGAAGCCGGTCACGCAGGTGGCGATTTTGGGTGACGACTACGTCGGGATGAAGCCGACGATGTTGGTTGCTGAAGGCGACAAGGTCAAACTCGGTCAGCCTCTTTTCTCCGATAAAAAGACTGAGGGCGTCACGTACACCTCGCCTGCAGCTGGCACCGTCGCGGAAGTGATTCGCGGCGAGAAGCGGAAATTTGAAGCCATCATCATCGATGTGGACACCTCGGCGGGTGACGCCGATGCGATCGAATTCGAAGTCGGTGATGTCAATGCGATGGACGCGGACGCGGTCACCAAGCTATTGACCGAAAGTGGGTTGTGGACTTCGATGCGGACGCGGCCGTTCGGCAAGGTCCCCGCTCCAGGATCGAAGCCGAGCTCGATCTTCGTTCAAGCGATCGACACCAATCCTTTGGCTGCATGCCCGGTGACCGCGACAGCGGATCGACAGGACCAATTCATTCTGGGACTCACGGTCATCAGCAAATTGACCGATGGTGCCGTTCACGTCTGTAAGGCAGCAGGCGCCGAGATCCCCGGTAGCGCCGTCGAAGGTGTCACCGTCACCGAGTTTGACGGGCCACATCCCGCAGGTCTTGTCGGCACCCACATTCATGAACTGGATCCTGTCGGGCCCAACAAAACGGTTTGGTACCTCAACTACCAAGACGTCATCGCGATGGGAGCCTTGTTGACAACGGGCAAGCTTGACGTGCGAAGGATCATTTCGCTCGCTGGCCCCGTGGTCGAGAAGCCACGGTTACTCGAGACCCGGCTCGGCGCCTCGATCGATCAACTCACCGACGGCGAGTTGACGATGGAAAACGTTCGAAAGATATCTGGCTCGGTGCTCAACGGTCACACGGCTTCGGGCCCTCACGCATTCCTCGGCCGATACCACACCCAAGTTTCGATCATCGAAGAAGGGAACGAGCGAGAATTCCTCGGTTGGCAGAAGCCAGGGTTCGATAAGTTCAGCACCACGCGTGTCTTTGCGTCGTCGATGATTCCGAATCAGAAATTTGCGTTCACGAGTAGCACCGGCGGGAGCGAGCGAGCCATGGTGCCGCTCGGAACTTACGAGCAAGTGATGCCTCTGGACATCCTGCCGACACAGCTGCTGCGTGCGTTGATCGTGAAGGACACCGACCAAGCTCAGGAATTGGGCGCGCTGGAGCTCGAGGAAGAAGACTTGGCGTTATGCACCTTCGTCTGCCCCGGAAAGTATGAGTACGGGTCCTTGCTCCGCGAAAATTTGACGACCATTGAACGCGAGGGCTAACCGCCCGACTCACCAAAACAACCCAAACGTTTCCCGTTAGGTTCAATCGAACATGAAACTGCTACGCGATGCCTTAGACAAGGTTCATCCGCTGTTCGACAAGGGCGGACCGCTCTCGATGGCGTACCCGATGTACGAGGCGCTCGACACGTTCCTCTACACACCGGGCGAAGTCACACATGGGAAAACCCATGTGCGTGATAATATCGACTTGAAACGCATGATGATCACGGTCGTCGTGGCGTTGATTCCGGTCACGCTTTTCGGCATGTGGAACGCCGGCTACCAAGCGAACCAGGCGGTGCAACGCGTCGTCGAGGCCGGAGACAAATACGACGGCGACTGGCACTACTACGTTCACGAGCAACTCGGCTTTGTGAATGATCCCGCCAACCACGTCGACAATTTTGTTCTCGGCGCGATTCACTTCCTTCCCATCTACATCGTTTGCATGTTCGTCGGGGGGCACATCGAACTCGTGTTCAGCGTCTTGCGCGGACACGAGATCAACGAAGGATTTCTCGTCACCGGGTTGTTGTTCCCACTCACCCTGCCTGCTTCGATACCGCTCTGGCAAGTCGCGGTGGGAATTGCATTCGGGGTCGTCGTCGCGAAGGAGGTGTTCGGCGGGACAGGGCGTAACTTCCTGAATGTGGCCCTCACCAGCCGAGCGTTTCTGTATTTCTCCTACGCGACGGAGATCAGCGGCGATAAGGTTTGGACTTCGGTTGATGGATTCAGTGGCGCAACGGCACTTGGTCAAATGGCCAACGCACCGGGCGGCGACGCGAGTTCAGCGGTGAAATCGCTTGAGTCCGTTCAGTACGCGATGGGCAGCGCCGATCCGGTGACATGGACGGGTGAAATCACCTGGATGCAAGCCTTCCTCGGAACGATCCAGGGATGTGTCGGCGAGACGAGCGCACTACTTTGCTTGGTCGGTGCCGCCATCCTGATTGGAGCAGGAATCGGCTCTTGGAAAATCATGGCGGGTGTCTTGGGTGGCGTGACCGCGACGGCGTGCTTGCTCAATCTTGTTACGCCAGAGAGCACTGACAACGCGATGATGCACGTTCCCTTCTATTGGCACTTTGTCATCGGAGGTCTGGCATTTGGCCTCGTTTACATGGCAACCGACCCCGTCAGCGCGTCGATGACGGAAACTGGAAAATATATCTACGGCGGACTGATCGGGTTCATGACGGTGCTGATCCGCTGCGTCAATCCGGCGTTTCCCGAGGGCATCATGTTGGCCGTCCTGTTCGGAAATGTCTTCGCCCCGTTGATCGATTGGTTCGTCGTTTCGATGAATGTTCGAAGGAGAATGGCACGCTATGCCGCAACCTAACCAAACGTTCCGGACACTCATGGTCGCTGGCGCACTCTGTGTTGCCTGCTCGCTGATGGTGAGTGTGGCTCGCGTCGGCCTGTTGAAGATGCAGGAAGACAACAAGAAGCTGGACCAACAAAAGAACATCCTCGATGCGGCCGGTCTCTCGACGGGTGAATTCGGTCGTCCCGCCAGCGAGTTGTCCAACGAGCAGATCGAAGAGCTTTACGCTTGGGTGACTGAAGAGTTGGTCG
>JBCBOT010000312.1:0-9932 GCA_039821165.1 Planctomycetota bacterium | reverse complement strand
GGCTGCTGCGGCGAGCAACACACCCTCTTGAATCAAGCTCAGCAGGATGGCGCGTCGGCGATAGCCGATGGCCTGAAGCGTCGCGATCTCGCGGACACGCCCCGCGACTGCGCCATACATCATGTTGAGCTTGATTCAAGAGGGTGTGTTGCTCGCCGCAGCAGCCTCTCTGGTCGCGAGCCTGATCGCATGGTCAATGATCAACGGCACGGCGGTTCGTTTCACGATGGGAGCGTTCACGCTCCGAATTGACGGCGTCACGCTTTTGATCGGTGGCGGTGTCGGAATCTTACTGGGAGTCTTGGGTGCGGTGCCGCCGGCGCTCAAGGTGCTTCGTGCTTCGGTGGCAGTTTCACTCAAAGCAAACTAAAGGAATTGAAAGATGAAGTCCCCTCAATGGCTCGTGATCCCCGTTCTCGTTTCCTTCATTGGTTGCGGGCAACCCGAACAGAACGTCGCGTTACCGAAGGTTGACGATGCGGGCAAACAGTTTGTGCTGGCGAGCGAACCCTCGGGTGCGGTTGCGGTCGGTGAAGCGCGTCAATCCGTCGAGTCGGAGCAATCGGTCACGCTCGTCGGGCTCATCGGCGGATCGCGCGACCCGTTTGTTGATGGCGTGGCGGCGTTCACGATCGTGGATCAGTCGGTTCCGTTCTGCGCGCCCGACGAAGGCTGTCCAACGCCCTGGGACTACTGTTGCAAACAGGACCAAGTAAAAGACAACATCGTCACCGTCAAAATGGTCGACGAGTCGGGCGGCCCGATCGCGAAGGATGCCCGGGAGTTGCTCGGCGTAAGCGAGTTGTCGCAGGTTACTGTTCAAGGCATGGCGAGCCGCGACGAAGCCGGAAATCTGACCGTCGCAGCGACCAAGATCTACATCCAGCCCGGCGAGTAACGATGCCCGACACGCAACTGGACCTCCGACGGCTCGCCCTCGATCGGCCGACGAGCGATGCCCGCGTCGACACATCACAGCGGCGAAGGTTGCTGACACGGTACGTCATCCCGATCGCTCTGCTGCTCGGCTTTGTAGCGATGCTGGGCCTTGCCGCCGGCCAGCATTTCGTACCCGCCCGAAGCGTGACCGTTTGTCCGGTGATCGTCAAACGTGGGGTGGTCCAGCAATCCGGGACGCCGCTGTTCCAAGCAGCCGGCTGGATCGAACCCCGCCCCACCGCGATCACGGTTGCCGCACTCGCTGCGGGAGTCGTTGAAGAACTCGTTGTCGTCGAAGGACAAGACGTTCAACAAGGCGAATTGATCGCTCGTTTGATCAGCGTCGACGCAGAGATCTCTGTCGAGTTGGCACGGTCAACGCTGCTAAAAAGCGAAGGCGAGATGAAGCGGGCCGAGGCTGAACTACGGGTCGCAAAATCTCGTCGCGACAATCCACTCCACCTGAGGCTCCCACTGGCCGAAGCGCGCGGAATGCTTGCCAAGGCAAAAACAGAAAGCGAAAAGTTGCCGTTCCTGATCGAAGCAATGCAGGCCGAATTGGAAGTCAATCGGCAGAGTTACGAGGGAAAACTTCGTGCCGGCGATGCGGTACCTGGAGTGACGGTCCGCAAAGCCGAGGGAGATCTCTCGGCCACCCGAGCCGCGCTGAGCGAATTGAACACGCGCGGCCCGAATCTTCGCCGCGAGATCGACGCTCTCGAGGAGAAGGTCCGTGTCCTTGAAGAACAGTCGAACCTGCAAATCGACGATCACGGACGGGTATCGGAGGCGGAGGCAAACGTTCAAGCGGCAACGGCACTTCGAGACCAAGCTGCACTCAACCTGCGTCGCGCGGAGCTTGATCTTGAACGAACGAAAGTCTGCGCCCCGATGGACGGACGGATTCTGCGTCTCGTTGCGACCCCGGGAACAAGGGTCATGGGCTTGGAGCATTTCGCCGGCCAAAGCTCCAGCACGGTGGTCGAGATGTACGATCCGACACGACTCCAGGTCCGTGCCGACGTGCGTTTGGAAAACGTCCCGTTGGTGTTCCCCGGCGCGTCGGTAGAAATCAAAACCGCCTCGTCAGAGCAGACGCTGATGGCCAAAGTCTTGCAACCAACCAGCACGGCGAACATTCAGAAGAACACGCTCGAAGTGAAAGTCGAATTGATCGACCCGCCACCGGCGGTGCGACCTGACATGCTTGTCACCGCAACGTTCCTTGCCCCCGAGTCTGGATCGGACGCAGAGCAATCGGACACGACGCGAATCCTGATTCCTGAACAGCTGGTCCTAAGGGATGCGGGTAGTCGCGAAGAATCTTCGCCAACAAGATCGAACGCGACCATCTGGATCGTTGCCCCGAATCGACGAGCGGCCCTTCAGTCGATTCAACTCGGAACGTTGCAGTCAGGTGGATTGATTGAAGTCAAAGACGGATTGCAGGTCACCGACAAGCTGATCGTGTCGGGGATCAACGAACTCTCTGAGGGTGATCGAATCCTGGTCCGTGGGGATGACACCACGATGGGTCTGAGGAGGTGAAAAGATGACCGTTGTCGAGTTAGAAAATGTCACTAAGACGTTCACCAAAGGAGGCGAAACGATCACACCTTTGGACGATGTCAGTCTGCAGATCGAGGCGGGTGAGTTCGTTTCCCTGATGGGTCCGAGCGGAACTGGGAAGAGCACGCTACTCAATGCGGTCAGCGGGATCGACCGCCCGGACTCTGGAACCATCACGGTCGCGGGAACACCGATCACGGAACTCTCGCGCAGTCAGCTCGCCGATTGGCGTGCGGCCAACTTGGGATACATCTTCCAAACCCACAACCTGATTCCGGTCTTGAGCGCCTACGAAAACGTCGAGCTACCGACGTTGCTGTTGAAGCTGAACTCCTCGGAGCGCCGGAAACGCGTGGAGCTCGCGCTCGAGGCCGTGGGTCTGTCCGATCGTGCCGGTCATTACCCTCGTCAGCTTTCCGGTGGCCAAGAACAGCGAGTCGGCATCGCGCGCGCCATCGTGACCCACCCCCAAGTCGTCGTCGCCGATGAACCGACCGGCAGTCTCGATACCGAAACGAGTGAACAAATCCAGATCCTTCTGCAGCGACTCAATCAAGAACTCGACATCACGCTCCTCATGGTGACCCATGACCAGGACGTAGCCAACATCGCAAGTCGTCGCCTGACACTCGATCGAGGAAAGTTCCTCGAAGCCTGAATGGACACTCGATCTCCAACTTAGCCCACCCTGATGTATCGCTACGTACTCAAGACCCTCTGGCGTCACCGCACCCGCAGCTTCCTCACGGTCTCTGGTTCCGCGGTCGCGATGTTGGTGTTTTGTTTCGTAGGTTCCGTTCAAGAGGGGCTTCGACGACTGACCACTGGCGAAGAAGCCGAACGTCGCTTGATCGTTTTTCAAGAGAATCGATTCTGCCCCACGAGCAGTCGATTACCCGAAGACTACGCGAAAACGATTCGTGAACTGTCGGGCGTCGAAGACGTGATGCCGATCCAGGTCTGGACCAATAACTGCCGAGCCAGTTTGGACATTGTTGTTTTTCACGGCGCCGATCCGGAGCAGATCGAAACGTTACGTGGGCTGGACGTGATTGATGGAGATTGGAGCCGATTCGAAATGAGGCAAGATGCGACGCTCGTCGGTCGGAATGTGGCGACACGACGTGGTCTTTCGGTAGGCGACCAGTTTGCGATTGGCGGCATGTCGGTTCACGTGGCCGGCATCTTTTCGTCGGCGGTTCCATCGGAAGAGAACCTGATTTACACGAGCCTTCGATTCTTGCAGTTCACTCGCGGCGTCGATGCGGCGGGGCTCGTGACGCAACACGAAGTGTTGCTAACGAACGATGCCGATCCGGATCGCGTGGCCGTGGAGATTGATCGCGTGTTGCGATCGGGGTCGGTGGCCACAACGACCCGCCGCAAGGGTGCGTTTCAGGCGAGCACGCTTTCCGACTTGGTTGACCTGATCGGATTCGCACACTGGTTGGGGTATGCGTGTGTCGTGTTAGTTCTTTCGCTCGTTGCCACGACCACGGTGATGAGTGTTCAGGATCGAATGAAAGAGTACGCGGTTCTTCAAACGATCGGTGTCCGCCCGATGCGAGCGATGCGGTTGGTGCTGGCCGAGAGCACGATCTTGTGCGTGACCGGTGGCCTGGCCGGAACCATTGTCGCGACACTCTTGCTGCTCGTCGGCGGCTTTGCGATCGGTGCCGAAGGGGCCACCATCGCGTTTCGGCCCTCGGTGGAACTGTTCTTTTCCGGAATCATGGTTTCCCTCGCTGTGGGCCTGCTTGCCGGGTTGGCTCCCTCGATCCAAGCCGCGACGGTCTCGATCGTCGACGGGCTGCAGCATTCCGCGTGAGCCCAACGCGCCGCCACCAAGAATTTTTCAATTTTCCGACCAGATGGCTGGGGAGGTCCGTTCTCTGAGTTTGACCGCTCAGTTTGCCTCTTTTCGCCATTCCGGTAGCCCCTCCGATGGTCCGAAGAACTCCGCCACGTCGGCCCATTTCCGCGCTCCAATCACGACGACGGCGGGCGAAACTGGAGTTTCTCGAACGCCGATTGATGCTCGATGGCCATGGATTCGAGACTCAAGCGGGCGCGTCGGCTGAGACCACAGGACTCGTCTCAACGCAGGGGCCGAACCACCGTCCCCTCGTGAACAGCTCGCGGGACGCAGCGGTTTTCACCGACGCCACTTCGCTGAATCGAATTCAACGCGACTCGCCGCTCAATCAAACGGGCGACGGCGTCGTGGTCGGCCTCTGGGATGCAGCCGGCTATCCACTGCAGATCGCCATCGACCAATATGCACCCGCAGGCGTGAACCAAGCCATCGATACCTCGGCAACGGATTGGGGGACGCTTGCAGATCACTCCGAACACGCGACGGTCATTGCCGAAGTTTTACTTGGCGACACTCCCGGCGTCACGCCCGCACGGATCGGCATTGCTCCCGATGCGTCCTTGCGCGTCGCCGACGGCGCGAACGATCTGCTCGAACTGAATGACAATCGCCAAAACCTCGATCTCTCCCTGCACCCGTACAACGTCGCGGCGGGTTGGCAATGGATTCCCGAAGAGGCGACACAGCACCCGACGCAGATTCGGGGTCAGTTCGTCTGGTTTGGAAACATCGATCAGTTGCTCGCCGGAGAAGACGACGCGCTATTTGGGAGCTACGATCCGCGCAGCCAATCGATCGACGCCTCCACCGAACCACAACCACTTGAATTCAACGAGCTGAATCGCACGCTGACGATTTGGAGTGCCGGTAATAACTCGGGCACGCGGCCTGTGTGGGTCGGAAACCAACCACGACGGTTCTACTTTCACGTCGAGAATCAAGTGGACTTTCAACGGCTGGGACATCGATTGGCTCCCGGTCAGTCTTTCACAGGCCGAGACTACTACGCGCTGCAAGCCAATTTCAACTTGCCGCCCGCAAACGGGGAAGGCACCGGTCGTTTCGTTTCGACGATTGCGGGGGCGGCGAACGCAAAGAACGTGTTGACCGTCGGCGCCGTCGAGATGCCGACGATTGTCGACAGCGCGACCGGTCGCACGATTGTCGCCACTCAATTGACCGACGCCGAGATTCGACGACTAGATGTCTCGGCGACGAGTGGTCAGGGGCCGACGGATGACGGACGCATCAAACCAGATCTTGTCGCGCCCGGCGGCCCGATCCGTTTACCGGCAGGCGTAGCCGAGTTTTTACCCGGATCTGACGTTGCACAAAGCGGATCGTCGATTGCGGCAGCCGTCGTCGCCGGTCACGCCGCCAACCTCTACGAACTACTCGACGATCTGTCCGCCCGTGCCGAATTGTTTGTCAATCCGGTCCAAGACTCCAATGGCGATCTTCTCAAAGCGGCGCTACTGCACACGGCATCCGACATCGGCCTCACCGGCCCCGATTACCAATCGGGATTCGGTTTGGTGAACGGGACACATGCGGCAGAGTTTATACAGAGAGCCGCCGGATTATCGCTCACGCAAAACTCCTTCGAGTCATTTCTGCGACGCAAGACCTATCCCGGCTCTGCGGTGACGCGACGCATTCGGATCGATCCCGATCAAGGTGCGAAGATCACACTGTATTGGGATGACTTCGCTGATTTAAATGCTAGTCACGGTCACGATGACTCAACAAGCAACCTGATCAACGATCTGGACGTTTACGTAGTAGGTCCCGACGGAACGCACTACTACCCCTTTGTGCCGGATCCGACTCGTCCAGACACCGCCGCGTCGCGTGGAGTGAGCCCCGCATTTGACGCGAGTCTGCAAAACCATCGAGACAACGTGGAGCAGATCGTGATTGACCCCACGCTGCTTCCACCGGGTGCAGGCTTGGAAGAGTACACCGTCGTGGTGTCACACACGGGTGACTATGAAAGAATCGCCGACGAACCAATCCGTTACGTGTTGGCGATCGACGCTTACACAGTCGAAAACGTGTTCACCGCTTCGGTCAACACCGGTGATGTGACGCGGTTGGACTTGCACGAGATCACGGGAGGCCAAAACGTGCTGGCCACTCCAACCGTCGGAGAGTTCCAAGCTTCAAACGATCCGCAACTAGCGGACAGCCTCTTCTTTTCACCACCAAGCGATTCCAGTGTTCCCGTCGAACACGGCGAAGCGATCTCGCTGATCGGTGGTTCCGACGTCACCACGCACATCGACATCGTCCCATCGTTGGTTTCGGATGATCCACGCGATCTCTTTTCCGAAACGCCTGGACTGCAACGACACCTCGAGCTGCCGATTTTTGTCGATGGGGAATACGAACTGCTACGAATCTTTGTGCAACCAGGATTTGACACCGAAGGCGAACCGAACGCCGTCGATTTACAAAACCTCAATCCACAGCAAATCGCTCAACGGTTGGGATACCTTGGATTCCCGGGCCCCAACGGAGACTCGATTCTCCCATTCACGGCCACTTCGAACGAAATCGATAACGCGGTTCAAACCTTTCGATTGGCAACCTCCTTTCAAGATGCTCCTAATGAATCACCGGGGCCTCGGATCAATTCCGCCAACGCCCCAACCTGGTCGGATTCCCAGCCGCTGATATCAAATGGGATCGAACTGCTACCCCAAGGCACGCCGCGACTCGACTTTGGTACCGACTGGGCATGGGAGACGCTCAACCGAATCGGGGACCACTATCTCACGCTACCGCCCGTCGTGGGCGCGGCCTCCGCACTCCCCTTGTTCGGAGTCAGCGGTGCCGCTGGTTGGCGCAACTCGGCATTCGACTCGGGCAACGTCCTGCATGACGGCGGCATCGGCTTTGAGTTTTCGTTGCCGAGTTCGACCGACCTCTCTCGCCCGTTTTATCGAGTCCATTCAGTCGGCAACGAGCGTTTGGTTGCCGCGGCAACGGATTCCGACCCAAATGCCGAACAACATCACATCTCGGTCGCGAGATTTGAAATCGACGAACGCGTTTCGCTCGGGAACCAAATCGCACTGGGTTCGCAACTCACGTCCGGCGGGGCGGGTTTTGACTTTTCGCAGCTCCGCTTTGATGGTCGTGAACGGATTCGAATCTTCTCATTGGATGAGTTGCTGGGTGTCTCGGAGTCGCATCGGATACTCGGCTACGACGCGACGACGGGTGTACTCACTATCGAAGGGACGATCTCGGGATCGCTCGCATCCGATGAAGACGCGCAAGCGGAGATATTCTTCGCGCGACCGAACACCAATCCCGACGACAACTCGCTGAGTCACGAGCAAGCCAGTTACGAGAACGTCGATATCCTCGACGCCGTGGTCCATTTGATCGTCAGCAATCCGGACCTCAACGGCGACGGCACGACGGACGATCCGTATCGAGTGGATGTCACCCGCAAGTACCTCGCGGCCATCACGAGCCAATCGTGCACGCAAACAAGTAACAACGTCTCCGCATGCATCACCGACGTTTCCACCTCCGATCCACGTGTGTGGGAGAAAAATGGCGGAATCGCGGGAGTCGATCCGCCACCGGATGAGGCGGGAAATGCTTTGGGCGGCGGCATCCTTGCCCTTGTCGGTCCACGAGACTCGACTCGGGTTCTCACGCAGCGCGAGAGACGTGTGTTGCTTTCTGGTATCGACCAATTGGATGCCTGGGCGCGGAGGCTCAACAACCACGAAGAATTGGCTGCGAAACTCGCGATCGGCGAACAGACTCTCGGCGAAACGGTTCGTCTCGACACACTCATTGCGAACACGATCACGGAACCCATTCGAAACCTACTGCAATCCGAGACGGGTGTCAGTCTGCGTCAAATCGAACAGACGCTAGAAAACCAATCGGCTCGGGTCGGACGTCAGATCGGTGTCTTCGCTGAGCTGATCCAGGCCAACTCCAGGGTTCAGATCGATCGATTGCCAGACCAGCTCCTTTTCAACTTAACCGTGGTTCACACGGCAAATCAGCATAAGGACGAAGGCATCCCTGATGTCGTCCGAGATGATTTGCAAATTCGAATCGAAGATCCGAACACTCCACTGGAACCAATCCCCGAAGACTTCGTGGTTCAGCGCAGCTTTCGCATGGACCTGACCTTCGGAATTTTGACCGATGAAGCCGTGGCGGATGACGATGCGTTCTTCATCCACCCCTTCCAAACCGATGACTTGCGGGTTCGCTATCGAATCCTCCCAATCACTGAACCGCTGGTTTTCCAAGGCCGCGACGGCCTCACCGATATCTCGGGCGACGTTCAATCGTTTGTGTTCGACGCAGCCGTCCAGGTCACCTCGCCTGACACACCTGCGTCGAGCGACGGCATTCTCACGGCCGCAGAACTGCGGGACGTTCCGCTGTCGCAGATCGTCTCCGTCGAGCCGGAATCGACCAATCAACTCGAGTTAATCCTCCGTAGCACCGCGACTCTGGGCGGCGAGACCGTTGGCACCGACCCGGCGGACCCGACAAACGATCCGGCGCTGATTACGATCCGTCAAAGCGACGTTTTCGACGAGACCACATCCACCGAACAAGCAAACGCTTCCTACCAGCAATCGATCGGATGTTTCGCCAACACCAGCGCCGACATCCTCCACGCAGCGATCAGCAACATCGCGACCTGGTTTGACACACTCGAAGGACACCTCGGTAACGTGCCGGTGCCGTTCGCGAATCAATCGCTGGGAGACGTCCTCGACCTGAGCGAATTCTATGCCGATCGTTTCCTGGCGATCCTCGGCGTGGGAGTCCCCGACAGCCAAGTCACGTCGCCTGGGTTCGAAACGATCCAGGACCTTGAGCGTTTACTGGCGACCGCGGTCGGCGTGGATCCATCCGTTTTGAACCTTCGTTTTGACTCGGCCACCTGTCGAGTGCTTGTCGACCTCAACGTTCAAGAGTCTTTGGCGGAAGTCATGGGCTCGTTTGACATGAGCACCGACATCGGCCGCATTCTCAACGTCGCAGCCAACGGCGAGGTGAGGCTACAAAGCGAGCTTGATTTCAGCACGACCCTCGGTTTGGACTTGGCGTCCTACCCAGAAGACTATCCGATTCATCGACGAGTGTTGCTGCAAGACACCTCGATGACAGGGAGCGTACAACTCGCCGGTGGAGATTTGGGTGCAAGTGCATCGCTGGGCCTCTTGGGTGTCGAATTCTTTGATGGCACAGCAAACGCGAATCTCGATTTCACGATTCAACTCGGAACACCGAACGTCGACTATGACTTGGTGGAACTCTTTGGCCAAGTCAGTGACCTCGGCTCGTTCGTCGACTTAGGGCTATCTGGCAGCGCGGACTTGAATCTGCCGGTTCGCGTCGTACCGGAATTCTTGGGTGCCCAAACGGGAGCGGACCCTCGCTTGATCGTGTCCATCAGCGATTTGACCGATCTTTCGACAGCCAATGTCGTGTACCAAGACATGGACGCGCTGCTCGCGATCCCCGATTTGGACTTCGCGGCGATCGTGCAAGCGCT
>JBCBOT010000311.1:0-9941 GCA_039821165.1 Planctomycetota bacterium | reverse complement strand
ACCGGACGAGGTCGCTTTGGCGAAGGCGTCGCCGCTGGATTCGGTCACGCCATCGTTTTCAAGCAAGTTGTGCATCGCTCGTATGTTCACGCTCCCGGCGATGATCGAAGTTCCGTTGCTGATGACGGTTTCGACTTCCGGTGAAATTTCGGCGGTCGCACCCGAAAGACCGACGGTTACTCCCAGAGAACCGTTCACACCGACCGCTTCCGCGTCCGCGTTTTGGTCGGTGGTCGCCGTCACATTCACCGCTCCGTCTGCATAGACTTCGGTATTGGTTCCCAAACGCGCACGCACGTTGGGTGAGACAATCGCATCGGCCAGCGTTCCGGCGACTGCGAAACCCAACAAACCGCCCGCGAGTGCGGGTGACTTCGCGCGGCCTTTCGAAACCGTGCTGCTCGCCGTCACATCCAGGCTCCCGACGGTCGTCGCCACCTCACCATTCGAACCAAGCGTTCCAAGCTCCGAACCAAAGACATCGGCCTCGACGTCACCGAGCAATGCGACTTTTGAGCCCGAGAATCCAATGGCAGACCCCGCCGCGAGCGCCGCCGTCGACACGATCGCTTCGACGTTGCGATCATGATGAGCATTGACCAAGACGGCTCGTGCTGCGGGAATCTCCACAGCATCACCAAGCGACGCAAGTTGAGAGCTGTCGACGACCAGGGAGGCGTATTGGACGCCGGCAGAAAATCCGATGGATCCGGAACCGGCCGCAACGGTGACCTCGATGTCCTCATTCGCCGATGCGTCGACCGTGACGGCGCCATCGACAGCGAGCGTGGTGCTTCGGTCCACAAAGGCTTCGGTCACCGTCGAAACATTCAAGAACGTCGCTGAACCACCGAACGCACCGCCGCCACCGACCGAGACCAGACCTCCACGCACCAACATCGTGATGGTCTCGGTTGCTTCGACAGTCAGGTCACCGCCGACCGTGATCTCGGCAAATTCGCCGATAAATGCTCCGACATCTTGCACGCTACGGTTGGTGTCGCCGGGACGAGCAAAACTGGTGTCTTGATTGACGATCCTTTCATTCACTGCATCCGGGCGTTTTCCGTCGCTGGCTCCCGTCAGATCGTTGACTTCACCGATACCGTTCTTGATCGCGTCAATGACATCCGTGCCGACATCCGCATCGATACTTCCAGAGGCAACGCCGGAGCCGATGTTAGCGACGATCAACGTGCCCGCGAAACCGCCGGCGGTTCCGTAAGACAATCCGGCCGCGAGCCCCGTCAGATCCTTGTCCGACTCGGCTTTCACGCTCACGTCTGATTGCGCGGCGACTTTCGAGAAGTTGCCGATGTGCGCGTCGACGGTGTTTTGCATGTCCAGCCACAACAGATTGCCGCCGATACCCGCAACTGCCACTCCGATCGCCGCACCGCCTTCGGTCATCACCGAATTGATGTGGTCACGTGCGAATACGGTGACCGACTGGCCATCGGCCGCAAAGCCGGCGTCTTGGTTGACGTTGGCTTGTCGATTGTCGCCCTCGATCACAGCACGTGTCGTGGTTGACGAAATGTAGAACGTGAAGACGCCGTTGAAGGCTCCCTTCTCGCCGACGGCGCCCGAGACCGCGATCGTGGTCGCTCGGCCGATGTTGCTGAGCGCCCGCACCTTCGTCTCGCCAGGCGAGTTCGTGTGGGCGTCCACCATTCGAGCTTCGGTGACGTTGTTGTTGATGATCAAGATCATCGTCGCACCGGCGCTGGCTTGACCAAACGCCGCGCTACCGGTGAATCGTACTAAGTCGAGATGGTCGATCGATTCGACAGTGATGTCCCCTCCGGCATTCACGTCGACATCGGAGACCGTCGCTGTCGTGGTGCTTCCCATTCGCAAGAAATCGACCGAGCCCGCGCCCGCCGCACTGCTACCCGGCCTGGCGAGTGCCGCTCCGATCACGATGCTATCGAGCAACAGTGACGAATTGGCACCGACGATAAAGTTGCCGCCGGCGTTGATTTGCTGACGCCCGTTTCCGGTCGTGTCGTCGGTGTCGGTATCGCTCACCCAGGCTTTCGTCTCGTTGGCGACCCAAAGCCCGGCCCCACCGATGCCGAGCGAACCGAACGAGCCGCCGACCGCGGCCGCACCGGAGAACGTGAGGAAGTCGGCTTGTTGGTTCGCCCGCACGATGACATCGCCGCCGGGATCATCGGTCGAGTTGATGTCGGAGTCTTGGATGTACGAATACGTCAGATCGGTCAAGCTGGTCGGTGTCAGGTTAACCGCCAACGCGCCGACTTTGCCGTAGCCGACCGTGCCGGCGATCAAGATCATCTCTTCGCTGTTGCTGGCGATGACCGCCAAGCCCGAGATGTCTTCCGTCGATTCTTCCCCGTTGTCGCTCCAGACGGGAATCGTGATGGTGTCGCTGTCGTTAGCCCGAACGTTGACTGTCGAACCGCTGATGTACCCTTTCGTCGTGTTGTCTACGACGGTAATCGCCAGCGAAGCACCCGCGCCGACCGAGTTTTTGCCGATGCCGACTGCTCCCGCGTAGGTTTCGATGTCACCGTCTTGATCCGCAAGCACCAACATGTTGCGGTCGGCGTCGACGGTGGAGTTGTCGACGAACGCATAGGTTTCGTTGGTCAGCACCATCGTGGCGAGCGAGCCGGCGACACCGATTTGCTTTCCGGCCGCGATACCAGCCGTGACCGAAAAGAACTCGGCTGCTGAGGTTCCCTTCACAACCACATCGCCGTCTTCAGCAACCACCGTGGAGTCTTCGATCGAAGCCTTAGTGGTGTCGTTGGTGATGGTGAACGACATCGCCGCGCCGACACCGGTTCCAGATCCGCCGGAGCCTCCAAACGCGATGGCTCCCGCACCGGAGACCGAGTAAACCGAAGAAGCGTTGTCGGCTTCGACGGCGACATCTCCGCCGTTGCCGGTGGTGGTGATGTCCGAGTTGCTGATCGTCGCGGTGACGTCCTGCTCGGTATAGTTGAATGCCAACTGCCCGGCGACCGCCAGGTCTTCGGCTCCAGAGAGCCCAACACTACCGGCGATGTTGGTTCCATTGCTGCTGGCCTTCACATCCAGCGAGTTCGCCGTCAGTGTCGCGTCGTCGACTTCGGCGGTAATCTCGGTCGAAAGAATCGTGAAGACCAAGCCAGCTCCGACCGCGGTCGATCGTCCGTTTTGGGCATTGGCAAGCGACAGACCGATTGTCGCGCCGACGTTAACCGAATCGTCGCTCGCCGAGACGGAGGCATCTCCTCCAATCTGGTGCGGGTTGTCATCTCGATTTCCTCGAACGGCCGCGACCGTCCGTGTGCTGATGACGTTGACTCCCAAGGAAAGAGCAAGCCCGAGCGTGTTGCCGGTGTTGACAAGCGACAATCCAGCCGCCGCAGAAATCGTGAATGCCAAGGCGTCCGTCATCGCTTCCACATCCAAGTCGCCGGCAACATCAAGCGTGGAATTCTGAACCAAAGCAATGGTTCCGCTTTCACGTAGTGCGTTGCTGACAATATTGAATGCAAGTCCGAACCCAACCGACGAGGTTTGTGATGCTTTTGCATTCGGAGCGTCATCCGCAAAAGCAATCCCACCTGCCGCTGCGATACTCTGCGTGGTGTTACTCGCCTTGACTCCAAAGTCACCCGTGGTTGTGACGGTTGAGTCTCGGACTTCGGCGATCGTTCGGAAGGAGACAACGTTAACAACCAGAGCCCCCGCCGCGGCAAGCGAAGACTTCGACCCCGCACCGGCGAGCGCGATGGCAACGAGGGTGCCATCGGAATCACTTTGGACTTGCAAATCGCCGGCCAATGTCAATTCCGAGTTGTCGACCAGCGCCTTGGTGTGGGACGCAACGACGTTGATCGCGAAGGCCCCCGCAATCGCCTTGCCTGAGCCACCACCGAATTGGTTATCAACCGACGTGTAAGTGACGGCACCGGCACCCATGTAGATTCCGGTGTCGTTGAAGGCCTCGACAAACAAACCACCGCCGGTGCTGGTGATCGTTGCGTTTTCGATGTAGGCGAAGGTTCGATCGACTTGGACGTTGATCGCAAACGTGCCCGAAACACTGGTGCCGCCGAAGTATTGCGATGCCGCATCGTTCTTCGCGGAACTGTAGGACCAACCGGCACCCGTGAATTTGTTCGTTTTGTTGGGCGTCGCGATCGAGCCGGCGACCGTCACGGCAATGATCTCGCCCACGTTGGCCGAGGCGACTCCGACCGTGCCTTCGCTGGTGATTTCCGCGTCGCTGAACACAGCATCCGAGAACACATGCTCCAGCCCAGTCGCACTGGTCGGGTCAAGCTCGATCGGGTTGGTTCCATCGGAGGAAAGCTGAATCAGTCGCGGATCATCGGTCAGCAACACGGTGTAGGTGGTTCCGCTGACCAGCCCGTCGATCGGGCTTTCACCATCGGCGTGCGTGTAGACGACTTGATCGCCTTCGGCAAAGCCGTGTAGGCGACCAAAGTTGACGGTATTCGTCGGGCCGTCGACGGTCGGTTGTGCACGCAGTACCGAAGCGATCGCGTGGCCCTGCCCGGTCGTCATTTCGGTGTCGTATTCAACGATCTCGGGATCGGCCACCGTCGAAAGAGCGGCTTCGAGTGACTCGGCCAATTGAATCTTCGTGGAGCTGCCATTGACCAAACGGACAAAGTACACGCGACCCTCGGCCAGCCCAACGATGGAACGCCCTTCAGATGCGGTGTAAAGGACTTCCTGGCCGGCGGAGTAGTTGTGCTTGTAACCCAGGTCGATGGTGTCGAGTACACCGTTGCCATCGTCGTCCGAGAGTGCCGTGGCCGGATCGAATGACGGCGCAAACCCATGCGTGTCTTTCAGAACGTTCGAAGAGTCCAAGTTAAGACGGACCGCGTAACCGGTCCCATTCGCGGCGGATGCGTCCAAGGCGATCCGTCCGTCTCGGTGCAGGTAAAGCGGCGTCGTGGAATCATTCGCGAAGGTGAGATCGACTCGCGAAGAAACGTTGATGAGCTGTGCGAACTCGTTACCCGATGTCGCGGGCGACGTCAGTTCGACGAGGTTGCCGTCACTGTCAAGCAATTGCAGTTTGGTGACCAGCAACTCCAAACCGTTCGGAGAAGTATCCAAACGACGAACCGTATAGACTTCACCGTCGATCAGACCGATGTAGGGCGAGCCATTTTGCACATAGGCGACTTGGTCACCGTCCTGGAAACCGTGATCGCGATAGAGATCGATGGTGTCAAAGTTCGCGTCTTCAGTCGCATCACCGTTGTCGAGCAATCCCGAAGTGCTGAAGTACTGCGTTCGACCTTGGTTCGCATCGTCTTCCGAAGTCGCGAGCGCGAACGTCCTGTCGTCTTCGACGATCACGTAGTAACGCGTTCCTTCGGTCAGACCGGCGACGGAAGACGCGGCGAATTGGACCGGATCACCCGTTTCCAATCCGTGAGCGTAACCAAGACTGATCGTGTTATTGGTGCCGGGATCATTGCTCTTAACAATGTCACTCTGGAAGAACGCAGGATGAAGCGTGTGGGCGAGTCCAGTCGCGGCGGAAGGATCCAGAGTGATCGCGCCGGTGGAGAGACCGGTTCGTTCCAGACGCAACCCTAGCGGTTCTTCATCGTCCAGCAAAACGCGATAGGTTTCGCCGTCTTCGAGCCCACCCACAGGACTGCCGCCACCCGACTTGTAGATCACCAGATCGCCTTCTTCCAAACTGTGCTCGTAGCCCAACAGGATCAAGTTGTCATCGATCGACGTTGCCGGTGTGAATTGATGCTGATACTGATACGCGACTTCGGACACGCTTTCGGCAAGCGAGATCGTCTGCGCCCCCGTCGCGATGACCGCGTAGTTGCGACCGTCGATCAAACCATCAATCGGATCATCGCCGTCACCAAGCGTGAACTGCACGATATCGCCCGACTGGAATCCGTGGTCGTAGCCCAGGTCAATCGTCCAGCCCTTGGCGGCACCCGAAACATCCGTTGCCGTGAACGTGGTTGTTGCCTCGGCTTCGGTCCGGCCTAATCGAAAGCTATTGCTGCTGGGGACACTGGTTACGGTGTAAACGCCGCGGTCCACCAAACCGGCGACGGGCTCATCACCACCGGCGGTATAGGTCACCGTGTCGCCGACGGAAAAACCATGGTCGTAGTCCAGCGTGATCAACCCCGAGGAATCGATGCCCAGCCCGGGCGTGAACTCCGCATCTCCAAGGACGCGTTCTTCGCTGCCGATGAAGGCATCGGTTTGGCGATTGATGACATTCACATTGACCGCGACACCCGCCGCGTTACTGAGCGTCTTCGTAACCGCACCGGTTCCGGCGTAAAGGAACGTCTGGTCTTCGGCTAACACTAGCAGGTTCGTGTCGGTTTGGATCGACGGCGAACCGTTGGTTGCGGCGATCGAGTTAATGCCCGTGACGTAGTCGTCATCAGCGTCGACTTCGCCGTCATCGTTGGAATCCAACACCCGCAGCATGTTCGGCGAATCAACACTCGTGTAGTTGATCGGTGTGAACGAGTGACCGCGCCCAGCCGCGCCCGACGTGATCGGAAGCAGGTTGCTGAAGTCCTTTGTCAGATTCGCATCGACCGCCGTGGAGGAATCACTCGCGAGTCCGAATGCGAAGTTGGAATCGACCGCGACATAGTAGGTTTCGCCATCCTGAAGGCCACCGATCGGAGCCACTCCATCGCCAACGCTGTAAAGCACCGGCTGACCACTGACCAAGCGGTGCTCACGCCCGACGTTGACCGTTCGAGCAGCAACGTCGACCGCACCACTGGCGGTGGGATCAAAGCCCGGATAGAGACTGTGGTTCTGGTTCGTGCTACCCGCGAGGTCATCGAGGTCAAGATCGACCTCTGTGCCCGCGATCGCTTCGTCGTAAGTTCGGGCCAACTGAATGACGAAATCGGAATCATCGCCGACGATCGCGTAGTAAGTTTGCCCGGTCTGCAACCCGCCGATGCTATCGCCGCCGCGGTTATCGTAGATGAGCGCATCACCCGTCGTCAGGCCGGGACGATACGGCAATGTAATCGTATCGAGATCAGGGTCGACACGTGTCAGAGTTTCGTCTTCTTCGCTGTGACCCTCGGTCGGATTGAACTGGGGGACGCTGGTCGAAAAGGAGTTTTCGTCCTGTCGCAATGTTTCCATCGCGATCGGTACGGCGACCATGCCGTCGCCAAGCTCGATGTTTGCCGATGGCGAAATCTTCGCAATCGTGCGATTGTCGACAAAGCCCGACGTGAACGCCCCGTTGAATCCGTTGTATGAATCGGAAAGGCCACCTTGGATGCCGATCGAAATGTTTCGTCCACGATTGTTGGAAAGGACCAACACACTGTCGGCGTTGATCTCGGCGAGTGGGTTCACCCGAGCCGTGGTGTCGTTGACGTATCCCGTGGCCATGAACGCCGCACCGATACCTTGCCCCTCGGTCGCGTTGAACGGAATCAGCGGCGATCCGACAAAGTTGATCGTGTCGTTTGAAGTGTCGGCCAAAATTTGCAAGTCGCCTCCGACCGTGACGTTCGCCCCGTCGCCGATGTAGGCGTAGTTATGCGTGTTTCCGAGCAACACGTTGACCATCACGCCGACCGCACGTTCCTGCGCGCTGGCGACCGCTTCCGCCCACGACGAGAACAACCCGTTCTGAATCCCGAGGTTGTAGTTCAGTTTGTCGGTGTATGTTCCAGGGCGCTCGGGGTCTTCGAATGCCGCGTCTTCACCGAGCTTGAAATTCCAGATGTACTGCGGGTCATACGGGATCGTTGCTTCGGAGGCGATGGTCAAGTCGCCGCCGACTGTCACGTCGGCGTTATTGCCGATGTAGACGTCGACTTCATTGTCGAAGTAACCAACGGTGATTGCGCCAGCGATTCCGGTTTCACGCTGACTGTAGGATCCGTTTGATTCGGTCAGGTAGAGGTTCGAACTGCTCAGGAAACTGATCGCGCTGGTTTCCGGGAGTTCTTCGGCATGACCCCGCAGCATCATGTCGCCCCCGACTTGCACCAATGCCCCTTCACCGATGCGAACGGTCACATCGTTATGCGTCACGCCGACATTGATCGAAGCGGCAAGGCCGAATTTGTTGGGGTCTTGTCTGGCTGCATTCGGATTGTTCGGATCACGAATGTTGTCGAAAGTAACCGCCGATGAAGTGCTGCTGGCCAAACTATTGATCCAGCCGGTGGTGAACGTAAGCGCCTGCCCGGCACCGGTTGATTGCAACCAACCGCCAAGCTGCCCCGTGCCGACCGTGCTGGTCGCGTTGAAGTCGTTCTTGGGCGTGTCCATCTCCGCTTCAACAATGAGATCACGACCGGTTGTGACCGTTCCATCCAATAACGCTTCCAGCGTCGTGTCATGAACCGCCACATTGATCGCGGTCGCCAGCGTTCCGTCCCCATAAGCAGCCGCAAGCGAACCGGTCAGGTGCTCCCGTTTCGCATCGACATCCACGTTGAGGTCGTCGCCCGCCGACAGCTCGGAGTCGCTGGAGAGGCGTGCGGCCGACGTCACATTGGAATACGCCGTGTTGATCGTGACATTGAACTTCTCGACCGTCGTGCTGGTGCCGATCAGGTTCTGTGTCGCTTCGACGCTCAAGTCGCTGTCGGCAAACGTCGAGATGTTCAGGTCTTCGGTGGCGCGGACCGAAGCGTTGTTGCGGACATCCACCGTTGCGGTCGGCTCCGAGTGCCCGAACGCGACGGCGAGGTAGGTCGAGAGCACACGTGCTTCGGCGTCGGATGCGGAGGTCGTCGAAAGGCCAACGTTGCGGCCGAGGATCTCGCCGCCATCAATGTCGATCGTTGCTACGGATTTTGAGATCGCCACGCCGGCGAGCAAGCTCACGCTACCGAGATACTCAAGCACGGCTTCGTTGACCGCCCCCGGCTCGTCTTCGTCGTTAAATAAGTCCGACGCATCCGATTCGACATCGATGCTCACGTCACGGCCACGAATCGAACCGCTCACATCAACTCGGGCGCGTGTTACCGAGATGTCGGGAACCGGGCCCGGCGCGACGATGAATCCGCTGGCGATGTCATCCAGGTTTCCGATAGCGCTAATGGTGACATCACCGGCTTCGTTGGTCGTGTCACGGTCTAACACGTGCGCGTAAAGACTGCCGGTGACGTCAACGACCGCTGAATTCAATGTGATGCTGCCGGAATCACCTTGCGACGCAGCGTTCGCCGCGGACTGCGTCGAACCAATGTCTCGCGTCGAAACGGTTTCTTCGACGTCGATCGCGAGTGCCTCGAAGGTTAAATCGACACCAGGTGCGCGGATCGTTTCGAGGCGAAGCGTTGCGACTTGAGCGTTGAACAGATTGTTCGCCCATTCGGTGTAGTCTCCGTCGGACTGCGCCTGGAAGGTGACGGTGATCGTTTGCGAGTCCACCGAACCGTTCCAAAGGTTCACACCCAGATCAATGTATCCGGGCGAACTCGCTTCGCTGTCGTAATACTGGAGGTCTCCTTGGCTGTCCGTTCGCAGCCGGACGTCCGGAAGGTCGTCGGCGGTTTCACCGACGTCATAGGCAAGCTCCAGTTCATAGCCTCCCGCCACCTCGATCGGGGTAATAGATGCGAGCAATTGGCGTTGCTCTAACGACTCGAGCAATCGGCGGCGTCGACGTCTTCGTTTTCGTGTTTCGAGGGAGTGTTCCGGCTTAGAGCGTCTTCGACGTGAGAAGAGCATGCAGTCTCTCAGGGCATTTTCGGGGATGCGAAACGTCCGAACGGAGCTTGAGTCCGCCCGATGTATCCCAATGCAAGAAGCTGGTTATCGTTGGCTCAAAAAATTGCGGGAATCCGCCTTCTGCATGTTTCGAGGCTGTCAGTGGTCGAGGGCGGCCCCTTGCAGGCAGAGTGTGAGGGCTGAAGCACCCTCCCCGGCATTTGATTGTGCAAGCACAATCA
>JBCBOT010000310.1:0-10016 GCA_039821165.1 Planctomycetota bacterium | reverse complement strand
GAACAACCGAAGTACCTGGCTGACGATGGTTCCGACAAGTCGCAGCGTCTCATTGCCGCTGGTGATTACGAGCGGTGGCGATGGGGGAAAGGTGGCCAGCAGTGGTACAGGCGGAGGGATTCAAAATGATTTGTATGAACGGACCAGGAACGCACGTCGACATCATCGCGGCGGAACAGGGCAAGGTCGCGCGATTCTCCATTCTCGCGTACAACGGAGGGCCACTTCGCGTGGGTGGCTACGATCTGCCGGTCGTCGTCAACTTTAAAACGATGACGTTCTATCGGAATCTGCAGCTCAACCTCGACCACGACACGAAGCAACGACTCGGGACGATCGACGCCCACGAAGTCGTGAACAACCAACTGTGGTTGCGCGGCTCGTTCAATGCAGCCACGAAGCACCGCGATGAAGTGCTACTGTCGGCCGCTGATGGATTCCAGTGGGAGGCTTCGATCGAAGCACAACCGGGACGGCTTACGCAGGTGGCACCAGGCGAAAGCGTGGCGGTGAACGGCGATCGCCATGAAGGCCCGTTGTACGTGGCCGACGATGCCGAACTGCGGGGGTGCGCGATTGTCAGCCACGGAGCCGATCGGGCAACTGAAGTGAGTGTTGCGGCCAAGTCGGATCGGCCGCTGATCCCAACGGACAATCACGAGGCAATCCGACTGCGCGCGTGGCTCCAGTCGTATCACATCGACCCCGATAGCATCGCCGCCCATCATTTGCCGCGCTTGATCGAATACTACTACGAGAAGCGAAAAGGTGAGCTGTCGCTGGCCAGTGCAAAATCGAAGCTTGCGTTATTGGCGTGTCAGAGCAGAGCGTCTGACAATCAAGTGGAACTCGAAGAGACCGCGAGGGAAGCTCTACGCTGCGGGGTGAATTGCCACTACGTCGA
This sequence comes from Planctomycetota bacterium, assembly GCA_039821165.1. GTDB lineage: Bacteria > Planctomycetota > Planctomycetia > Pirellulales > Pirellulaceae > Stieleria. The sequence goes on along the minus strand of JBCBOT010000310.1, from coordinate 9,112 downwards.
TTTGGTTCACGAGAAGGCATCAAACGAGCAGTGGTCACCATCACGAATGAAACTGCTGCTGTTCCACGGGATTGACTCGGCTTAACACCTCGCGAGGTTTCACTCCAATGGTGTCGCGCGCAGACCGACCCTTTTCTCTATGATGATCGCGACCGCAGCATCTGGCTCGTCTCAACAAGCCCAAGTGGATCGCTCGAGTATTTTTCAATGACTCGATCTCCCCATCGCAATGCCGAATACACCTCTTCTGGACTACATCCGCGTTCAAAGCAAATTGCAACCCAGGTCTGCGCCATCTGCTCGTGCCGCATCACCCAGTGGCGAATCCCCAGAAGCAGCCCCAATACACCAAGCGAAAGCAAAGTATACATCCATATATAAATTATAATGAACTGACATGCGAGAACAGCAAGATAGACAGCGGTGTCCAAAATGACAAATAACATCCCCCCACCAAGCCGTTCCTTCACTTCAGGCATCCCACCTAGTAAATCGAAAAGAAAACCCGATAGGTCAGGATGCACTGCTACTAGAGCGACGACAAGAATCAATCCTGAAAACCGGAAGACTGACCCTACAGCTGAAGGTCGACGCCTAGCACTCAAGAAAGGCGAGAAGCAGAGCCTGGACATTGCATCGATTGGATCATAACAGAAGAAATAGACCAGCCTTTGGCGGCGGCTACGGCTCCTCCGCTTAGGAGGGCCACTCTTTTCTGGATCGACCCGCAAGAAGTAAGCGGAAACTGCCCAGAGAACCTTGGCACCTAAACTCGGTGAAACCATTGACTCAAAAAGTAGTTTCGCAATCTCGAAGCGGCTAGAAGTGCCAGACTTGATCCGGTCTTTAATAATTAGCTCGCCAAAGAAAGTTCTAGTTACGCTTGTTCTCATCAAGTCGATTGACCGAACATCTACAAGGCCCCGTACAGCAAAGACGTCGTCATCCAAGTTGTTCAAAAATATACGATAGCAGTAGTCGGCGACAAAGAACTCAAGGAATGACTTGTGCCCGAAGCGAAACTGACCGTCGCGGTCGCCATCCGACACGAGAACCCCACAAGTCCGCACATCGTCCTGAAGTCGGCCTTGAAAGGTTTGCGACGATTGCACCATAGTAGACAGCCCCTGTTCCCGGAAACCGTCGACGGCGTCGCCCAAAGTTGATATTGAATCTGGGCATCGAAGCGACAGTTCGTGGGTAGCCTCGTCAAGAAGCTTCGATGAAATCTGATTTGTCCCACCCTCGCTCATCATCAGAACTGCAATACCCATCATAAAATAGCGCCTCTCCTGAGCCGTGAGGACCATATACTGCGGGGCATTTGGGTATTTTTCGCTCTCGTCACTATCAATTAAGGCAGCTTTTTCGGATTGCCGCCTCAGCGTCGAATCAATAAACTTTTGCAGAACCTCTGCTGAAGTAATACTCTCCGAAGCAGGGCTTAGCTCACCGGCCTGCCACAGCACTGCAAACACGCATAGGATTGATGGCCTACTTGCGAGCTCAAAAAGGTTTTCACTGCGTTTAATTGCGGCTAAGATTCCTTGGCGAGTTGCTTCATCGCCAGTCCGCAGGGCGGACTCAATGTCGTCAAAAGAGAATGGAGAAAGGTCAACACTCTCGCATTTGAGACGCCCGCTACCGCCTCGCAGGATCCCCAGCGAGGCCTTCATTTCCCGGTCGTCGAGAAATAGGTTCGGTCGGCCAGTGAATAGGAGCTTCGCCTTCTCATGATTGAACTGCCACAACGACTGAAAATGCTTCAGCCGATCGCCAACATTTCCGACAAAGCTCATCTCGTCGAACCCTTCAAAGATTATAACGAGCCGCCCTGCTTCATGAAGCGCAGTCAAGCTTCTCGCGTCGATCCCAAACCGATATCCCCACATTGCGAGCATCTCACCAGGCGAGATATTCTTGGGACTAAGCCCGCGCAGTTCGATAAGGATGGGAATCCTTTTCCCCTCCATCCGCTCTTGAAGCAGCTGATGTGTGAACATTAATGCCGCAGTGCTCTTGCCTTGTCCGTACTCGCCTAAGATGGCTAGCTGTGTTTCAGTTGCAGTACCAATCCACTCCATGAGCTTTGCTTCGAGGCACCTTCGGCCGTTCTTGGTTTCGTACGAAGGTGGAACATAGGTTTCAATCAACGGCGATGTGGTCTCAATTCTTACGTGGCTGCAAACTCTGTGCTTTATCGACTGGATGTATTCCGAGAAGTCGATCAGATGCTCAAGCATCTCCGTTTCATTGGTTAGCTCAACGCAGTCGACTAATCCTTCAAGAGCCGAGGGTTTACTATGACCCTCAAATGCAACGATGACCCGCCCAGGTAGTTCGCTGGCTGCTCTTAGGTGCGAATGAACAGCGAGTATTTCTTCTGACGTGGTTGATTCATCTGCGCAGCACAGTGCGACGCCAAGATTTGAATCAGCGTCGTGTCCGAGCCAAAAGCCATATTCGCGGTTGAAGGAATTGGCCTCAAACTTTAACGAAGGGGTGCGAAGAATCGCCAACTCTCGAGCGCGTTCGCGCCAGGGTGTTCGTGGTCCCATTGCTCCAAGATCAGGGAATCGAACCCACTTTGTTTCGGTAGGCTTGAATGCGTTACTGCGTTTCGTTCGATTCGGATTGCAAAGTCGCTGAGCTTCTTCGAAGGCTTCTTCAACAATTGTTCGCTTAACTCGAAATTCGACGTATTTTGAAGTTGTTTTGGAGACGCCCCCGTTCCATGAGTTGAATGTCTTGGTGACTAAGAGAAACGAAATAAACACGAGTGCGACAATCGAGGCACTGCCTACTGGAGTTAAACCAAGTGGAATGGGAGGCTTGTTTTCCACGTGCCGCCAAAGATTGAAGAGGTGCTCCCACGGGAATCCACCACTTCCAATGGTGGATATCGCAGCTAGCACAAGAGTTGTGTTCGCGCTCAACCCGGCGAAAGCAAATCTTTCCCGCGTGTAATACGAACGGCGTATCCATATGAACAGTGCCCAGAGCAGAAGTGACAACGCCACGACGCTTAGAATCAGGCATGGAACAGCATAAGTTTGCATAGTTGACGTAGCGGTGTTTCGGAGATCACGATCAACGGTCGGTGATTTGACAGCAGGTCCAGCCACACTATAATCTTTTGTTCTGTCAGGCCGCTCACGCCGCTTAGAAAAGGCGAGAGCTTGACCGCACCGGTTGTTCATCCGGGCGGTGACAATGCCAAGACGTCTACTTCTTTGACGAGATGAAATGCCCAAGCGAATCGATGCGTGAACCCGCGCATAGTCACGATCCGGAATAGTCCGGGGAGCAAAGCCTTGTTCGGTCGGGAGTAGACGCCCGGCTTTCTAAGCGTGTCGATTCGCTTGGGCGTGCGCGCAACTAGCGTTGTGCAAAGGTCCTATTTCAATGGCCAGTAAAAGGTCCCACGGCAAACGTGTTGATCCCAAAACCCGCGAACGGCACCTGCGGGAGTTCACCATGCTCGGCGTGAAGCGAGCCGAAATGTGTCGACTGTCTGATCGGCCGGAGACGGCGATGTTCATCGCGCGGTCCATGTATCCGATGTTGCTCTCGCGGCTCTACCGCGATCGGTGCGAACACGACGGCGATCCGGATTCGGCATCGCTCAGCCACATGCTCGACTCGCTAAGAAGCGATGGCGTGATCGACACCGATACGCACATCAACTTGCGGCTCGGGAGCGTGGCGATAACCGAATTCGGTTCCAAGACACAGGTCGATCGGCTTATTTCCGGCCTGCGAAAGCTGCTCACGATCGCAAACGAGAACGTTGGCGAGTCGTTGGCAGAAGAGTTGGAGCTCAAGCAGAAGCGGATCTCGGAACGGTACCTCGCGATTGTGAGTCAGCAGGAGCAACCGGACGCAGGCGACGCCCAATTGGCCGAACTCGCGCCAACATCGTTCGACGGCTTCCGTCGCTGGGCCCATGCGGCCGCAGTGGTGTTCTCGCTCGGGCTCTGGAAGTCCGCGTCGTAGTCGATTGCTGTTCGTAAGGGCGGTCCTGCGGGGCCGCCCGCGAATTCTGAAAGTGTCCGCCGCAGGGCGGAATGTCGCCGCTGGGGCCCGTGTTGGTGTCACCCAGGATGGCCGAAGGCCGCCCCAGTCCATTACGGCAGAGTGAGTCGATCTTCGGTTACGCGTGCGTTTAGCCAACGGAGTTTTCGAACAAACGAGATCAAAATCTTGCCAGCAGCGAACTTTGATGCAGACGCTCGAAATAGATCGTCCTCACCAAACAGGTCAAGCGCGTTCAGCAACTGCTTGGCATGTTCGTGAATTTTGGCTTCATGATCTGCGGTAACAGCCGGATCCTTGCCGTTTAGCTCATTGTCTTTGTAGTATCGATCGAGGGCTGCGTATGGGCCTGCAATCTTGACCGATCGCACCTTCCGAACAACATCAATGATCTTTCCCAGCAACTCGGTCCGAATCGCGTAGCGTACAAAACCAGGCGAGCTGTACTGTATCGCAGCGAGACGCCCCTTATCCTCGATCGGCACCGACTTAATCATTTCATCGTAGAACCGCCCACCCGCAAAACCAGTGCCGACAGGGTAGTTCTGAATCGATGAATTCAACGAATTTCCCAGCGTGTAAACCGTCGAGTATGTTGCAACGATATTGCGACTAAGCGAGCTGAGCTCTCTGTGTGTCCACTCGTCCTGGATCAGAAGTGTGTAGCTGTTCGCGTCCTGGTCGGGCTTGACGAAATCAATGTTCGCGCCAGCCCTCGGCTTATACGAATCCGGTACGTCGTTGACTTCACACAAGAACGAACGAATTGTATCGCCGTCGTCGTTCACATCTTGGAAGTAAACAAATGGCTGCGTGGTGCCAAATGGAATAATGTGGTCAAGTCCTACAAGGTTATTCTCGAGTCGCAGGATATCCGTCTCATTTACACTCACAAACATCCATCGGTTCTGTACACCGTCTGTGTCGCACCAATAGGAGAGGTATGGGGGCTTGCCCTTGATGCGAAACTCAGAAAGCAGTGGTCCATCAAACCACACTAGATGGCGCGTGCAGACTGCATCTTTCAGAGGAAAGGAATGCAGCTCGGTTGCATTGGTTATCGATTCCAATTTACGATAATTCCGTCGTTTCCAAGACCAACTCAGCGAGGTCGACACCCTCTGCAACAAAGAGCGTAAAATGACCATCTTTGCGTGATGCAGTCGCATGTCCGTGCGTTGCATCAATACTCAATTCGACGAAGTGGCTCCCTATTTTCTTGCGAAAATTCGGGAATCCTTTGGAAAACTCTTGGAAGAATTCAATTGCTTCTTCCTCACTCTCGAACATCGACAAGCCCCAACTTGCACACTGAGCGGCCGTTCCCCTGAAGTCGCGGCTTGAGCTCTTTTTTCGGGCGGGAAGGAAGTTACGGTGGCTATCGAGTGGCAAAAAAACAAAGTGGAAATAGCCGGGAGGTGGTGTCGGCCGAGCGTCAGGTGGACAGCCTTCGATCTCTTTGATTTCTTCGTGAAACTCGAGTTGCACCGCCTAACTCCGCCGTGATGGTCCTGAAAAATTTGCCCGTGTCGATAGTACCAAGCGACACCCCCTCACGCTACCGCTGTGGCCACCGGGTAAGCCCTGCTGGTGATAGGCTGTCAGCCTCGGGAGCAACGAACGCATCGATTTGATACCCTGACCGTGGGGATAGGCTGATCACCGAACGCCGTTTTCCTGAACGGTTTCCCCTCCCTTTTCAGGAGTCACACCCGCTTACAGGAAAGCGAGGTTCGGCATGGCTGCACGCCCCGCCGCAAGTTACGTCCGCTGCTCATCCGACGCCCAAGCAGACCGAAGCCCCGAACAACAACGCGATGAGATTCAGGCCCTCGCCGATCGCGAAGGTTACGACATCGTCGCCACGTTCGAAGATATTGGCATCAGTGGAGACGCCACCGACAAGCGAGAGGGATTCAAGCGACTGATTGCTGATGGGGTCGCTGGCAAGTTCGACACCATCCTGTGTTGGGACCAGGACCGCCTAGGACGGTTTGACCTGATCGACGCCGGCCGATGGCTTGCTCCGCTCAAAGAGGCGGGCGTGAAGCTGCACACGGTCAACGGTGGCGTTACTGACTGGAGCAACCTTGTCGACCAGCTGGGGTACCTTGCTCAACAGATGGGCAAACACCAGTACCTTCGCGACTTGGCCAAGAATGTCCAGCGCGGACACGCGCGATCATTCGCCAACGGTAAATGGACTGCCGGATTTGCTCCATACGGCTACTACATCACTGAGGAACGAACACTCGCCATCGAGCCGGAGGAAGCTCCAATTGTGGTCAAGGCATTCCAGCGATACGCGGCGGGCGAGAGCCTCGGGGACGTCGCGGCGTGGCTCAACTCGCTCGGGATCCAAACACGGCGGGGCAATCAGTGGCAGCGTCAGAGCGTTCGCCACATGCTCAACAACTTGGCGTACCGGGGGCATCTGGTTCGCGGCCGGAAGCTTCGAGCGAAGTACACCGACAAACCGCAATTCGAAGTTCGGGAAGATTCACACGATGCGATTATCAGCGCGGAACTGTGGAGTGCAGCACAACAAGCCCGCGACAAGGTCACGAAGTACACGGGCTCAAGGGGACAGAACCAATACGCGCTAAGCGGGCTCGTGAAGTGTGGCAACTGCGGCGCGTCGATGGGTGGGCAACGAGACACGAGCGGCTTTCGGCGTTACATCTGCCAGAACTACCAGAACCGAGTCGACAACACGTGTGACCGTCGAACGGTGCGAGAGGATGACGTCTTGTCCGCCGTCCTGGAGGCGATGCGAGAACAGTACTTTGAGGTGTTCGAAGCAAACCGCGACGCGATAGTCGCCCGGATGCGTGAACTGCTCACAGAGGGCCAGGGAGACGCCGAGGCGAAGGCGGCGGAGGTCGATCGAAAGCTAGCGGCGGTCGATGCGAAATTGGTGTCGGCGACCGATGCCGTAATTGAGGCATCAGCGGACATTCGGCCACGAATCGAGGAACGAATCCGGACTCTCGAGGATGAGCGGTTGAAGCTACTGGATAGCCGCCCGTCACTGGATTCGGTGTCGGACCAGGTGCAGGGGTTGAAGGGCAGGATTGACGATGCGATTGGCTGGTTCAAAAGCATCAGCGAAGCCGCGGAACTGGATTTCGACCGCGTTGTGATGAATCGGTCCCTGAAGCAATTTATTGACCGTATCGAGGTGGAGACGGAGCGGGTGCAGGTTGGCAAGTCGGGAAAGCGTTTCGTCAGCAAATTGCTGGGTGGAAGCGTCTATTTCACGCAGCCAACGAGTTGTGTCGGTTTGACAAGTCATTCGGAAACGTCGTCGACCGAAGGGCGCGTGAAATGGTGACGACGCCGTCTTCGAGTGGTTGCCGCATGACTTCGAGTGTCTTGCGGTTGAACTCGGGCAATTCATCGAGAAACAGAATGCCGTTGTGGGCTTTGCTGATTTCACCCGGCGCCGGTGGGCTGCCGCCGCCGACCAATCCGGCATCACTGATGGTGTGGTGGGGCGCGCGAAAGGGACGCGTGCCCAGTAGCGGCTGACCCGAAGGTAACTGTCCGAGCGCACTGTAAATTCGCGTGGTTTCGATCGACTCGGGCGCGCACAACTGAGGAAGCACCGTCGGCACCCGTTTCGCCAACATGGTTTTCCCGCTGCCCGGTGGCCCGATCATAATCAGATTGTGCCTGCCGGCGGCGGCGAGGGTGACGGCGCGTTTGGCGGATTCTTGACCGCGGACGTCGCCGAAGTCCACATCGTAAAGGCTGTATTGTTCGAACAGGTCTTCGAGTCGGCTCGGCGAGGGGGCGATGTCGATTTCGCCGGCAAAGAACGAGACGGCTTGGGAGAGGCTGTCGACGGCGATGACCTCCAAGCCTTCGACGACGGCCGCCTCACCGGCGTTTTCGGTCGGCAACACCAGACCGCGGAGACCTTTGTTTTTGGCGGCTTCGATGGCGATGGAAAGGGCGCCTTTGACGGGCCGCAAGTGGCCTTCGAGCGCGAGTTCTCCGATGATCGCGTAGTGCTCGAGCTTTTCTGCTGCGAGTTGACCGCTACCGGCAAGGACACCGAGTGCGACGGGTAAATCGAACGAGGCAGCTTGTTTGGGAAGGTCACCGGGAGCGAGATTGATAACGACGCGGTCTTGCGGGCGAGTGAACCCACTGTTGACGATCGCACGTTCGACACGGTGCGTGGATTCTTTGACGGCCGTGTCCGGTAACCCGACCAGAATCGTTTTCGGCATTGCCGCCGGTGAGATGTCGACTTCCACATCGACGGGCATCGCTTCGATACCAAGAAGCGTAAACGTTTTCAGCCGCGCCAACATAAAATCGCCCCCGACAAGATGAGATCGCAAGGCCGGAAATCGTCACACATTCATCAGCGACGGACAACCGGTCAGCGCCTTATGAGAACAAGCGACGGAGCGCGAGCGGGCGGTATCCGCATGTGTTGTCGCGGGTGAGATCGCTTCGTGCGCAGGCTGTTTTGGGGAAAACCCGATCCGCGAGTCTGGGCAGGCCCTCGCTTGCTGGAAGCTAGGTTGTCATAACGCCTCACACTCGATTTCGCTCCGCTTCATAGTCGCATGACCAAAGCCTTTGTCGGTCGACAGCCGATCTTCCAGTCCAACCTGGATGTCTTTGGCTATGAGTTGCTGTTTCGCAGCGGTGAGAAATCGTTTGCGGACATCGGCGATGGGGATGTCGCGACCGCACAGGTATTGGTTAGCTCGTTTGCCGATATCGGACTCGACACGCTGGTCGGTCCGAAGCGAGCGTTTGTCAATCTGACGCGAAATTTATTGGTCGATGGCAACCTTTCGTGCCTCCCGCCAGACCGTTTGGTGCTTGAGATTTTGGAAGACATTCCGGTCGACGACGACACCATTGCGGCGATCGCAGAGCTGCGCGAACAAGGCTTCACGATCGCGCTGGATGATTTTGTCTTCAGCAAAGATGTCGCCCCGCTGATCGAGTTGGCCGACATCGTGAAGGTCGAATACCCGGCGATCGAGCCCGATGAACTCGCCACGCACGTCAACGAGATCCGCTCTAGGGGCGACGCGAGACTGCTTGCCGA
>JBCBOT010000309.1:0-10020 GCA_039821165.1 Planctomycetota bacterium | reverse complement strand
CGGGGAAAGTCCAACGTGAGAGTTGCGCGACGCGAAACAACCGTCTTGGGTACACTGCGTTCCCACTCCTCCCCACGCTTTCTGTTTTCCCGATGCGTTCCTCCCGCTCCCGTCGAACACGCCGGTCGTTGCCTGTAAGGCGGATGCGACTTCAACGTCTCGAGCACCGCAACCTGCTCGCGGCCGAGATCCTACTCTCAGAATTCATGGCCTCGAACGATGAGACCCTCGTCGATGGCGATGGCTTGTCTTCCGATTGGATCGAAATTCACAACGCAGGCGACGAACCCGAAAGCCTCGCCGGATGGCACCTGACAGATGACCCCGCGCAACTCTCACGTTGGACTTTCCCCGACACCACCGCGACAACCCTCGCCCCAGGCGACTTCTTGGTCGTGTTTGCATCCGGCAAGGACTCACCCGACGCGGCAGGAAACCTCCACACCAATTTCTCGCTCTCCGCGGCGGGCGAATACATCGCGTTGGTCCGACCGAGCCTAGAGATCGTCAACGAATTCGGCCCGGGACAATCCGAGTATCCCGCCCAGCGCACGGACATTTCTTACGGCGTCGATCCCGACGTGATCGCGGGCGACGCCACCCGATACTTCCTGACTCCAACGCCAAACGCCCCCAACACCGACTCGGTCCTCGGGTTTGTCGAAGACACCGAGTTCAGTGTCGATCGGGGTTTCTACTCAGAGTCCTTCTCCGTTGACGTCACCAGTTCCACGCTCGGTGCCACAATCGTCTACACATTCGATGGAAGCGAACCGACGCTCTCCAACGGCACGCAGGTCGTCGCCGATGGCACGGCGACTCCGACGGCGACCGTGACGATCCCTTCGACAACGACGCTTCGAGCCGCCGCATTCAAAACGGACCACCTCCCGACAAACATCGATACCCAAACGTATCTGTTCTTGGACGACGTCCTCGCACAACCCGACGCGCCCGCCGGCTTCCCAAACGCGTGGGGCTCCGCGCCCGCGGCCGACTACGAAATGGACCCGGAGATTACAACGGATCCGAGCTACACAGCGGACCTGCTCGCCGGCCTTCGTGAACTGCCAACGCTTTCACTCGTCTCCGATACCGACGGACTCTTTGGCAGCAGCGGCATCTACAGTAACCCCCGCGATGAGACGCTCGAAATTGCGACGTCGGCCGAATATATCCTCGCCGACGGAAACACCGGATTTCAAATCGATGCGGGTCTCGAGATCGCCGGAGGGGCCAGCCGGCGACCAAACAATTCACCGAAGCACTCGATGAGCCTTCGCTTTCGGTCGCAATATGGCGCGGCAAAGCTCAACTACGATTTGTTTGACGAGTCGCCCGTCGACACGTTCAACAGCTTGCAACTTCGAGCCGTCTACAACAACTCGTGGATCCACTGGGACCAAGGCCAGCGGGGGCGCGGGACGCTGATTCGAGACCAATTCATTCGCGATTCGTTGATCGCAGCCGGCCAAGACGATGCGGGGCGAGGACACTACACCCACGTGTATCTCAACGGATTGTATTGGGGCGTGTACAACCTGCACGAGCGAGCCGACTCGTCGCACTTCGCGGAGTACCAAGGCGGTGACGCTGCCGACTACGACGCTCTCAACGGCGGGGCACCGATCGATGGCACGATCGACTCCTGGAACAACGTCAAAGCCACCGTCGCGTCGGGAGACTGGACGGCGATTCAAAAAATCCTTGACGTCGACAACGTGATCGACTGGGCGCTCGTCCAAGCCTACGGTGGCAATGCCGATCTCAAAATCAATGGCAATTGGCGCGCAGCCGGCGGAGGCGACGCGAATGCCCTCTGGCGACTCTACGCTTGGGACAGCGAACGAGTCCTCGAAGACGTCACGGCGAAACCTCCCCACACGCTCACCGATGCGACGGGGCTGTTCGACGACTTGCTCCAAGTCCCCGAGTTTTTGGTTCGGTACGGCGATCGCGCCCAGGAACACCTCACCGGTGAAGGAGCTCTCACGCCTGAAAAACTAACGCAGAGGTGGAACGCGCGAGCCGACCAACTTCGCAATGCGATCGTCGCCGAGTCCGCCCGCTGGGGAGACTATCGACGCGATGTGCATCCACGAGGCGAAACGCCGCTGTTGTATCGACGCGATCAGAACTGGACCCCCGAAATCGACCGCCTCGTCTCCGAGTACTTTCCGGCTCGTACTGATTGGCTGCTCTCCCAGTTGGTCGCGATCGGTTGGCTCCCGTCAACGGCTGCCCCACAGTTTCGCATCGATGGAGAGATCACGAATGGCGGTCTCGTACCATCAGGCACGAATGTACGTTTGACCGCTGATGCGGAATCCATCTACTACACCACGGACGGCACCGATCCGCGACTCGAAGGCGGAGCCGTCGCGCCCAACGCCATCAGCTACGACACAAGCGTCACCACGACAACGCTGATCAACGCCGGTGTCGACTGGAAATACGAGGACGGCGGAACCGATCTCGGAACGGCCTGGCGAGAACCGGGTTTCGATGATGCAAGCTGGTTCAGCGGTGCGGCCCAACTCGGTTTCGGCGACGGTGATGAAGCGACGCTCGTTTCGTTCGGGACAGACCCAAACGACAAACATCGCACCACCTATTTTCGACACTCGTTCGATTCGGAGCCGCTGGACGCGACCGCGCTCACGATGCGTCTCCGCCGCGACGACGGAGCCGTCGTCTATTTGAATGGTGTCGAAGTCGTCCGGGATAACTTGCCCGCAGGCGACGTCACCTACACGACGCTCGCGCTCGCCGCCGCACCGGATGATGGCAACGATTGGTTGCGGTTTGACATCCCTCTCTCCTTGTTGATCGATGGTCTGAATACCGTGGCCGTCGAGATTCATCAAAACAGTCCGAACAGCTCCGACCTCAGTTTTGACTTGGAGTTATTGGGTGAACTTCAAACGGGGCCGCCAATCTTGGTCAATGAGTCGACGCTCCTTTCGACTCGCGCACGAAGTGCTGGCGGCGAGTGGTCGGTCTTGCAAGACACGCTGTTTCGAGTCCCCAACGAGGCGGCATCCACCGACAATCTCCGCGTGACGGAAATTCACTACGATCCCGCCGTCGACGGAGACGCAGAGTTTCTTGAGTTTCGCAACGTTTCTCCCGAGCCGACCGGTTCCGTCATCGAATTGGGTGGGGTGTCGATCACCGATGGACCGAGTTCTCCGTTTGTTTTCCCTCTTAACACATTGCTTGCACCCGGCGAATCGGCTGTCATCGTCCGCAACATTCCCGCGTTCACGGCCGCCTATCCGAACGTGGATTCATCCAAGATCCTCGGCGAATACGCCGGCAAACTCTCCAACAGTGGCGAACGTATCCGAATCGTTGACGCCCTTGGTTCGGAGCTATTGGATATCTCCTACGGCACAAGTGATCCGTGGCCCGAGTGGTCCGATGGCCTTGGCGGCTCGCTGGTTCTTGCCCAGCCGAATGCGACACCTGTATCAGAACTCGGAAAAGCGAGTCGTTATCGTGAAAGCGTCGAGATCGAAGGCACCCCCGCGGCGGCCGAACAGTCGCCTTCCGGAGTATGGATCAGCGAAGTTCTGGCTCACACCGATAGTCCCCTGGTAGACGCGATCGAGCTATTCAATTCAACCTCCGAGCCGATTGACGTCGGCGACTGGTACCTCAGCGACGACGGTTCGAGCCCGGAAAAGTATCGGATCCCAACCGGAACCACGATTCCCGCCGGCGGATTCCTTGTTTTCGATGAAGCCGACTTCAATCCATCCCAAGCCAACTCCGACAGCATGACACCCTTCGCTCTGAGCGGCAGTCGTGGCGACTCGGTTTGGCTTTTCACCGGTGATGGCACGGCCGCGACCGGCTTTGCGGATCATGTCGCTTTCGATGCAACGTTCAACGGGACCTCGCTGGGACGTCTCGACGGTAGCCAGGGGCGATTGGTTCCGCTGTCGAATCGATCGCTCGGCGATGTGAATGGGATGTTCCTTCCGTCAGACATCTTTGTTTCTGAATTCAACTACCACCCCGCCGATCCGGCGTCCGAGGCGCTCGCGGTCGACCCATCGTTGACCTCCCGCGATCTGGAGTTCGTCGAAATCTCGAATGCTTCCGAGCAAGTCATCGATCTTCAGAATTGGAAGCTCAGTGGAGAAGCCGAGTTTGATTTTCAACTCGAGACGCCGTTGCCGGCCAATGAAACATTGACGTTGGTTTCGTTTGATCCGAACGATTCGACAAAAGCGGAGGCGTTTCGAACGCACTACGGGATCAATGAGGAACTCGTCCTGACCGGTCCATTCACCGGTTCGCTAAACAACAGCTTCGGAGTGTTAAAGCTTCAGGCCCCCGATGATCCGCCTTCCGACGACCCCAACGTCATTCCGGCAGTGACCGTCGACGAAGTCTTCTACGACGATCGTTCCCCTTGGCCCGTCGAAGCCGATGGCGCTGGGTCGTCGCTACAGCGACTGGACGCGACCACGCTTGGCATGTTTTGGGGCAGTTGGAGAGCAGAAACGCCGACGCCAGGGAACCTCCCCCAACGGCCCCTCGTTGAATCCGTGAGTGTCAACCGTGGGGAAGAGACGCGTAGTTCCGTGACCGTCCTCGAAGTTCAATTTGATCGGCTCGTCGACGTGGACACGTCTTCGATCGTGCTGGTCCATCGTGAGACCGGGCAAACGGTCGATCAACTTCAGGTCACAACGGATTCCATCCTGGAGAAGACACGCGCCACCATCCGCTTTGGAGACGGCCCGCTCGTCGTCACACGCCCGGTCGGCAACTCGCTCATCGATGGAAACTTTGAACTTCGCGTCGTGGCCGAAGAAGTACGTCTTCAGGGTACCGGCACCACAATGGCTCGCGACTCCGTTTTTGGCGACGCAATGGACGATGGCCTGTTCCGATTCTTCGGCGACGGCAACGGAGATCGCGACGTCGATGGCCAAGACTTTGGTGCGTTTGCGTCGGCATTCCTGCTCAGCGACGACGATCCAGGATTCGACTCGCGTGTCGACTTCGACGGCGATGGAGACATCGATGGTCAGGACTACGGTCCCTTTGCCGAACGATTCCTCAAAACGCTCGCATTTGTCTGACACACAACGTGGTCCGAGGAGTCAATCGGCAACCGTTTTCTTTCGGCCCGCCACATCTCATTCCGGAAGCGTCGTCAGAAGCCGTTGGCTGAATCGCCCAAAGTCCTGCCCATCGACGTCACCGTCACCATCCGAATCCAGTTGTGTATTGAACTCAGAGTCCTCGTCGGTTTTCAGGAAGGTCTGGCCGAAACGGCCGAAGTCTTGTCCGTCCACGTCTCGGTCGCCATCGGTGTCGCCAAAGAACCGAAAGAAACGATCGACGCGATTTCCACCCAGTACGCCATCGGCATCCCCATCCATCGCGATGCCTTGTGAATCTCGAACATGGGTACTGAGGATCGTCAACTCGTAGTTGCCGTCCATCAGAGAACCGAACGCGTCGACCGAATCGCCTGCCAGCATCACGGTCGCAATCGTTCCCGAACCCGAATTGTCGAGGACAAAGCTGGTCTCAACGGTCAGGTTGGTATCGCTCTGATTCTCGATCCGAAATGCTCCGGCATCGATGTCCACGACCTCGCTGAACTCGACAACGATGCGGTTGACAATCGAGCGTGACTGTGGATCGCCATAGTCTACGTCGATGAGCGTCAATTCGGTTTGACCGAAGTCGTTGCCCGTCGAACCTGCCGGGGAAAGTTCCACTTCAAGAACAGATGGCGTCGTCGCGACGGAGTCGGCCAGAACAACTTGACGGATCGAATACGTTCCCGGCTCAACGTCGTCGAATTCGTAGTGCCCCGCCTCGTCGAATTCGGTCGTTCCGAGATCGTCGGCCGTAGTGACACGAAACGGCTCGTTCACGTCCAACACTCCATTGAGATTCGTGTCGATGAAGACAGTCACGCCCGCGATCCCCTCTTCGCTGCCTCCGCGTGTTTGGTCGTAGTCGTTGTCGTCAAAGACCGTCCCCGTGATCGATGGAAGTGGTCGAACCAGGAAGTCGCGGTTTCCAAAGTCGACATCCGTTGCCGCCCGAACTGCGTATTCGCTGCCGATCATCTCGGCCGCGCCGACTGCCCACGCAAAGTAGCCGAGGGAAGTTTGCCGAACGACGACGCCCTCCAGGCTGGCGACGCGCATCGAGCCGCCGAATGAATGAAAGTTCTCACCTGCGGCACCCGCCAGACCGGCGCTGGATGTTGAGGCGACCTGCTGTTCGATCAAACCTGTGTCGGGATGGATGACAAGGTTCTCGTCGTTTGCGCGTGCAAACAATCGGGAGCCTTCCGGAGTCTCGCCCAGACTCCCAAGTAAGTCAAACTCGCTTGAGTTCACACTGTTGATGTCGAGCGAGTTGACCATCTGCATCGTCGCCGGGTCAACACTGAGAATCACGTCGCTGTCGCTATCCAATACAAACACATGATCGCCCACCGCCGCGACACCGGTGTAGGTCCCAGCCGGAAGAACAAGCGAACCCTGTATCTCCCCGTCTTCCCCGTCCAAGGCCCACAATTCGTTTCCGCTCGCATAGTAAACTCCCTTCGTTCCCACGGCTAAACCCGCGTCTGACGAAGCCGTCCCCGGTGCTGGAAACTCGCGAAGAACTTCATTGGTAATCGCATCGTGTCGACGGATCGTCGCATCGGTACCGTTGACTTCCAACGCATAGACGAACGTCGTGTCCTCCAGCGTGGTCACCGGATCGTCGTCCATTGCCAATCGAATGACGTAGTCTCCGGGCAACAGACCGCTGAGTTGATAGGAGCCGTCGGCTTGCGTGATGGCGGACAGTTCACCGCTGTCAAACGCTGCATTGCGGTTCGCATCCACGTAAACGGTTAGCCCGGCAACTTCCTCACCACCATCGGGCTGTCCGTTTCCATTCGTGTCCCGCGAAACAATCCGGAGACCGTCGTGGCTGTCCCGCGTTGTCCACCATCGAAACCGCTAAGGGCCACTGGTACGACCGAAACCACAGTTCCCGTGTCAACGAACGTACCGCCCGCCAATCCAAAGGAGGGAATGAATGGCGTTGATCGAAGCAGATTGAATTGCCCGTCATAGGCGTCCAAGAGAAAGGATGTATTTTGACCGCGTATCAGCCATTCGCCGTTGAGGCTCGTCGCCATCGCCGCGTTATTGGCACGCTCCACTTCGGTGGCGTCCACCATACGCGCGGTAAGCGGATCGATCTCGAACACCCTGGCGTCGCGCGTCGAAGTCGCCAAGATCGATCGGCCGTCGGCGGACTGGCTCACTGATGAGAGCGCCGGCAGCAGATCCGACGCGTAGCTCGGGTCTTGGTCCACCAGTCGAGAGAGCGGCATCGCGCCGTAGAACTGCAACGAGTCGGGATCGAAGCGAATCAACTGCGAAGGCATCCCACCGCCCAGAGTCAGCACGTAAACCGTTCCGTCGATCACCACGGGGCCTGGAACCAATGCGTCGTCCCCCGGCAATGCAGTTTCACCGATCAGGTTGCCGTCGGTCGCAATCACCGAGATCGTTCCCCGGTAACTGTCGGTCACGATCAGCCTGCGACCGTCATACGCCATCGACGCTAAACCCTCGAAAGGAATGTCCGTGTCGATTCGCGACAAGACCTGCCCGTCGATCGGATCGACCTCGAGAAGCTGAATGAAGTCGTTAGGTGGGTTGCTTGCATCCTGCCACAAGGTCAAAGCAAAGAGACGGTCGGAAGTCCCCAGAACATCAGTGGAGGAGAATCCAGCCGGTGGCAAGGTGCGAATCAGCTGGCGACCCAACGGAACGTTCAGTGTGTAGCTGCCGTCCGATGCGCTTTGCGTTTGTGGTTCGTCCGAGTCGGGCCAATCATTCCCGTTGAGATCCGCGAAGACGGTGACGCCCTCGAGCCCAGGCTCCCCGGCGTCTTTTACGCCATCCTCATTGAAGTCCTGAAATTGGAATCCAGAAACCGTCCCCGTGTCTGACACATTCGCAAAGCTCAAGTCCGTGATCGACTCTTCCGGAAACACTGCGACGTGATGCTCCGTCGCGGCCGATGACTCCGCGCCCAACCCGTAGTAGTCCGGGCCCGGCAGATATCGGCGAAAGAGCCCAAGTTTGTCGAAGGCTCTCACCTGACTCGTTCGCGCGACAAACAACTCCTCGCCCGCAGCGGCGAGACCGTTCGTAGACCAGAGATCCTGTTCATCAACAATCAGCCCGGTGAGCGGGTCAACGATCAGGATGGTAGACGACTGCCCTACCGCCAGGTTCTGTCCGTCTGCGGCTTCACCAAGACTCAAGGACAGATCAATCGACCCCGCGACACCGTTGTTGATGAGTCCCAAATCCATGCGACGAACAACACGCCGCCGAAGCAAATCAAAAACGAGAATCTCTTCGGTGACGAAATCCTGGAGGTAGGCGATGTCACCGAGGATCGCGATGCCGCTGATCGACGCTGTGCCGATCGTCATCGAGTACTCGAGATTGCCTGTTTCAGTATCAATCCTGGCGAGTTGGTCGCCACCAGCGACGTAGAGGTCGTTTCCAGAGGCGGCCATGCCGGCCGTAGTTGTGATCCAAGCCGGAGTCGGGATCACCCTTAGACTCGCTCCCGTGACGGGATCTAGCTCTCGAATTTCGATGGCGTTATCGCCTTCGCGGATTCCAAAGAGCCGAACCGCATCATCGGTCATGGCACGCGCCAGTTTGGAAGCAACGGGCATCTGCCGAATGACGTACTGGCCATCTGGGACACCCTCAAAGCGATAAACACCCGACGCATCTGTCGAGACAACTGGCTCGCCGAAATCAAACATTCGGTTTCGATTGACGTCGACATAGACATCGACGTTTGCAAGAGCCGATTCGGTAGCGTCAAGGATCCCGTTCGCGTTGGTGTCTTCGAAAACCCTGCCCGTGAGCGAACTGAGGGTTGATTGCAGGTGATGATTCACCTCGGAAATCGTCTGAGTCTCATCGAGCGTCACGACGACACCAGCGACCGATGAAGCCGCACCGCCCAGGCCGACCAACGTCGCGAAGTGTGGCCATGTCTCGATCAGAGTTCCCGATTCGTCGTAGATTTCGACAGGCGCTCCCACAAAAGCCTTGTAGTGTCTGCCGCCGAATCCAGCCAACGCGGTGTCAACGCGACTGTCCGCGATGGCGGCCGTCTCAAACGTAGCAATGCCCGTTCGGGGATCGATCAAAATGTCGCGTCCGTCTTCCGAAGCGAGCACGATCTTGGTTCCGTCCGCAGAAGCTCCCACGGCGAACCGCCCATAGTTTGGAATCGAGGGCGGCGTTGCCGGAATCGTCTCGAGCCCCCAGTCCCAGGTGACCGGCAACCATCGAACAAAGGTGTCGCTTTCCGGGATGTAACGCACCAATTCAAGGGAGTCCAACAACCTGCGAACGTGGTACGTCACGCCGCCGATTGCCACCGACCCATAATCGGTCTGATCGGAAAAACCGGCACTCGGTCCGCCAACGAGCGGCTCACCCAGTCTGCGGCTATCGATGATGTTCCCGTCGGTCGCCAGTTCATAAATCATTTGCTCTTCATCGTGAACAAGCAGCAGTCGCTGACCGTCGTATTCAAGTGCCACCGCGCTCGACTCGGGTACATCGAGCAACTGCGTTTCCAGAACCGAGCCATCGGTCGGGTCCAATTCATAGAGCCTTAGCGAATTACTCGGACTCGTGCGGTTCACTGCGAACAACCGATCTTCACGAGGATAGGCATCGCTATGGCGAAAAAACCGCGGCGGTACCGCTTTGACGAGATACTCACCGGGCAACACATCCGCGATGGTGTAACTGCCGTCAGAAGCAGTGACCGTCGACGGTTCACCGGCGTCCGGCCAATCGTTCTCATTCAAATCGAGAAAGACGGTCACGCCGGTGACACCCTGCTCGCCGGTGTCGATGACGCCATCACCATTGAGGTCGTTTGAAACGACACCGGAAATAGTTCCGGTGATGAGTTGATAGCCGTGAT
>JBCBOT010000308.1:0-10049 GCA_039821165.1 Planctomycetota bacterium | reverse complement strand
TGAATTAAGTTTTTTAAAAATCCGAGGTTGACCGCGTCGAAAGCAACCAAAAAAACACGATCGGGCTATTGCATCTGACAGCCCGATCGCGCATGAGCGTGGGACTAGGATTCGAGCAAGCCGTTCATGGTGGAGACCAAACCCTTCACCGCATCGACGCTGTTTTGGAAGGCGGCTTGTTCGGTTTCGTTGAGTTCCAGTTCGATCACCTTTTCGACACCACCGCTGCCTAAGATCACCGGCACCCCAACGTAGTACCCACCCACGCCGTACTCTTCTTCGCAGAGCGCCGCGACGGGAATCAATCGTTTCTTGTCTTTCACGACCGCCTCGACCATCTGCGCGCACGCTGCTGCGGGCGCGTAGTAGGCGCTTCCCGTCTTGAGCAAACCGACGATCTCCGCGCCGCCTTTACGTGCACGATCAACGATCTCTTCCAACCGCGCCGAATCGACCAGTTGGGTCACGGGGATCCCACCGACACTGGTGCAACTAGGCAGCGGCACCATCGTGTCACCGTGGCCTCCCATCAGCAACGCGCTGATGTCTTCAACGCTGACCCCGAGTTCCATCGCCAAGAAGGTGCGGTAGCGTGCGGTGTCCAGCACGCCTGCTTGGCCGCACACATGCGACTTGTCGAATCCAGTCACCTTCCACATTTGCTGGACCATGGCGTCCAACGGGTTGCTCACCACGATCACAATCGCGTTCGGACTGGTCCGCTTAATTTCGGTACCGACGCTGGTCACAATTTTCGCGTTGGTGGCCAGCAGATCGTCGCGACTCATACCAGGCTTCCGCGGGATACCCGCCGTCACCACGATCACGTCGCTGTCGGCGGTGTCGTCGTAGTTGGTCGTTCCCGTGATGTTGGAATCAAAACCCATGATCGGCGACGACTCCATCAAGTCGAGCGCTTTGCCCTTCGGCATGTCTTCCGTTTGCGGAATATCCAACAACACGATGTCGCCAAGTTCTGCGGCCGCACACCAATGGGCGCAGGTGGCTCCGACGTTTCCGGCTCCAATAATCGAGATTTTGGCACGACGCATTGCGAATCTTTCCGTTGACGGGTCGAGGAAGGCATGGGGTAAGAAGCCCAATCGTCTCGATGGCCCCAAGATGGTCAAGAGGACGGTCGGGGATTTCGCGCCATCGCCAGACGATCCATTCGCGGTTAGTTCAGCGAGACGTCGATGTCCTGGTGCTTTCCGCCTGACGTCGCTTCGCCCATATGACGTCGATTTCCCGCTGCTTCTCTCGTAACTTTGCGTCGACCACCGCATTTCGACGACTCCAGATGAACGTCGATACGATCGCAAGGATCACTCCTCCGGCCATCAGGTAACCGAGCAACGCGATACCGCCGTCGTCTCCCCGTGGTGGCTCGATCCGTTGCCAACGGGCGACGACAATCAAGGGCCCGATCTGGCTGCCTCCCCCACGTTGATCAATGAACTCGTTTCGGTAGCTCCAAAGGCGGTAGAAGAAGCCGTCGATGCGAACCGGCGCTGAGATCATCTGCACGACCGTCTGTTCCGACTCGAATTCGCTTTCCAGGAACTCTGGAAGTCGCAACGAGACCAGCGAAATCGGATACTTTCCGCTCATCTCAATCGGCTCGCCTTCGGGCCGTTTCAGCTTGACCATCGTTTTCCCGAGATCACCACTCGAATCGATTTGGAAGTAATGGTCCTGCCCCAACTGTTGCCGACGCGTCTCATCGGTCACGTTGACTTTGGTGATCCGCACCGTCGCAGCTCGCATGCGAATCCAATCGCCGTGGTGCTCCTCAGGGAACTCCAGCAAGGCGATCGGTTCGAGCGGTTTCGGCTCCGGTAGCGACTCCCCCGTGACGAGCTGCGTGGTCGCGCCCAGCATCGAGTAGAACGTCTCGCCGTCTGCCGCCTCGAGCTTGCGACGGTTCCTTGTCGCGGCCGCCGCAATTCCTGACGCGTCGACCCCGGCAGACGTTAGCAGCCGGATACCCTCATTGGACGCCAGTGTCGGGAACCACGCGGCGTCACCCGCCGCAAACACGACACGCTTGTCATCCTGGTAGAGCAGCATCGCGGTCGACGCGACGCGATCCTCTCGCGACGCTTTGCCATCCAACGGCGGCACCAACAACGAAACGTCACCCAGCGGCGACTCGCTAAAGACAAGCTCTTGGAACTGATCCAGGTCCAGGTAGTCGGAAAGATCGCCGGGTACCTCGTACTGGCGGATCTTTTCGAGCTTGCCCTCTACTTCAAACACGTCGCCGACTGTCGCCGAACCGATTTCTTTGGGAAGAGCGGTGGCCAGTTTCTTGAGCGTGTTCGGGTTCGCCTTTCGCAGACGATAGATCAATTTTGCCGCTTCGCCGGCAGAATCCGTGTCGCGAATCGGGTAGCACTTGGCCAGACGTGCCGAATCGAAACCGCTCAAGAGCGGAAGTGCGGTGTCGGCATGGCAATTCAAACCGAGCCACACCAACACAACCAACGCAACAATGAACTTCATCGCATCTCCTCGTTGCGAGCATCATTCTCGTTGTAGCCCTCGATCTGAATCTCGGTTTCGGACCAAGCACGCTGACGCAACTCTCGCGATCGTTTCGCATCGGCCGCGGCGCGACTCATCAAGAGAAAAGCGATTCCGACGCCGCCCAATACAGCCGCAAAGAGTCCCGCTGTTTTCCAAGACACTGCCGCGCCTTTTGCGACGGGGTCGCTTGGTTTTGCAGTGACCTTCGCCGTTGTGTCTCGAGTCGCGACTATTCGTCCGACTACGACCGGAGCCAAATCCGAGCCGACCGACGAACGGTACGGCAGCCGCTTGAGGAATCGTCCGACTGCGACGAATTCGCCCTTCGGATTCGAGAACGCGTTCTTTGCGTTCCACTCGCCGTCCACCAGGTGTTCCGAGAGTGCGTCGGGCATCTCGGTCGTGATCAATGCAATGGGACGCACGCCGCCGTCTTCGGGAACCATCCAGGTGCGCCAGTATTGCTTGATGCCAAATGCATTCGGTTTTGCTTCTTTGAGTTCGCAAACGCCGACTCGACCAACGAGGCGGATTCGCTTTCCTTGGTAGACGTTCGGCTCGTGCAGCAAGGGAAGTGTTCCGACGGTCTCTGTGTCTGTTGCCTCTAACTTGTCAGCGCTGGCCAGTTGGAGGTAAAACGCGTCGGCGTCTTCGCCCGTCCAAAATGTCCCGTCCGAGACACGTTCTAGCGCCGCCGCGTCCAGCGCGCGCAACAATGGAGCTGCCCACCAGCGAATCGTGTCCCAGTTCGGATTGGAATCCGGATCCAGATCAGTGAGGGACGCGATCACCTCCGCGTCTTCTTCGCGCTGCAGCTCTTCGAGAAGGTGAATCGAGTTCGCAATGACCTGCGTTGAAAGCCGAGTTGTGTCGGACGTTTCGTCGCTCAACGCTCGGCCCCGTGACCACTGCACGATGGCGGCGGCCCAAGCACGCTGTTGCTCGGTGTCCAGTTTGTCGACCCAAACCGAGGGATCAAACGGTTGCTGGGGGACCGTCGAAACCGGGCTCGGTTGCGACGCCCGCGCGGTCAATGAGGTTTGCGACGGCGGCTTGAGAAATTCGGGGGCCGTGTTCTGCATGGCCACAGCCCGCCACTGTTCCCCCGCAGATCCGGATTGCTCGAAGAAGGGCTGGTAAATTCCCGGGCGTGCGGCCTCCCGCATCATCACGACGACGAATAACAAGGCGACGCCAAGCCGGATAATCCGACGCCATTCGCCGGATGAACCCGCAGGAACGTGTCGCCGGCGATTGGATTGGCGGTCGTCCCGCCCGCGTTCGGGCCGATAAAGGCTCGAATCGTTAAATTGCGATGGAATCCGCATGGGTGCTCCGGCGACTGCGGGGGACGCGCTTGAATGACCGTTTCGACCTCTCTAACCTAGATTGTGGGGGAGGCAGAGCGTGCAGCCAACCTCCACTCTATTCCAAGTCTTCTGTGGCAGAAAAACCAATGCGGATGAATCAGGTTTGGACCGGGCGTAGTTCCGCCACGCGAATGCGTGTTTCAGTCGCAGGTTTTGTCGCGTTTGTTCTGCTGACAACACCCGCTTTTGGCCAGGGTGAACCCGCCGAAGCGTTCGTCAAGCAACTCCGCAACGCCGGCTACTTTGACACGGCAATCACCTACCTCGACCGAGTCTCCAAGTTTCCAGGAGTCGATCCGGAGTTTGTCTCCGCGATCGAACTCGAAAAAGCACAAACGCACATCGATGCCGCCCTGCGGAGCCGCAACAGCAATGATCGCGATGAGGCCTTCACGAACGCGGAAAACGCACTCCAGTCGTTCTTGAAAAAGCCCAGTCATCCCCGTGCTCCCGAGGCTCGGCTGCAACTCGGAAAACTCCAGCTCTTCCGCGCGTCTCAGTTTCTGGCCGGGGAGGTGGATGCGTCGGCTCGACAGTCGGCTCGGGATTCGTACCTCGCGGCCTCCAAGACATTCGATGGGATCGTGTCAGACCTGCGCGGCAAACTTGAGCAGCTCAAAGGCCAGAGTATTGACCCCAAGACGGACCCCGAAGCGGCCAAGAGACGCGACGAATACCGTTTTCAATACTTGCAATCTCAATTGAACGCCGCAGACGCCCTCAAACTTGCCGGCAAGACCGCCAAGGACCGCAAGAAAGACGGCAAGGCAAATCTGGATGAAGCATCGAAACGTTTCACCGAACTCAACAAGAAGTATCACAAGTATGCCGAAGGCGCCGTTTCGTTGATGCACCTCGGTCAAATCGCCGAGTGGCTTGGCCAAGACGCCAAAGCCGAAGAGAATTTCTTGCTGATGCTCGAGCAGCCAGAAGCGGACAATCTTCGCGATGCCAAGTTCCTTGCGGCGGCCGGTTACGCGCGGCTCAAGCTCAAGCAGTCTCCGCCAAAATACAAAGAGGCTATCGACCGCGTCTCCCCCTGGGTCCGCGAGATACGACCTAACGAAAAGACCGCTCCCTCGGTTCAGGAGTTCCGACTCGCACTCGCCAAAGCCTATCTTGCCAACGCCGCTGATGAAGCCGTCAAACGGGGTGAGGCTGGACGCGCCACGAGTGAAGGCCGCGAACTACTGCAGGACGCGAGCAAGGTTCCCGGCTCCCACTTGGAGGAAGTCAGGACGCTGCTTGCGGACATGGGCATCGATAAAAACGACGCGCCCAAATTGCCGACCGCCGAACCGCCCAAGAGTTTCGAAGACGCGATCGAACGAGCCCGCGAAGTCTATGTCAGCACCGGCGAAATCGACAAAGGCCTAAAGCTGCTGGCCAAGCAGGACGAAACACCACAGCTGAAACAGCAAAAACAGTCTCTCGAGAAACAGCTCGTCGAATCCTATTCCGTCGGCTCCCAAGTCCTCCGCGCGGGACTGGTCATGGTCAACAAAGAGACCGACAACGAAACCATCAATCAGGCGCGTTTCTTGCTGACGTATTTTCTGTATCAGCAGCGTCTCCATCGTGACGCCGTCGTCACGGGGAGTTTTCTCGCGCGGCACGCCCCCGGCGCAGAAATGGGGCTGCGTGGTGGTCTGATTGCGCTCAACGCCATGCAGATGCTGCTCACCGAAGTCCCCGAAGATCAAAACGACGGTTTGATGCGACAGTTGGAGTCGCTGGGTAACTATCTGACCAAGACTTGGCCCAATGACCCCAAGGCCGCCGAGGCTCAGGGGATTCGCATTCGGTTGCTGCTTCGCAAAGACGATTACGACGGTGCTCAGGCCCTGATCGACAAAATGCCTGCCGGACGAGAGCGTGGCTACTTCAAACGGTTACTCGGGCAATTGCTGTGGAATGCGTCGGTGCTTGCCCGGGAAGCCGAAGACCTCGAGAAATCGGACTTGTTGGCCGGCAAGGCGATCGAAAACTTGCAGCAAGGTCTGGACGAACTCGAGGGCAACGCCGACGTCGAGGTTATGAAAGCCGCGTTAGTCTTGGCCAAGATTCATCAGTTTCAGAAGAACGCGGACAAAGCGCTCACCGTGTTGGATCACCCCAAATTCGGCCCCGCCAAACTCGTCGAAACTCTCGGTTCTCCCTCGGAAACATTTACCCGCGAGTTTCGAAAAGTCGAACTGAAAGCGCTCGTCGGGAAGATGCTCAAGGCGGCCGACCCGAGTCAGAGCCTGGATCGCATGACCACGACGATGGAAGCTCTTCGTCAAGCGTTTCAGGGTCCCGATGCCCAGAGTGAACTAGCCGCCATCTACATCCGTTTGGCAAACGACATCAAGGAAGAACTGGAACTCGCGGACCCGGCGCGACAAGCGAAACTGATCGAAGCGTTTCGCGCGTTGTTGCAACGAATCTCCGACGCGACCGACGATCAGGCGACCAATCGCTGGGTCGGTCAAACCTTGATGTCCATGGGCGAGACGTTGATGCAGCCTGGGCAAACCAAAGCCACCGGACAGGCACTCGACTTGATCACTCAGGCCAACCGGGCCCTTCAAAAGCTCGAAGACCAGGACGATGTCACCACGGGTTACCTCGTCGGACGTTCGCATCGATTGATCGGGGAATATCAGCCCGCCCTCAACGCGATTCAGAAAGTCCTCACCGCGAATCCGAACACTCTTGATGCCCAATTCGAAGGTGCCCAAACATACGAATCTTGGGCCGCCGATCTCAAACCCACCACCGGCTACAAGGCCTACTCGGCGGCGCTTAAAGGTGGGCGTCCTGGTGCCGACAAGAAAAATACCATCTGGGGGTGGGACGCGATCAGTCAAAAAACGAGCCGCAATCCCCAGTTTCGAGACAAGTTTTTCGAGTCACGCTACCACGTGGCCTACGTTCTCTATCGAATGGGAACCCTGAAGAAACGAAAGAGCGAACTTCAGCAGGCATCCAAGGTGATCAACCGGGTCGAAGCACTGTTCCCTGAGATGGGCGGTGCAAAGATGAAAGCGAAGTATCAAAATCTGCTCAAGCAAGTCGAAAAGGGACTTCGCTAAGACGGTTCGCGTCACTCGTCCAACTCCCCAAGAACGCACCAGCATCTTGTCTTACTCTCTCTTAGCAACTCAGCATCGATCCCAAGTCATGGCCCAAGCACTGAAGCAAACTCGAGTCCATTTCCTCGCGGTGGCTTTCGTGGCGACATTCGCGGCGAGCGCGACGGCGCAGATGGATCGCGTCTATGTCGTCGGCAGCAATTCGGCGTCGGCAGGTACCGTGACAGAAACTTCCAAGGGCGGCATCAAGCTGAAGACTGGCGCGAAAGTTCGAGATTTCAATTCGTCCGAGATTCGCAAGATTCTCTTTCAGCGTGAACCCACAGAATTGAATCGTGGTCGTGAACTCGCGATCGATGGTCAATACGAGCAAGCACTGACTGAGCTGAAGGGGATCGATGGTGAGAAACTCACCCGCGACGTGGTGCGTGCCGAGGCGACATACTATGTCGTCCTGTGCAACGCGAAGCTCGCCCTAGCGGGACGCGGCGACCGCAATGCCGCGATTGCCGGTGCCATCGGATTCGCCCGGAACAATAGCAACTCGTATCACTTCTTCTCTGTCGCCAAGCTGCTCGGCGATCTTGCGTTGGCGACCAAAGCATACGACAAGGCCATTCAGTACTACGGCGCTTTGAAGGATGCACCCTCCGCCGAATCCAAGATCGAGTCTCGTTACCTGGTCGGTGTTGCAAACCTTGAAAAAGGCGATGTCGCACAAGCGGAGGCGGCGTTCGGCGACGTGGCGTCAGTCAGCGTGAACTCCGCCGAAGCGTTGCGGCTGAAAGTGCTCGCCCAGGCCGGCCAAGCCGTCGCGCTGGCTCGTAATGGAAAGGGTAAGGAAGGGCTGTCACTCGTCGAGAGTTTGATCGAAAAACTGAATCCCACGGACATCGAGATGTCGGCACGTGTGTACAACGCCCAGGGCGCAAGCTACGAGGCCGCCGGTGACATCGAAGGCGCCATTCTGTCTTACCTTCACACTCACCTGATGTTCTCCGGCCAGAGCGATGCTCACGCCAAGGCTCTGGGAAGGTTGGTCGAACTTTGGCCCAAGGTGGGCCGAGCCGAGCGAGCCGCAGAAGCCCGTCAAGAACTCCAGCAGCGCTATCCGGGATTCGTCAATTGACTCGCGCAGCGATCCATCGATTGCTGATCGCAGGCTTACTGCTGCTGCTTTCCCCGAAGACGTACGCGCAAAATGAGACGCCGTCGAAGGAGCAGACGATTCAAATCGGATCGGTTTCCGTGACGCTGCCCGAGCCAACGCTTTCAGGCGAAACCGACGAGCCGCAAGCCGTGATCGAGTCCATCATCGGCGGTCTCTCGTATCGCCAGTTTGCCCGCGACTCGGTTGTCGCCCCAGTGCGGATTCGACTTCAGTACATCAAAGATGGTGAAGGCGAGCGAGTCGGCCAGCTCGTCCATGTCGCGATGATCGCGCATGTTGACATGGAGACGCTGCAATCGGATTCGATGATGCGTCGACTGTTCGCGGATTCGGATACAGCAGAAGCCGAGTCGTTGAGCGAAACTGAACTGTCGTCGCGTGGCATCGACGACGCGTCGGGAGATGTCCAGTATCACCCGGTCAACTTCAAGTTGCTCGACAAAGTGAAACTCGAGGGCGTCATTCGCGTTGAATCGACTTCGTCAGCGGAACGCCAGCGGCTCGACTTTCGTGTGGATGAACGATTTGAGAACCGCTGGCAGACGGAACAGGCCGATGGAGAGTACCGAGGCTTTCATGGCTGGCTGCACACGGCTCAGATAGAAGGCGGCGTTGTCTTCATCGAAGCACGTCTCGCTTTCGCCGAACCGACGTCCTGGTTTCGCGGTAGTAACTTTCTACGCAGCAAGCTTCCGCTGGCTCTTCAGGAATCGGCCCGCGAGTTTCGGCGACGCCTCAAATAGTGCTTGCCCCAATCCTCTGCTCGCTCGGTCAATCAATCACGATTCACGTTTGTCGCATTCGATGAACGCGTAGGCATTGTGATTGTGAATCGATTCGTAGTTCTCGCTGGCACATTGGTACCAAACGATGCGGTCGTCTTCGTTGAGCGTCACCGCGAGGTCGCGAACGATGTCTTCCACGAACTTCGGGTTCTCGTAAGCACGCTCCGTCACCCACTTTTCGTCCGGTCGTTTGAGCACGCTGAAAACCTGAGTTGAGGCGCACTTTTCGACCATCGCGAACAGCTCTTCGATCCAAAGATGGACACCTTCGGCGAGCCGGACTTTCACGGTCATATCGCATCGCTGATTGTGTGCACCGTAGCTCGAAATCTCTTTCGAACAGGGGCAAAGGCTCGTTGCAGGAACCTTCAGTGTCATAATGAAGTCGTCATCGCCGTTGCTTGCCAATTCGAACGTGACGTCGAAATCCAGTTTGCCGGTTTGGCCCGTGACCGGTGCCGGCTTGTTGACGAAATAAGGAAAGCTGACTTCCAAGTATGCCTGGTCGGATTCCAACTTCTCCTTCATCGAGTTGGCGACCAACCGCAAGGTGTCACCGCTCAGATCGTTGTGATACTCGTTGAGTACTTCTAGGAAACGCGACATATGCGTTCCTTTCACATCGTGTGGAAGCGAAACGAACATGTTGATCGTCGCAACCGTGTGAATGAATTCGTTGCCCTGTCCGGAACCAGGAGTGCGAAGCGAAATCGGGTAACGGACATTCGTCACACCCACCTTATTAATCGCCACTTGACGATGGTCACCCGTGGATTGAATGTCAGGGAGCGAGGCGGGCGTTTTGGACATGATGGATCTCAACTATGCGAAGTCGGCGCCCAAACCACCGCGCAGACTCAAGCACGGAACTTTGAACAGTGTTGTGGGGGAACGGGACCTCAACGTGCGGATGAGGCAAATAAAGTCCCGGGAGGCGGCAATTAAAGGGTGAGCAAAAAACGGCGGCAGCCGCGGGCGAGCCGTTGATTACTTGCGAGACCCGACGTTCGCACAAACGATGGCAAAGCGTCCTCTCGACACTCCAGTTTGACAGCCTGGCAACCCCCGGACAATGCGAACCTAACGCTGGAGATTCCAAATTGCTCGAATTCTGGGA
>JBCBOT010000307.1:0-10154 GCA_039821165.1 Planctomycetota bacterium | reverse complement strand
CACGAAGGGGAGCCAGTCCGAGTTGTCGTTGTAGTGCCATTGTCCGTCTCGAAAACCTCGCCGACCGTTTGCCTTCGCCTCCGTTCCAAGACAACAGCGAGCACCTGATCGCCGTCCAATTTCGAGACGGACAATGGCACTACAACGACAACTCGGACTGGCTCCCCTTCGTGCCACTGAAGTCGGACCGACTGATCGCCGAGGTCGATTTTGACAACGAGACAATGGTGGACTTGAAGGGTCGACAGGGGCGAGTCGAGGGAGTCGAGCAGGGATACCTCGAGGGTGATCTCGTGTTCCTTCCATTCCAGTGGAACGGAAGACCGAACGACGGCGAGTTCACCGTGGAGGGAACCTACCTTGACGTTGTCGTCTCGACACCTCAACTCACAACGGTGGAGGTCGAATCCATCGACCAGGGCATTGCCGTTGCGGACGACGCCACAGGCCACGGCTACATCCTGTTCAGTGCCGAAGACCTCTTCGAACGCTTGCCGTCCCCTGGACCGCGAAGCGGTAACGATCGACAGATGATTGCTGTCCGATATGTCGATGACAGGTGGCAATACAATTCCAACAGCGAGTGGGTGGAATTCGCACCGGAAGACAGTGATCGCTTGATTGCCAAGCTGGACTTCGATCAAGACACGATTGAACCACTTCTGAATGCGGTCGGCACGGTACACGGCATTGATCAAGGCTACTACGGCGGCGATTTGGAGTTCCTAGCGAACCAGTGGAACGGAAAACCCAACGAAGGCGAATTCTCCGTCCGAGGAAGCTTCTTCCACGTTGAGAGCGATGCACCGCTGGCAACAGCCAGCGCGGACGGTTCTGGAGACACAAACTCCGACGGTCTTCTTTCGGCGTCCGATGCGTTGCGGGTGATCAATCACTTGGATAGCGCGACGACAGCAGAATTTGCGATCGATTCTCCATTCGATGTCAACAAGGATGGAGTTGTTTCACCGCGAGATGCACTCAACGTGATCAACCTGCTCAGTTCCCAGACCGGAAATGAGGAATCAGGCGAGGCGGAGGGTGTCGCTTCGGTCAACCGATTGGACGGATTCGGACTCGGCGCACAATCAGTCGACTTCCTCTTCGGAAACCGGTTTTCAGAGACCTTGGACGACGAGGAGGAGGATCGCCGAATCGGCGAAGGATTGGGCCTGGACGAGAGACTCTGACTGGAGGCCGGTCCACTCGGCATCGAAAGGATCGATCGAATTTTTCGTTAACATCGTTTTTTGTGGTGTGGAGTTGATTGCTCAACGTTGAAACGGGTTTGTGTTTCGACGGGGCGATAGGTAGCCTGCAGAAGTCCCCAGGGTGCCCCATGCATACGCTTGACGAAGCTCTCGACAACCTGACTTCCCCGACGCTGATCCTCGCCATTCAGGAAGGCGGTGACACGGGGAACGCATGGCCGCGATTGGTACGGATCTACGCGCCGTTGATCTACCGGTGGTGCCAACGAAGCGGCGTGCAGGAGGCCGACGCCTCCGATATCAGCCAAGAAGTGATGAGCGACGTCCTTCGCGCGATCTCGGAGTACTCTCATGACGGTGACGCGGCGACCTTTCGCGGTTGGCTCTGGACGATCACTCGAAACCGAATCGCTCTTCACTTTCGCAAATGGGCGAAGAGCCCCGCGGCCCCGGGCGGGACTGACGCGTTGCAGTTGATCGAACAGGTACCGGACGATCGTCCCGAACACCCGGACGATGTCACTGATTTGCATCTTCGAGCACTCGAAACGCTCAAGATCGACTTCAATGTCGCGACGTGGACGGCATTCTGGCGGGTCGTGATCGACGGCGATGAAGCCAAGGACGTGGCGGAGGATTTGGGCGTCAGCGTCTGGACGGTGTACAAGGCCAAGTCGCGTGTTTTGGCAAAACTGCGGAGCGAACTCGGCGGTGTTTAAAGAGGTGTCCAAGTCGGCGCATTAGACTTTTGCCATGTCCGTCACCACCTGCCCTTCTGACGATCAACTCCAAGAAATGCTTGCCGGTTCGCTCGAACCCGCAGCAGTCGAAGCGTTGATCACGCATGTCGATCAGTGTGACAGCTGCCAAAATCGCGTTGCGGATCTCGAGGCAAAGTCCGAGTTGGATGCCGAATTGGCCGGACTCCGGGAACGTGCCGCGACGCCGACGACTTCGTTGCCCGATTGGATGCGTGATGTGACCCCAGGTTCATCGCGGCAAAACCTCCGTCATGTCGATCTTCCCTACGATATCGGACCTTATCGGCTGGTGCGACAAATCGCGGCGGGCGGAATGGGTACCGTTTTCGAGGCCAAGCACCGACGATTGGGACGGCCCTTTGCTCTAAAGATTTTGGCTGGGGATCGCAAGCTCACGCGCCGTCAAGCCGAGCGTGTCCGCCGCGAATGGCAAGCACACGGTAGCCTGGTCCATCCGAATATCGTCAGCGCGACCGACGCAGGGATCGCCGACGGCATGCCCTATCTGGTCACCGAAAAGATCAATGGAGTGGATCTTTCGAGGTTGATCAAAGTAACAGGCCCGCTCGCGGTGAAAGAAGCGTGTGCGCTCATCCGGGATGCCGCCACCGGGTTGCACTATGCCCATGAACAAGACCTCGTTCATGGGGATGTCAAACCTTCGAATTTGATGATCGACCGTCATGGCAACGTCAAAGTTTTGGACCTGGGCACGGCGCGGCTGCGGAGCCAACGTGACGATTCCCCGATGCTCGGAACTTTGGCATTCATGGCGCCGGAACAGTTCGATCATCCACCGAAATGCGATGTCACCAGTGATATCTACTCGCTCGGTTGCACCCTGTATTTTCTTTTGACGGCACGCACACCGTTTGGGCATCTTCAAGAACGCTCGAAAGAGCAGTTGATTCGGGCTCATCGTTCTGAATTCCCGCTACCTCTGAGCGATGTGGTCGGCGATTCGATAGAGTCGTTCCATGAGTTGCAGCCACTCGTCGATGAGCTGCTGGCTAAAAATCCTGATGACCGCCCGACGTCGATGCAGGCGGTCACTGAGAAGCTCGAAGCGTTCGCCGAATCAAATGATTGCGTGCGTTTACTGGAGAGTCTGCCGACGGAGGGCGACACCGATGTGATCCTGGCGGATCCGACACATGGACTGACGAGCCTTCTTGATGCGGTTGAGACAAAGTCCACGACGACGAACGTTTCGCGCCACGCGAAAGTGGTCTTGGGAGTTCTTGGAGTGATCCTGTTCGTGTTGGGGATCGTTTTCGTATTCCAAAACCGGAATCGTTCTGCCGGACCCTTCGCAATGAATGAACGGGGCACGGCGTCTCCTCACGCGCGCGAATTTTCATGGCGACCGAGTCCGCGCGAGGGTGAATTGGATGGGCTGGTGCTTACTCCGGCAAGGTTTCCGGGGATCGACGAGTGGCAGTTGGAAACGATCGCGCCGCGGGGCCGTGTTCGTTGTCTTGATTGGTCGCGTGATGGTCAGTCTCTCTTGGTCACGTCAACCGATGGTCACCCTCGGGTCTATCGATGGAAGGAAGGAGAGCTTCTTCTCGTTTCGATTCTTTCAAGCCGCAACGACCACATTCTCTCCGCGAAGTGGAGTTATGATGACCGGTCGATCTTCGCTCACACGCAAGACGAGTTGCTCGAGATCGATGTTGCCACCACCGAGATTCGAAAACGAATCGAGATGGATGAGATCGATGAGATCAGCGTTCACCCGAAGGAAGATTTGATCGGCGTCGCAACTGGGAAGGGACTCCGGCTCGTCCGAAAGGATTCGTTTGAGCTTTTGGAAAGCAAAATCAATGGCGTGATTCGGAGCTTCGCTTGGGCGGTCGACGGGGGACGAGTCGCCGTGTCGCGGAAGAACGAACTCTATGTCTTTGCCTATCAAGCGGGCGCATTCGCAAAGCAACCGACGGCGTCAGCGTACTCACCGAGCCCCATTCGCGACATCGAGTGGACCAGCGATGGAAAATACGTCGGAGTGGCCCGAAGCACGAAGCCGGATCTGTTGAGGGCTACGGATCTTCGCACCGTCTTTCGCGTTGCCGGGCCGCCGGAGATGGAGTCGATTTCGTTCCGTGCCAGCGACAACAAATCCGCGATGGGTTATCGCGACACCTTCACTTGGTACATCGACAAGAAACTTCTGCGGCGAGAAGAGTTCGATCAATTATGGGGCCGTGCCAAAGTCGCTTGGCGACCTCAGGGCGATTGCCTCGCTGTCGGACAGGATGGATTGCTTCGTATTCTTGATCCCGATGGCAAGACGCTGGCGCAGTTGGGCGGCATCCAAGCGATAGCCGATGCTGGGGCGGGTGTCGACGGCGGATTCCAGATTCTATTCCGCGGCCAACGACTCGCTGCGGTAGATGGGGACGGAGGAAGGCTCCGCGTGAATCCGTCTTCACAGTTTGAACCGGGACCTTGGACTGTCCGTCGCAAAACGCTGAAGAAACGCGTGACGCTGCAAACCACCGACCAAACGACGGGCGCGCCAAACACCTTTTGGACGGATAATGATCAGATCACGAGTACCGCGATCTCACCTAGCCGCGAGTTGGTGGCCATCGTCACATCGGAAGCGGAACTGAAGGTGGTGAAGATCGCGGACGGGACGACGGTGCACTCCACAACTTTCCCACAGAATCGATGGGTCTATGGCGTCGACTGGTTGAATGAGGACAGCTTGCTACTTTCCGGGGTACTCGGAAACACGAAACACTGTGCCCTTCAGCGGCTTGGTGAGTCGGAACTTTTGTGGCACTTTGAAGAACCCCGGCGGCAAGCGGCCGCTTCCGCGATCCATCTGGATGACGCTTGCTTCCTCCAAGCGGGTCAAGAGTTTCAGATTCGCAATACGGAGACCGGTGAGATCATTGACTCAACGGCGGTGACCGAACGCTACGGTCGTCGGCACGGAATGGCCTCTCGTCGTCCGGGTGATCCCCGATTTATCAGCTGGGGGCACAACGCTTCCACCTCAGACACCGCAAATGGATCCGACGCATTGGTCTGCTGGCGCGTGACGGACCGCTCACCACTCTGGAGCTTGGTCCATGTCGGCAACGGCAATGTGCTTACGCTGACGCCCGCGGGGGAAATGATCGAGACGGCCGGAGAGCCACTCGCCGAATTGATCTGGATTGTCAGGCGAGGCGACGAAATCACGCTCCATGACCACGAGAGTTTTCTGTCGATCGCAGGTGAGTGACGTTCAATCGGTGGCGGACGAGACGGCTCAGCTATTCTCAGGGTTTCAGTGAGTCGTTGCGACGGACATACACGGTCCCGCGTCGTACCCGGCAAATCTCGAATCGAAAAAATCGCGGGAGATTTTGATAGATTCTTTGAGTGAATCAGAATCAAACGTCGCCATGGCTTGTGAGCGCACCATGGTGATTGCCGACGGGTGTTGGCCAAGCTTTGCTGGAGTCACTGAAACAAGGCCCTGGACTGGGATTGTGAGCGAACCACCACGAGACACAGAACTTAATCAATCGCTGTATGCGGAGTTGCACGACATTGCGAGCAAGGCGCTTGCCCGTGAATACGCCGGGCACTCGTTGCAGCCTACACTTCTCGTCCATGATGCGTATCTTCGTTTGGCCCAACAACGAAACCTGGATGGATCCGAACGCCCCGAGTTGTTAGCGGCAGGTGCAACGATCATCCGCCGGTTGCTCGTCGATCATGCGCGGAAACGCAAGGCTCAAAAGCGCGGAGGGGGCGATGTTCGAGATGGGGGGATGTCCATCTCCGTCTTGGAAGACCAAGACCGATTCGATCTTGTTGAGCTTCACGAAGCGCTCAGCCTGCTAGAGCAAAAGCACGCGCGTTGCGCTCAGGTGGTCGAACTGCGTTTCTTTGGTGGTCTCAAATGGAAAGAAATCGAAACCGAGCTCGGCGTCTCCGCAGGCACGGTCAGCAACGACTGGGTGTTCGCCAAAGCGTGGCTCTATCGAAAGCTGGGAGTCTGAAATCGGATGCCTGAAGATGACAAGCCAGGGGTCAACGTTCGCGATCTTTTTGTCGCCGCGTTGGAGATTGCCGAAGCGGAGCGAGATGCTTGGTTGGAAGAACGTTGTGCGGGTGACTCGCTTCTGAAGCAAGAAGTCTTATCACTTCTCGGTCACCATCGTGGTGAGCAAGATGCATTGCTTGACCAGGGACTCGGCACGACGCTACTGAGCCCACCGTCCGATGGAAGCTCAGGGTTGACCAACGAGCCTGATGCCGAAGAGAGCATCCGAATCGAGTCTTATAAGATTCTTCAAACGATCGGCCGCGGCGGCATGGGCCGAGTGTACATGGCGGAACAGACGGCACCAGTGCGTCGTCGCGTCGCTTTGAAAGTGATCATTTCCGACTCACCCACCAAGGAGATTCTGGCGAGGTTTGAGGCGGAGCGTCAGGCACTCGCGCTAATGGACCACCAGCACATCGCGAAAGTGTTAGACGCTGGTACGACGGAGGATGGCCGTCCATTTTTTGCGATGGAGTTGGTCAAGGGCGTTCCGATCACAAAGTACTGTGATGACAACAAGTTGACACCCGAATCGCGGCTCGAGCTGTTCGTGCAGACGTGCAGAGCGATTCAGCATGCACACATGAAAGGGATTGTGCATCGCGACATCAAGCCATCGAATGTGCTTGTGACACAGTACGATGGTCGACCCGCCGTGAAGGTGATCGATTTTGGGTTAGCAAAGGCACTGCAAGGCAGTTCGCAACTGACGGAACGGACTCTCTTCACCCAGTACGGCCAAGTCGTCGGCACGCTGGCTTACATGAGTCCTGAGCAAGCCGAATTCAACGCGTTAGATGTCGACACACGGACGGACGTCTACTCGCTTGGTGTGATCCTCTACGAGTTGTTGACAGGTTCGACTCCTATCACGCTGCAACGCATTCGTGAAGAAGCGTTCGATCGCGTGTTAGCCTTGATCCGCGAAGAAGAGCCGCCGCGGCCCAGTCAACGGCTGAGCGATTCTGGCGATGCGATCATCGGAATTTCGCAGCAGCGTCGAACCGAACCCAAGCGGTTAGGGACGATCCTGCGCGGCGACCTCGATTGGATCGCGATCAAAGCGCTGGAGAAGGATCGAGTGCGCCGATACGACACACCGGCATCGTTAGCCGATGACGTCGAGCGCTATTTGGACGGAGAAGCCATCGAAGCCAGACCGCCGAGTTTCGGCTATCGAACGCGCAAGGCAATTCGGAAGCATCAGGGCGCATTCGTCTCCACATGCCTTTTGATTCTTAGCTTGCTTGCAGGCTTAGTGGGCACGGGGAGCATGTGGTATCGAGCTAACGAAGCAAATAAAAGGACTTTCCTCGAAGTTGGTAAGACGAAAACAGCCCTCGTCGAGGCCACTGCGCAACGAAATCGCGCGGATGAAAATCGGCGGCTAGCTTCCACGGTTGCTGAGGAAGCCATGCGGTCCGATGCGTCCAGCAAGTTCCTGCTTGCAATGTCGCAGTGGGAAGCAAATCGAGTCGGTGAAGCGAAGGCTCTCCTCAATCAGATTCCAGACCGCTTTCGAAAGATCGAATGGTACGTGGCAAGGGAGAGGTATCAAGGTGATTGTGTAGTTTATTATCCTCAGATGGGCCCGATAAATAGCATGGTCACGAACCGCGGACTAACGCAAGCAACTACGTACCATCAGTCGGGAACATCGGTTCTAACGAATCTGGATTCGAGGAGGCAACTCGATAGCAAACCCCATGATATGACTTCGGGCGCGAAGCTGAGCCTTGACGGTACTATCGTTGCTACTGGGGTGCATACCGAAGGGATTTTGTTGACCGAATTTGATTCTCTAAAACCGCTAGGAATACTTAAGCACGAACATCAGGTCCGGGGTTTCGACTGGGTGTCGGATAAGCTGCTGGTTTCCTTGACCCAGTTCGAGTTATCGATTTGGGACATTGAAACTTGCAAACGAGTTTCGAATATTGTCTTGCCGCATCCCACCGGCGAACAAATCTGTGTCTGTCCGCTGAGCCGACGGATCTGTGTTGAACAGGTATCGCAGTTTTGCGTCTTTGAAGTCGCGGGTGATTTATCGCTTCACAGAGTTACGCAGTTTGACTTTGGATCGTCCGAGCGATGGGTTCAAGGGTTCTGCTTCTCACCGGATGGGCGCGAGCTGTGCATCGTCTACTCGGGGCATACGCAGTTTCGAGATGCGACTACATTTCAAGTAAGCCGGTCAATGGAGAATCGGATCCCAAGATTCGGTCCCGATTCGGTGAGTGCGGTCACAATCTCGCCGGACAATCAGCTAATCGCTTGCGCGCGGGAGAACGGCAGCATTTCCGTCCACGATGTTCGCGGCTTCGCAGTGCAGCGTCATTTAAGAGGGCACATAGGTGGCGTCACCAGTATCCGCTTCGGGTCCCGCGGAGAAGAGTTGATCTCGGCCTCCAGCGATGGAACGGTACGACGCTGGAACGTGACACGCACACGCCTGAGGTCATCCTATACACGCCCGATCACGGGATTGCTCTTTGGAGGGAAGGGCGGTGTTTTAGCTCTTGATTCAACGCTTCGTCTGCACAGATGTGGTCTCCTGGGAGAGTCGCTTGATTCAACTAGCCCATTGCTGAAGGAGAACTTTCCTCGCGTTACCCCAAACAACTACGCATTAGGGGAGCGGATCGCAATGCTGCTCGGAAACGGAGAGTCCAGTGTTGTAGACATTCGCAGACTTTCCGAGTTAGCTCGAACTCCGCTGCTGCATCAGAGGAATGAATGGACTTGCGTGGCGATGACGAAATCCGAGAAGTGCTACGCGGTAGGAAGCAAGAAAGGTTTGATACGCATTTACGGCATCAAGTCCGAAGCGTTGGAAAAGGATCTTAAGCTGCCGATCACGCAACTCGCGTTTAGCCCCGATGAAAGACTGCTTGTGGCCATAGCCCAACACCCTATCGAGAAACACACGCAGATGGGACTGAGCACACTGCACTGGTGGGAGTTGGCAAACAATGAACTAAAACGAAAAGAGGAAATTGCGTTGCGTTCTTTCGGCAACCCGAGAGTGGCATTTACCCCGGATTCGAGTCGATTCGTGGTGCACTACGGGATCTGGGACGCAACGGTTGCTGGCGACCACAGATTTATGCCGATCTTTGACTCAAAGACCGGCGAGAGACTAGCTGCCTTTTCGCTTGGCGATGGTATCAACGCGGTCAAATACACCCAATGTGGCTCGCGATTAATTACCTCACAGCAAATGGGACCGGTTGTTGTATGGGACGTCGAAAATGGCACGCGACTGATGAATTTGGCCGAAGCCGGCACACCGGAAGTTCTCTGCATAGAGATCAGTGAAAACGAAGAGCGAATTGCTCTCGGGGGTTACGGGAAAAGACTCGATGACGGACAGCTTCGCTTGATCGAGGCTCCAAAACACGTTGCTTGTGAAGAGTTCACGACAAACATTGCATTCAGTGACCGCGCAGCGATTAGCCCAAACGCGAAGCTGATCGGATGTGCCGACGATATTGGGAACCTGGCCGTGGTTGAACGGGTTTCTGGACACACTCTTTTGAATAAGTTGCTTGAAGCCCCTGTTTCTGGACTTCTATTTTCGGACAACTCACGTGTCCTTTACTGCAAAACGGCTGCTGGTAACTTTGCGATTACATTCGATCCACTCAGGATTCAGAAAACAGAAAGTGTCCCTGCGATCGAACGAAATCAAAAACGCGCTGGTCGATTCGAAATCGATTGCTCTCTTGGAACTCTGCGAGTGGTTGACCGGAGCATGCTCGATCATCACTCCCAGCGGAGTCGGGATCTTGGGGTTTTAAGTGTTGCTCAAGATTGGCATCAACGGGAGGCCTCAAAAGCAGTTGAATCCCAAGATTGGTTCGCCGCTGCATTCCATCTCATACGAGCAGTCGAGGATGAACCGTCGAATGAGCCGATTCGCCTGAAGCTCGATCAGAGCCTGCAATCGCTGGCCTCAGAGCTTGGCGATAGCGAGCGGTTTGCACGAGTCCGCACGCGCTTGTTTGAAGGCGTGAGTAGGCACGTCGCCCTAGAGACGACGATCGAATAGCGACGCAACTGTGTCGCCGTTTAATCGTCCAAAAACCGATCTCAGCGAGTCTCTAATGCGAAGCAAAGCAAAGGGTGCTT
>JBCBOT010000306.1:0-10232 GCA_039821165.1 Planctomycetota bacterium | reverse complement strand
GAAATGTTCCGGGAGGCAAGATGTCGACCGGAATGAAACAGAAGGTCTCGATCGCTCGGGCGATGGTGCACGATCCTCCCGTGCTGATTTTTGATGAAGCGACATTGGGTTTGGACGTCCTCGTCGCGCGGAACCTGCTCGGTGTGATCCGGTCGCTTCGAGACGCGGGAAAGTGCTTGATCTTTTCGACTCACATCATGAGCGAAGTCGAGCGGCTGTGCGATCGGATTGCGATCATGTATCGGGGAAAGATCCTTGACACCGGGACGCTCACCGAGCTGCGCGAACGGCACCAGGAGCACGACTTCGAGGAACTGTTCTTTGGTTTGCTCAATCGCCACGAGAGTGAGCGGCAGGGTGAACGAGTCAGCGATCTTGCGGGAGCAACACTATGAGCGAGCGTTCCCGCGCGTTGCGTCGCGACGCCGCGATGATGAACAAGCCACGGCTCACGGCTGTTTGGTTGATTTATCTGCGCGAGATGCGAGATCAACTTCGAGACCGACGAACGTTGTTCACGATCGCGGTCCTCCCGATCATGTTGTACCCGCTCGTCGGGATGCTTTTGCTGCAGATCGCACAGTTCAGTCGCCAAAGTCAAACGGCGATTTGTCTGGTTGGCACTGAGAACTTGGAGGAGGCACCGACGCTGATCGAGGGCGAGACATTTGCCTCGCATCTCGTCGACGAGCCCGAGTCGTTAGAGTTGTTGACCTATCGCTGGGATGAATTTGACGAAGCTGCGGACCCGATTCGCGAGAAGGCACGTGTTTGGATTCGCGACAACGCTTTTGACCTTGTTGTTTTGATTCCTCCGGGGTTTTCAAGCCAAGAGGTCGTCAAAGACAGCGATGCGAATCTCGATCCGACTGCACAGTCCTCGAAGATCGAGC
This sequence comes from Planctomycetota bacterium, assembly GCA_039821165.1. Lineage (GTDB taxonomy): Bacteria > Planctomycetota > Planctomycetia > Pirellulales > Pirellulaceae > Stieleria. Next base: position 9,339 of record JBCBOT010000306.1, on the reverse strand, counting down.
TGTATCATAATGTTGCCAGTGATCAGTCAATGGTTGCGCGCGAGCGTGTGTCAGAGATTCTGACCACGTGGAGAAGTGGCTGGGTGCGGGATCGCATTGCGGGCGCGGGGATCGATCCCGATAGTCTGTGGCCCTTCGATTTCTCGGACACCGACGTGGCTCCCGAGCGAACGCGTGAGGCGGCGTTTTGGAGCAAGCTCTTGCCATTTATCATGCTCGTTTGGGCGATGACGGGAGCATTCTATCCCGCAATCGACCTTGTCGCGGGCGAGAAGGAACGCGGAACGCTGGAGACACTCCTTTGCAGCCCTGCCTTGCGCGGCGAAATCGTCTGGGGCAAGCTTGGAGCCGTGGCGACATTCAGCATGCTGACTGCGTTGCTCAACGCTGGAAGCATGCTGATGACCAGTTCGCTGGTGTTCCGACACATCGACATCGGCGCCGCTTCGTCCTCGCTCGGCGCGCCGCCGCTTGTCCCCATGCTGTGGTTGTTGGTGGCCTTGGTTCCGCTCGCGCTCCTGTTTAGCGCTTTGGCGCTCGCAGTCGCTGCAATGGCGAAAAGCAGTAAAGAGGGCCAGTACTACCTGATGCCGCTGATGATGGTCACGCTGCCACTGGTGATGCTGCCAATGGTTCCAGGTACGACACTGAATGTCGGTACAAGTTTGATTCCCGTCACGGGAATGTTCCTGTTGGTTCGATCGTTGGTGGAAGGCCAATACATGATTGCGCTCACCTACGTACCGATGGTGCTCGGGGTGACTGCGGTTTGTCTGTGGTTCGCGTCACGGTGGGCTTGTCGGCAATTCGAAGATGAGTCGGTCTTATTTGGTGGTGGAGAAAAATGGGAACTGTCGAGTTGGGTTCGTCATCTTTGGCGTGATCGCCAACGGACGGCAACACCGGCACAAGGATACGCCTGCGGTGCGATCATCCTGGTGACGCTGTTCTTCTTGCGGCTCACGATTACGACTGTCCCAGAAACGTTCGCCGGGATCGCCAAGTTGGTGATCATGCCTCAAGTGTTGATCGCTTTTCCGGCGATCTTGATGGCAACGATGCTCACCACCTCGATGCGAGAGGGTTTGCGAATCCGAATGCCGCATTGGACAACACTTCCCTTGGGAGTCTTGTTGGGCGTGACGCTCCATCCGACCTACGTGATGGTTTCCAAGTTCGTGAGTCATCTCTATCCGCTTAGCGAACAGACCGTCGCGGCGATGAAGCCGTTCTCAGATCAAATCGCGTCGGCGCCCTGGTTGGCGGTGGTGCTACTGATGGCGGCACTTCCAGCGATCTGTGAAGAACTCGCGTTCCGGGGTTTCGTTTTCGGCGGACTGGTACGCGAGCGGGGACGTGTGCGAGCTGTGATTGTGACGGCGGTCATGTTCGGCATCTCCCACGGCGTCCTTCAGCAATCGATCACTGCCACGCTGATGGGACTCATTTTGGGTTGGATCACGTTGCGAACGGGTAGCATTTTGCCCTGCATCCTGATTCACTTTTCAAACAATGCGCTGTCCGTCTCGTTGGATCGGATCGCGACAAGTAGCTGGGAGGGGGCGGCGCTCTTCGTGACGCAAACGGACGCCGGTCCGATGTATCAACCGCTTTGGTCGGTCGTCAGTCTCGGCGTTGCGATGACCTGTCTGGTGTACTTCGGGACGTTGGAGCAGGTCCATGACGATGCCGAGGCGGATCGTGTGGACGAAGCCGAAAGCTACGTCGACCCTGCTTCAGCATTGGCATCGGTCTAACGCAGTCCGTTTTTGCGGGAATCGCTGGTTCCTGCCGGCTTGTTGATCCGAGAATGCTTTGTCGCGATCACCCGTTGGTGGTATAACGTTGGAGGCTTTGTGTTCCTCCCAAGCACTCGTTCCGCCGGGTTCTTGCATGTTTCGAACGACATCTTTCGTAACACTCGCGCTCGTTCTGCTGTCTGTCTCGGTAACGGCCGGCGATTCGACGACGTCGCGTTTTGATTCGCCGTCGGAGACGATCGACGCGGCGTTGGAGTCGGATTGGCCGGAGACGTTGCGGGTGGCCGAGCAGAGCGGCGACGCGGAGTTTTGTCGACGCGTTTGGTTTGACCTCGCCGGTGTGGCTCCCCCGATACGGCGGTTGAGAGAATTTCTGAAGGATGAGTCTACCGACAAGCGTCAACGATTAATCGATGAGTTGCTCGCTTCTCAGAGGTTCGCAACGCACATGGCGAATCGCTGGAACGAAGTCCTGCTGCCCGAAGATGCATTGAACGATGGTCGGGGGAACGCGCAGGCCCTGCACACTTGGTTGCGTGAACAATTTCAGAGCAACACGCCCTACGATCACCTCGTCGGCGGATTTTTGACTGCAGGGGGTCAGGGCAATCAAGGACCCGCGATCTATTACACTTCGCGCGATGTCGACCCGGTGAAAGTGGCGGCATCGACGTCGCAGATCTTTATGGGACTGCAGCTGCAATGCGCCCAATGTCACGATCATCCCGATGGCCAGTGGCTCCAAGAGGACTTTTGGCAGTTTGCGGCGTTCTTCTCGCAGGTCAAGTCAGCCGACGGAAGAATGGCGGGGACTTCGCTGATCGAAGACGAACGCGGCGCCGAAGTCACCCTGCCGGACACCGATCAAGTGATGGAGCCTCGATATCCGGGCGTCGCAGAAGCTCCCGAAGAAGACCCTGCCGATTTTCGTCGCCGACAGCTCACCATCTGGCTTGCTTCACGTAACAACCCCTACTTTGCACGCGCGGCTGTGAATCGTGCTTGGGGCCATCTGTTTGGACGTGGGCTCGTCGATCCGATCGATGCGATGGATCATGACAACCCTGCAACGCACCCCGAACTGTTGCAATTCTTAGCGGACTACTTTGTCGCGAAGCGATTCGATTTGCGATCCCTGTACGCGGCGATCGCAAACACCAAGGCATATCAGCGAAGTAGTGCGATGGACGGTGAACGGGCTGATCCACGCTTCTACTCGGTGATGGCCGTCAAAACACTGACGGCGGAACAGTACTACGACACGTTGATGCAGAATGTTTTCTTCGAAGCCTCGGGACGTGCGTCAGAAGACATGCCGGACCAACGTCGAGCGGCATTCATGTCGAGAATGCGAGCATCGGGTTCGGACCCTAAAGAGTATCCGCATGGTGTTGTCCAAGCACTCGGCATGCTCAATGGGCCGGAGTTGTTGTCGGCGAGTTCTGTCCGTTCCAGTGGTCTGCTCGGTTCACTGGACGCTCCGTTCTTCTCCAGCCAAGATCATCTCGATGTGCTGTTCTTGGCCTGCGTTTCGCGTTTTCCATCCGACTCCGAGCGCGAAGGCTTGGGGTTGTTCTTGACGGGTGCCAAATCCGATGAAGAAAAGGTTGCAGCGCGGTGCGATTTGACTTGGGCGTTGCTCAACAGCGCTGAGTGCTTCGTTTGTCCGTAACCAAGGATCCTGCGATGAAAGTTTCACGGCGAGGTTTGCTGGGCGCTACTGCGGCGGCGGGCGTCAGTGGATGGTTGCCTCAACTTGCGCGAGCCGCCAGCGAGGCAAATCAGCGTGATGGACGACATTGCGTGTTGCTGTGGATGGCTGGCGGGCCAAGCCAAATGGACACCTTCGATCTCAAGCCGGACCATTCCAATGGCGGCGAGTTCAAGGAAATCGCAACGGCCGTTCCAGGCATCCGGTTTAGCGAACACTTGCCTGGTCTGGCCAAGCAAGCAGACCGCTTGGCGATCCTACGAGGAATGAGCACGAAGGAAGGGGATCACCTCCGGGGAACAACGCTGATGCGGACCGGACACATCCCCGGCGGACCGGTGCGACATCCGGCGATCGGTTGTTCGCTTTCCAAAGAACTCGAGCAAGGCGTTTCGCAGTTGCCTTCGTATATCTCGGTGGCACCCGGGGCGTTCACACGGAGTTCTCTCAGTCCAGGCTTTCTTGGACCCAAACACGCGGCAACGTCTGTGGGTGCGTCGGCTCCGCCCGCAGAAAACCAATTCGCGGAGTTGCGGGTCGACCATCTCTCCCGGCATGAGTCGATTGATGACGCGCGCTACAAAGGGCGACTTGAAATATGGAGTGCTTTGCAAGAGCGTTTTGCCAAGACACGTGGGACGGAAAATGTCTTGGCCCATGACACCGTCTATCGTTCCGCCCTCGCGACACTCGATAGTGACGCCGCGGACGCATTCGATCTGAGCGGCGAACCGGACGCGGTTCGTGAAGCGTACGGGCGCGGAACTTTCGGCCAGGGTTGTTTGATGGCGCGGCGGTTGATCGAACGCGGGGTACCGCTGGTCGAAGTGACCCTCGGAGACGGATTGGGGTGGGACACCCACGCAAACAATTTTGAGCTTGTGAGAAACCTAAGCGAGCAACTTGATCATGGCTGGTCGACGTTGATGACGGAGCTTGCCGATCGGAGGCTGCTTGAGAAAACGACGATTCTGTGGGCCGGTGAGTTCGGTCGTACTCCTCAAATCAACAGCAATGGCGGAAGGGACCATTTTCCCAACGCTTTCACGTGTGTCCTGGCAGGTGGTGGCGTCGCCCAAGGTCATGTTCATGGGAAAACGAGCGAGAGCGGCATGGAGGTTGTTGACGGGAAAATGGATCAACAGGACCTACTGAGCACACTCTGCGGCGCGCTTGGTATCGACCCGATGACGGAAAACATCGCCGAGGGCGGTCGTCCAATTGCGATTGCCGAAGGTAACGTGATCGATGAGGTTCTCCTGTGATGCGGCTTGCCGTATTTGCTTTGGGGCTTATCGCCATGGTTGGTTGCGGGAGCAATTCAGCGTCCGTGGACGAGACGCGACCGAAGCCCGCGGTTGGGGATGGCGTTGCAAGTGACCAAGAGCCGGTGGATGAGCCCCCGAAACTTCGTGATGACGCGGGCGTTTCGGAGGCATCCAATGATGCGGAGATCACCTCTTCTCCGGCTGAGACCGCCGAAGAAAACGTCGAAAGGGATGCCGGTTCATCTTCGATGCAAGTGGATGTCGCTCACGACGAGTCGGATGATTCGCTCGCTGTTGAAACAAAGCCTGCCGAGAACGAGGATGCTGCCCAGACCGAGGATGCCCCTGAGATGGTGGTGGAAGCTCAGGCGACCCGTGATCGGCCGCACTACCTGATATGGATGCCGACCACCAAAGGCCCGGTGTTGCTCGGTCTGGACGTTTGGATGGGTGACGAAACGCTTGCGGCCGCTTTTCAAGCAGCCTTCGACGGAGTTCTCGAAGATGCCCAGAAGGAATTCTCAGAATCGCTGAGTTGGGACGACTTCATTGACCACGTTGCGGAAAACCCGACCAAGTTCGGATCGAATGCGATGCGGTCGAGCGGTCAGAAACGGAATCTGATTAAGAACTATGACCGGAATGAAAATGGGACGGTGGAGATCGAAGAGGCGAAGCGGTTTGTGCTACGCGATTCACTGTTTTCGAGCGAATTGCGTTTCTACGGCACCGACGCGTTTCGTTACCTCAATCGTTCGAAATCGAGGCTGTTTGCGGCGTTAGATCGGGACGATGATCGAGAACTGAATCCGGATGAAATTTCAGTGGCCGCCCAAACGTTGATTGCGAAGCTGGATGCGAATTCGGATGGCTGCATCGCATTCACGGAGGCCGAGCCGGAAGGTGAAATGGAGTCGGGAGCCTGGAATCGTCGACGTTCACGCCGCCACGGTGATGTCGCAATGGACCTCGCGGGCTACGTCAATTGGAACAACGTTTCCTATTCCATGAATGGTCGTTTCGAGGTGTCCCCGATCCTTCCTGATGGAGCCCCCATCAAGCAACTCGACCAGAATCGCGACGAATCGATCGATGCGGATGAAGCCAAGGAGATTCTAAGTCTGGATCCTTCGGTGCGGCTGATCGTCCGGTATCCGGCCTCCGGCGGTGCCGCAACACTCGAGGTCGAGACCTCAGACGACAACCAGACGATTGAGGTCAAACGCGGGTTGTCTGGGGACCGAATTGATTTGGCCACGGATTCGATGAGTCTTGCGATCACTCTTCGCGAATCCGCTCGCGTCAACACTCAAATCCCCAAGGAAGCCTTCGACCAGTTGGACGCAAACAAGGACGGAGGGCTCGATGAAGATGAAATTCCCGATGGTGCTGAAGAGCGGTTGAACCTGGAAGCACTCGACAAGAATGAAGACGGTCTCTTGAGCTATCAGGAGTTGACCGAACGCAGGGTGGAGGTCGAGTCAATTTGGTCTCGGCAGGTGCGCGGACGAGCTGCTGAATATCCGGCGGCTATTTTTGCCTGGTTGGACCGCGATCACGATCACTTTCTTTCTGCGAGAGAAATCGCTGCGGCGTCAGAGCTGCTGTCGACGTTGCTCGGTGACCGCGAATCATTGACTCCGGAGGATTTTCCGGATGCCTATCTGGTACAAATCGGACGCGGCGAGCCTCAACAGGACGATGCCTTGTTCACGCCTCAACGCGAGCGTCGGGGTGGTGACGACTCTCGACCCGCATGGGCCATTCGCATGGATTCCAACGGAGATGGCGAAATCGCCGCGTTAGAGTTTCCTGGTTCGATCGAGCAGTTTGAGAAACTCGATCGCGACAACGATGGATATCTCAGCGCGGAGGAAGTGAGTTCGTTGTAGGATACCGTTCCCACCACGCCCGCAATCGCGAGTCCTGAATGTTCCAGTCGTCGCACCTTCTTCGCCGAGAGTTCTTGCGATCAGCGGGAGGCGGCATCGGAGCGATGGCCCTGAACTCGTTGGCGGCTGCCGAGACCCAACGGTCTGAACCGCGACGAGAGCCGCATTTTGTGCCTCGAGCGAAACGCATGATTTGGCTCTTCATGCATGGCGGTCCGAGTCACATGGATTTGTTTGACCCCAAACCCGATTTGGAAAAGTATTCGGGGAAACCGTTGCCGGAGAGTTTCGGTGAGGTGATGACCCGTCGCAAAGTGGCTCGGAATCCGCTGCTGGGGCCGATCAAGCCGTTTCGACCTCGTGGACAATCTGGTCTGATGATCTCGGACTTTCTACCCGAGATATCGCGGCATGCCGACGATCTCTGTGTGGTTCGTTCGCTACACGGCGACAGCGTCAATCATCCGCAATCGGTCTACCAGATGAATACCGGAAGTATTCTGATGGGACATCCCAGTTTCGGGAGTTGGTTGACCTATGGGCTGGGAAGCGAGAACGACGACATGCCCGCCTTCGTGGTGTTGCCCGATCCCGAGGGCGGACTGAAAGGCGGACCCTCGGCCTGGGGCAGCGGCTTCTTGCCGGCGACGTACCAGGGGACAACGATGCGGCCGGGCGAGACGCCGGTTCTCGACCTAAAGCCGCAGGCAGGCATTTCGCAGCAGCAGCAGCGGAATACGCTTGACCTGCTTCGGCGACTCAACAATCGCCATCTTGAAAAACGCGATCGAGAAGACGAACTTTCCGCGCGCATCGACGCCTACGAACTCGCTTTCCGGATGCAGATCGCGGCTCCCGAGATTGTGGACTTGTCCCAAGAGACCAAGCAGACGTTGTCTCTATATGGCATCGACCGACAAGAAACCCGAGACTTTGGCGAACGGTGTCTACTCGCGCGGAGGATGATTCAGCGTGGCGTGCGATTCGTCCAAGTCTATTCCGGAAATACTGAGGGCTGGGATGCTCACAAAGACGTTGCACGGAATCACGGAAAGTATTGCGCGCGTACCGATCAACCGATCGCAGCGTTGCTGACGGACTTGAAGCGTACCGGTCTGCTCGAGGAGACCCTCGTTGTTTGGTGTGGCGAATTTGGACGCATGCCGATGAGCGAGCAAGGCAAAGGGCGCGACCACAACCCGTGGGGATACAGTGGATGGATCGCCGGTGCGGGCATCCGCGGCGGACGTTCCCATGGTGAGACCGACCCGATTGGTCTTCGTGCCACCGAGGATCGTGTTCACGTCAACGAATTTCACGCCACGCTATTGCATTTAATGGGACTCGACCATCGAGCACTCACCTACGAACACAATGGACTCGAAGAACGACTGACGGGGCCGAGTGAAGTGAATGTCGTCAAAGGATTGTTATCGTGAAACGCACCCTCACGTTCGTAGTTGCGTTCTGGTTCGTTTCGGATTGCACGTGGTCGGTGCGTGCTCACGCGGATGAAGGGGCTTTGAGCGAGAACCCGATCGAGGACTACGAACGTGAACACTGGTCGTTTCGTCCGATCGATTCTCCCGCGATCCCTCGGCAGAAGAAGGGACGGCCCGCTTCGACGGTGGATGCATTCGTGTTCGCCGAGCAGGAGAAACGTGGACTCGTGCCAGCGCCTCCGGCCGGCAGATCACCCTTGCTTCGGCGTGTCACAATTGATTTGACAGGGTTGCCGCCGACACCTGGGGAGATCAACTCTTTTCTCGTCGATGATCACCCCGACGCTTACGTGCGTGTTGTCGATCGGCTACTCGCGTCGCCTCAGTACGGACAACGATGGGGACAGTTTTGGCTCGATCTTGCCAGGTTTGCCGAGACTGATGGATTCGAACACGACAAGGTGCGCGACACGGCGTGGCAGTATCGCGACTGGGTCGTCGATGCGCTCAACGAGGATCTCGGGTACGACCAGTTCGTTGAATGGCAAATCGCAGGTGACATTCTTGCGCCGAACGACCCGGATGCGAAACTCGCGACCGCGTTTTGCCTGTCTGGGCCGGACATGCCGGACATCAACTCTCAGATCGAGCGTAAACACGTGCTCTTGAACGAGATCACGTCGACCGTGGGGGCTGTTTTTCTCAGTCTCCAGATTGGATGCGCCCAATGTCACGATCACAAATATGACCCGATCAGCCAAGCCGATTTCTATCGCTTGCGCGCATACTTTGAGTCCGCGATCAAGCTCAAAGCCAACAAGTCGGTTGCGGTTTTGTCCGCGAACGCTGCGGATGCAACGCCGCGAATGTACGCGCGCGGCGATTGGAAGAGTCCGGCGGACGAAGTCAGCGCTTCCACGCCGCGGATCGTCACGACCGATCGACCGTCGAATGGTCGTGAGCATCTCGCGCGATGGCTATCAGATGCGAAAAATCCGCTCGTTGCACGTTCCATTGTCAATCGAGTTTGGCAACGGCATTTTGGAACCGGACTGTCGTCCACGCCAAGCGACTTTGGCTTCATCGGTGACGAACCGTCGCATCCAGAGTTGTTGGATCATCTAGCATCGGAGCTCATTCGACACGATTGGAGTTTGAAGTGGCTGCACCGCGAGATTCTGCTTTCGTCCGTCTTCAGAACGACGAGCCTTCGGCCCGCTGAGCATCAGCATGCGAAAGATTGGGAGCTATCGCGACAAAGCGATC
>JBCBOT010000305.1:0-10326 GCA_039821165.1 Planctomycetota bacterium | reverse complement strand
CCGAAGGACCGCTGGGCTTTCGAATTCATTCGTTATGACGTGACGGAACTTTGAGCTAACGGAGCCCTGAAATCGTCGCTTCAGTTCTAACGAAAGCAGAACGTTTCGCTTGGCGGACTCCATTCCACAGAACCAAGCAAGCCCAATTCGCTGGTCCAATCGGCTTGGAGTGAGTTGTGTTGCACGATTTGCTTGTACGTGAAGCTGGTTGTAACCAGCGATGTCGAGCAAAGCGTATGAATACCCACCGGGCATTTGACGATTCCATTTACGAATGAATCGAGCAGATTCCAATTCTCGAATTCTTCCGTCGACAGGTTTGCCGTCATTTAGCAACTCGGAAACAATCGCACTGAGCAAGATTGCTTGCCGATGTGCGTATAGCAGTATTTCGTTTGAGCTCGCTTTCATGTCAATTGCGGCACGTTGCAATAGTGGGCGTAGTTCGATTTTGTAAAGAGGTCACCGCCACCCAAGAATGGATGGCGATGACCAAGTTTGATGCTCTTTACCGCCTTCTAAACAAGCTCGGATCAACCGGGTCTTGCACATAGCGGACGATAGGCACGCGGGAAAGGACTGATGCAAGTTCTTCAGCTATCTTTTTACAGAGCTCCCGATCATGTACATCCACCGGACTTTCAGAACTTCCGATTTCCCTGCAGAGCATTTCCAAACCAGAAACGCACTCATGGATATCTTCTATCCTTAAAGTACGATATCCATTTCCCTTGGGGTCTCTGTGATTAACCCTTGAAAACGACCATGAGATTTGGTCGCTTTTGTCGGACATCCAAAGGTCAATCATGACCTCCTTCTCAACCAACACAGACTCCGTCGGAGCGTTCTTTCGTTTCGCGTCTTGCGATTTCGTAAACAAAGTCATTTTGTTTTCCTCAAATAAACACTTGCAAAAAACGGGGATGCAAGAGTTCAGTTTCGATTCCCCAGCCACCAAATAAAGGTCGCTGCGAAACCCAAAAAGAGGTGATTTAACGAAAGACCAGAACATCAAACTAAAACTCGGTTTACTTTCGAAACTCAGATAGGAGCTTCGCTTTTTGTTCCGCCGTCAATGACGCGACGAGTGAGTTTGCCAGGCTCATTCGTTCGATATCGGGTTTCTCCGACAACGAGGGAACAAGTTGAGCTGGGGTCGCTCTTTCAATTGACGAGCGTTCGCTCTCGGAAAGTCCAATGGTCTTGACTCGCTGACCCTTTGGACCGGACAGCGTGAGAAGCAGAGCCTCTCCCCTCTTTTCCAACGCAACTTTCCCTTGAACGAGTGTTTCAACACCATCGGCGTCTGACGTCGTGAACGGGTTTGCGAATTTGAACGACGACAGGGAAACGACCTGTACATCGCTATTTGAATTGCTGCTTGCAACACACCCCGAAACGGTGATGGTTGCTGTGACTTCATCACCGAGGGAGAGCTTTGAAAGGCTCTTGCTTCTCATTTTTGTCTGGGACATTTAACTTCTTCCGAGTTGGAGGTAGCGGATGTATAAGTTGGCTGCCTTTTGGGCAGCGAGAAATCGCACTGCTTTAGCAGTGTCGATTCGTGCGAAGCTGCAGTTCGTCGTCTATCGAATCGAGCAGTATTTGGTTTTCATCAGATGCTGAAGTAAGTGAAGCCAATTGCTCCTCAACGTTATCGAGACGTTCTTCCAGCTCTTCTTTTTCATGCTCTAATTCCTGGATATCACAGTCAGAACTCTCGAGAGTTGCTCTAGTGGTCTGACGAAGTTTTTGCAGTTCACCAAACTTAAAGTTCGCAAGTCCGAATCGGCCTTCTTCGGTTTCTTGAGGTGGCTGGACAAACTGCCCAGGGTCGAACCCTGAAAGAGTGTTGATTGCCGCGACAAAAAAGACCTTCGAGTCGAGGTCGGAACACGATTCAATCTCCCGAAGGAATGCTGTCAGCTCTTCGATGCTGCATTGCTCAAAGTGCAGCTCAAAGAACTGCTTCACGTACTCCTGCCCTTCGTTTCCGTAGACTTCGTTTAGTCGCTTGCGAAGTTTCATCGAAAGCGATGCTTGTTCGACGGTCTCGTAGGTTCTGTGTTCGATTGTGATAGGCATTTCTGTGGCTTGCTTGATTGGTGGATTAGGTTGGCGGGAAGTAAGGTGTTTTGCCGCCTTGGCGAGACTTCGAAGAGTCCCGCCAAGAGAGGAAGCGGCGTTCGCTATTGGCCGTTTGGCCCAAAGCCGGGATGCTGAGTTGGAACTTGCGAAGTGAACGGCGGTTGGCTGGCAGCCCAAGAAACTTGCTGCTGGGCGTACTGCTGCCGCTGCTGTTCCTGCCGTTGGCGTTCTTCCATCTGCCGTTGCTCGTCAAGACGCCGCTGTTCTTCAAGTTGCCTGAGTTGGTCACGGTGCCTCTGCTCTTCTTGCTGTTGTTGGTTAAAGGCAAATTCATTTTCAAACGTCATCGGAACGTTCCTAGGATGTAAGGAAAGGGCTGGGTTGCCGTCGCAACAACGCAACGGACGAATTGCCTGGCCCACTGGAGAATCAGCAGAACCCAAACGAAAAAACGGCCGCACTCCGATGGACCTTGGGTCCACGGAATACGGCCGTCTAATCGAAACATGTCGACGGCAACAGCAAGGAACGCCCAAACAAATCAGACTCGGAGTGTTTCGCCACCAAGTGATTTGTTTGACTTTCGTCGACTACGCCAAATCTTTTGGATAGCCTTCAATCCGTCCAGGCACGGCGTGTGCCTTGTCGAGCTGCTTTGTGTGAAATGCTGGGTTCGCTGATTCTCCGGCGAGAGCGGGTCAGTTTTGGGGTAAAATCCCCCAACTCCACTAATGCTAACGCAGCGTTAGCATTTGGCAACCCTTTAGTCTGAATTTTTTCGAGGCCGGCCTTTCGGGCGTGGATTCTCCTTCAGCCGCATGATGTCTGACAGCAAAAAAGTGTGGTCGCGGCCAACCTTCTTGCTTTCCAACTCTTGGTCTCGAACGAGCTGTCGAATCCGGCTCTCTGACCGACCAAGAATCTCTGCTGCTTCCGCTGTGGATACACGCGATTCAACAATATCGTGCGGTGCCTCAGTAACTATTGCCAATCCAGGCCTCGCTTCGCGAGTTCCGGTCGAAGCGTGCAAGTGCTTTCGTTTCTCTTCATCCAAGTTCGCGAATTTGATTACTCCCTCCACCCGTTCCGCTGGAGTGCTTCTGAGGAGAAAACTAGAAAGCTTTGCGATGATTTCCGAGGAGATGCCGTCCAATGCCGGAAGCGTCGCTTCGGCCAGCGACGTATCGAACGAGTCTTCGGAGGCTTGAAGCATCGACTCAAAGAACTTTTCTCGTTCGACACTGGAAAGCTCTGAAAATTCAGCATGAAGCAGCACGCCTCTTTGTATTTGTTGCTTCGAAAACACGTTCCCTTTAAAGACATCGCTAATCGTTTCACCGGATAGAATCGCACGTGCGGCATCACTAATCAAACTACTGTGAGTGACCGACTTGAGAAGTGCTTCGTCTTGAGGGTTTAGCCTGGTGTCTGGCAGGATGATAGCGAAGCCATCACCAGGTAACGCAAGTGCATCTTCTTGCACGAAAGCTCTCAGGGCTTCTCCAAAGGTGATAGCGAGGGATGAATATAGGGCTTCATCGAATGGGGTTTTGGCAAACACGAGAGCGTATGCCCGTGCCTTCAGTACATCATCCAACGAGCCCGAAAGCTCGGGTGCATCTGTCAGTAACTTCTCGACACGCGTTACAAGTTCGTCGGTTAACAATCGTCCATCGGTTTCCGTCCCAACTGATTCAGACTCGATGTCGTAGTAAATCAAGAATGCGGCTGCTCTGTCGCTGTCTGGGAACACACTCTCGGCGACATAGCGTGACGCATCAATTAGCTCTTCTTTGTCCATGGCTTGGCCTTCCTCCTACGTCGTTCCTTCGTCTAGTTGGCCGCCGAATATAAATCAACGACTGAGAATTCACCCATTGAAACTTTGGAATCCTTCTCGATGCCCGATTCGGTGCTGTGACACCTCCATTCAGCAGGCTCGAGGCACAACGAGTAAACGAAAGCTCGCTTTTTATCCGAAAGGTGTAACATTGGAGTTCTCTCATGCGTTGTGGTTCGTCTACTACGAATCTCGTCATTGGACGAGTTTAATCGATGCCCGTCTGTGCCAAACAGACCGTGTAGGGCGAGCTCTTCGAGCCACAGCAGAAAAATCGCGGTCGTTTTGCCGGTGTGGTGGCAGCGGATGGGTAATGGCAGCGAAGAAAACCGTTTCGCATGGCGTAAACCGTGGTAAGTGACCGCTACGCGAGATGGTTCCGGTACTTCTTGAGGAGTAGCTCGAACGCCTCCTCTGCGAGGTCCTGCTTCTTGCGGCTGTCACCGGCCAATCTCAGTTCGTAAAAGAGACGGTTGAACTTCTCCTCGGTCTCCTCTCGTATCTTGAGAGTGAGATTCCGCCTCACCTCACGCCGAACAACCGTTGGCTTCGCCTCTGTCCTTTCCCTCTTTTGGCGTTTGGCCACACTTGGAGCCCGACCACCCAGCTTTGCAGAAGCTGAAGGTTGGGGGGCCGTCTGCTCATTGGATGGTCTATTCTGCTTCTCTTGTCGAGCCTTCAGTCGCCAATCGAGATCATCTAAATTGTCAAGTTGGTCATCAAGAACTTTAAACGTGGTCGTGTAATCCTCTGCACCTCTACTCATTCGCTGTCCTTTTCAAGCTCCCTAACCTTGGTTCAATCAACTCCATCGCAAGGGAGCGAAAATCGTTCGCTGGTCCGTTGCGTTGAGAGTAGGTCGGGTCTCGCATCACAGACGCGTTCCTCTTGACCGCGACCAGTTCGCGAATCTGGGTCTCGGCGACAGGAATTCCATATCGCTCAAGGTTCTTGCGAACACCTGGAACCGCGATGTCATTGCGAAGTGTCCTGGTTAGAACAATGGAAGCGTCCGGCTTCCCATCGCGACCACGTTGCTGTTGGAGTCTCACCAACTGGATGACGCACCCCGTTTGAAGCAAATCCTGTTCGGAAACGCAAAGCGGAATCAAGACAAAGTCTGAGAGAAGGCAAAGGGCTGAAACTTGGTCGCCTTCTTTTCCCGGTGCATCAAGAATCACGTGGTACCCCTTCCCTGAGAGCTCCGATACCGCGTCACCGATGCCGTCCAGCGTCGTCGCTGAGCGAGTCACCAGCGTTTTGTCGAAACCCTTCAACAGGGTTGCCGTCGGAGCGAGGTATTCGGCGTCAACCAAGGCCGTGGGATAGCCCAGGTCGTTCAAGTACACGACCAAGTTCCTCGCGAGTGTGCTCTTGCCTACTCCACCCTTCCTGTTCGCCAATCCAATAATCATCTTGTTGACGAGATTAACTCAGACTCCGGCAAGCGGACAAGATAGTAATTTTTCCAAAAGGCAGGTCGGACAGCTAATCCGCTTGCTGACTTGTAAGCAAACAAGCAATCTTTCTCGTTGAACAAGCCGATGCAATTCAATTGTTTCGAGAGTCCCGCCGCATCAATGCAAAAAACGGCTGACGATTCGCGTCATTCACAGAAGAGGGCCGCACTCGTAGTGCGGCATGGGATAAAAAATAACGTCTCACATTCGAAATATGGGAGCCTCGACTTTCATCACGAGGCGACCTTCCTCAAGCTTTGTGATAGCTACCGTTTAACGAACGCTAACACCGGACGCTCGCACTCTCGTCTGCTGCGATTAGTGCTTGCCTGAAAGCATCTGGTCGAGCTAGTCTCAAGTTGCTTTAAGAAACTTGAAGCAGCTTGTTCACGGTGCTGTGCCTTATGGCAAGGTACTGTGCTCAGAGACAAGCGTACTGTGCTCAGAGACAAGCTTCTACTGTGCTCACAGACAAGATGTACTGTGCCCATAAGCAAGGTATTTCCGTATTTTGAAATGATTTCAGGTACCTGGCAGGGCGGAACTAAAGAACTTATTAACTGTATTTAACTCTACTTTTGAATTTGAAGGAAAAGAAGAAGCAAAAATCAGCTGACGTCGTTCAACTCTTTGGGCGAGACGAGATGAATCTCGTTGAGATTCCTTTTGGCCCGATTTCAACGACGAACGCGAAGACGCTTGAAGTTGAGCACGAAACGTTTGATAACCAGACCGGTCGCTACGTTACTAGAAAGCTTCTCATGACTGGCACCGATGCGTTCGGCCTTCCTAGGCCAATTGATGACCAAGTGATGGTTGGTCTAAAAGCTCTTACCAGCAAGGCCAAGTTTCAGTCCCGGAAAGTCAAGTTCAGCCGATACGAGCTATGCAACGAAATCGGCTGGGCCATCAACGGTCGTTCCTACAAACGCCTTGAAGACTCACTCGACCGGATTGCAAGCACGACGCTTAAATTCGTTGACTACTGGTGGGACAAGGGAGAACAGAAATGGACATCCAAGACGTTTACGCTAATTGGAAGCGTTCAACTCTGCTCAAGGAATCAGTTCGACAGACAGAGGCTCAAGAGGAATGTTTCAGATTACAGGCTTTGCTCTTTTGAGTGGAGCGACGTTGTCTGGAAGAGCTTCACAGACGGCTACATCAAACGAATCGACATGGAGATGTTTCGTAAGGTCTCGTCTGGGAAAGGAAAATCTGTGGCGGTAAGGCTCTATAGGGTGCTCGATAAACGGCTCTACAAGAAGCAAACGTATCGATTCAAGCTTGAGAGGCTCTGCAAGGGAATCATTGGACTCAGCGAATCGTATTCACCAAGCCAGATGAAACGGATTTTAGAGCGTGCCGCCTCATGGCTTGTCGAATGCGGGTTCATTTCCGAGATAGAAATTGCTCTGGACCGAAAGACAGGGGAGCTAATGGCAACCTTCCGTCGGCCAAGAAGAATCCCAGTAGTTGAAGCCAAGCTGCAAAGAGACTCTGGCAAGCGTCTGAAGCGTCCGATTCTCGAGCAGTTCGACCAGCTGGAGCAGAAACAAAAAGAGAAGCTATTGCAAAGAGCGATAGAGTACTGTGAGGAGCATCACCCAGAACGACTTGAAGCCTACCGACGTAGCGAGCAACGGGAAGGGGAGGCATCTCCGGCATGCCGGGCCATGATTCTGGAATCTTTGATGACTGGGAAGACAAAGGCTAAAAACGTTGCGTAGAAACGCTTCCGCGTAGAGAACCGAGGCGAATGGTCCGCCTCGCGGTCAATTTGGCTTCGCCGACCGACTACTTGGAAGGCGACTGCTCATGAATGACTTCGCGTGAAGGATGAGACATTCGGGACAATGGAATCCCGTGTTGTACATGTAGCCGTAGCGTTTCAAAAAACTCAAGGAGCAAATCGCTTTGCTCTTTTCCTTCGCCGAAGCACGCATGTAGCAACAACGGACGATATAACCGCTATCGACGATGGTTCTGGAACGGCGGTGGTCTGTACGGCCACACTCCAATTATCGATTGCCGATTCGATAACGTAGGATGGTGAGCCACCGGCACTGTTCGCTCGGAAAAAGCCAAACTGAATCTCGTCACCGTTAACGGAGAAATCAGGGTGCGAATTAACGTCAATCGAACCATCGGCATTTGCAAGCCAGAACTCATCTGAATCAAGTATCGTCAGTGGCTTCGTATCCCAGTCCGTTCCATCATGCGTTATGCCATCACCTCCATTCGGAATGAAATACGTCAGGCCCGCTTGACGTACGCCGAGTGAGAATGCTTGGATTCTGCTGTTGGTGAAACCGCCGTTGGTAATAAAGCGGCTGTCTTCCGCGTAATTGATTTGAGATATTGCACCTTGAGTGCCAGGGTCAAAGAGGGCATCGTTCTTAAAATAGAATGCCTGAGTTTGGCTGGCTCGGTCGTTTCCCCGGTTGGCGATGCTCAAGTATGCATCTGGGTTCCCGCCAGTTGTGAACCGTCTGATTTCCGTACCAGCTGATAGGAAGTGGCGTTCAACGAGCGTCCACTCGGCGTCTTCAAAGTCGCCGTCAAAAAAAGTGACTTCCGCAGCAGAAAGTAAAGATGCTGTAAACAGAAATGTGCAAAATAGGGTCGCTAGTCGTGCGGATTTCATTTGATGGCGGTTCTTGGTAGTTGGCTCGAATACTTGAGCCCGTGCTAAGGCTCCTGCAATTCGGACGAAAATAGACGGGATTTAGGAAGCGTCATCCTCCCTAGGGAGGGGGCGTAGAGATTCATCGCGAAGATGCCGAGAACCTATCCTCCCTAGGGAGGATGACATCGCACGAACGCCTGCTTAAAACATGCTCTTGACTGGTACGCTCCCTAAGAAGATGGGTGAATACAGCACGACTTCCAGAACGAGACCATCTCTTGTCTTCTTCCTCCGCCAACGAAATGATTCCAGCTGAGGACGCCGTTTCGATAGCGAAGCTGCTTGGGGAAATCGCGGGAAGTGACGCCGACGTTCCATCAAGAAAGCGGCTTCTGATGGAGGGCTTAGTTAGCTTGACTGACGCCGATGGATGGCTTTGGTCAGTTACCTACAGCGACCACGACAAGGGTCAGCCCATGTCGCTCGGCGTCATTCATGACGGATTGACCGATGAGCAGTTCTCCGGCTGGGTGGAGGCAAGTCAAGTTGCTCGTCCGGCTCCGCCCGAGGATGGTCCCATCACTGTGGCTCTTGCAGAAGGAGAGCACTTTACACGCACCCGAGACCAACTGGTCTCCGACGACGAGTGGTACAGCCACCCCACGGTGAAGAAGTATCGCTTGGACCGGGGAATTGATGACTTCCTCTACAGCATCTTTCCGCTTGAAGGAGGTCAGATGTGTAGTGCGATTGGTCTCTACAAGAACGTAGGACGAGAACGATTCACTGCCCGTTCTCGCCGCATCGCCCACATCGTGCTTTCTAACGTGCCGTGGTTACATTTTGCAGACGTTCCAAAGAACGAGTCCGTGTCAGTGCCGCAGCTGACACCGGCTCAGCGAATCGTGCTGGTTTATCTGCTTGAAGGCAGACGTCGCAGTGAAATCGCGAAGCTCTTAAAGATTGCAGACACAACTGCAAAAGACCACACACGAGCTGTGCTGAGGCACTTCGATGTACCAGACCAGCTTGCCCTGGTGTGCAAGTTCCGGGCTGGAAACGGGGCTGACCTGTAGCGGACGGGCGAATTTCCTAGCTGCAAATTCATGCCTGTGCTAGAATCTTGCTATGGCAACACTTGATAGCACCGCCCTCCACGATTTTCTGGTTCAGTTCACAGACGGCTTCTCGCCGGAGCTGGCAGAGCATTTCGTATCAACGCCGCCCACTGAAGGCATGCAATCGAGAATCGATGAGCTTGCCGCGAAGGCGAATGAAGGACTGCTCACCGAGGATGAGCGTCGTGAGTACGACACCTACGTTGAGGCGATGGATGTCATCGCACTCCTTAGAGTCAAGTCGATGAAGAAGGTCAACGGAGACGCTGGTCTCTGATGGACAAGGCGACCCGCGAGTTCGTAAGGAAGCGAGCCAAGGGCTGCTGCGAATACTGCCAAATCTCTAGCGAGTTCTTTCCGCAGTCATTTCAAGTTGAGCACATCGTCCCAAAGAAACACCATGGGAATGATGATGAAGCAAACCTAGCGTTGGCCTGTGAACGCTGCAACCTTCACAAGGGAGTAAACCTCGCCGGTCTGGACCCAGTGACCAGGGAGTTGACTCGTCTTTTCAATCCACGCGAAGACGTTTGGGATGAGCATTTCTACGAGCAACCATCCGGCAAGATTGACGGACGAACTGCAATCGGCCGAACGACTGTTGATGTCCTTGCGATGAATGCATCAAACCGGGTCTCTCTTCGGGCTGCCATCTGGTCGATTCGAAACGAATCGAACCAATAGCGACACCCTCGGATGTTTGCATCAGTTTCGATTTGAAACAGCGTTTGCATACCGTTTGGTTGTCTGCAATATCTTCGGTCAGCGGAAATATTTTTCCGCCCCTGTCAGTG
Organism: Planctomycetota bacterium; assembly: GCA_039821165.1. Taxonomy (GTDB): domain Bacteria; phylum Planctomycetota; class Planctomycetia; order Pirellulales; family Pirellulaceae; genus Stieleria. The sequence continues at coordinate 397 of JBCBOT010000305.1, read as the reverse complement.
TTCGACAAACGTTTGAAGCACTTTCTTTCGGCGTGGGAAACCTCGGAGTAGCTCGGCCACCAACCAAGCGAAAGAGTGTCTGCTTAACTAGCAGAGGGAAAGCTTTCGCTTTCTCATTCCCAGTCAGTAGAGCGGACTACATCGAGAGGTGTTTGGTCCGAACGACGGAGGCTGTCAAGTCCAATCCCGCCTCACCTTGGTATGTGAGCGGCCTAATCCTTGGCTTCTATCCGATACGTAAGGCGTGCAAGAAAAGCGGAATTGTGGGCGACACAGACAAGCCAACGTTGAAACTTCGGTTCAACGTCGGTCGTCAATCTGGAAGTGGAGAAGTGGGCTTTGCTCATCGAATCCACCAGCGGGGATTGTAGCTCATGACTGTTTGAGTTGCTTTAAC
>JBCBOT010000304.1:0-10499 GCA_039821165.1 Planctomycetota bacterium | reverse complement strand
CTTCTGTGATGATCTTTGCATGGGTATCCAGCAGCGATTGCAACTGTTCTGCAAAGCTTGCGAAGCAGTCCAGTTCGCGCATCAAAATGCCGTTTTGCATCGTGATCTCAAGCCTAGCAATCTGATGATCACCGCCGAAGGTCGACCGATGCTGATCGACTTCGGAGTCGCCAAACTGACCGCCGACGAGGCAAGGTTACTTGCTGCGCAAACACAGACGATGAACCCCGGTTTCACGCTCGGGTACGCAAGTCCTGAACAGGTCCAGGGACAATCGGAGACAACCGCCAGCGACGTGTACTCGCTCGGGATTATCCTTTACGAATTGGTGTCGGGCCAAAAGCCTCATCGGCTCAGCGGAAAGTCTCTGGCTGAAACAATCAAGTCCATTTGCGAGATCGACCCGGCCAAGCCGTCAGTCGCGCTGGCTCAAGCCGAAGGAAAGTCGGAGGAGCGGAACAAGGAAACAGCTGAATCGTGTCGGCGACGCTCCGTCAGCCTGAAACGGTTGCAAGCCACCATGGCGGGTGACTTGGACCGAATCTTGATGAAGGCGATTGATCGCGACCCCCAGCGACGTTACCAAACGGTGGAACAGTTCACGGACGATGTGAAACGGTTTCTTGCCGGAGAGCCGGTCAAAGCGCAAGCGGATAGCCTCACGTATCGCGCGAAAAAATTTCTTCGACGCAACGCGATCGCCGTCACAACTGCCGGAACGTTTGTCGGGTTGTTGCTGGCCACCATTGCGGTCACGACACAACTGGCGATCGTCGCCCGAGATGCGGCTCGAGCGGAAAAGCAACAGGCTCTGCTCGCAAAGCATGCCGCAGAAAAAGAAACACAACTTCGCGTCTTGGCCGAGCAGCGTGAGCGGTCCGCGAATGAAGTCATGCGTTTGTTCGATGAACTGATGGCTTCGACCGACCCCCTGGAAACAGGAGACCCGGACTACCCCGCTCGCAAATTATTGAATGAGTTTGCCGAAGACTTGCGGTCAAGGTCCATGGTGGATCCGCTGTCCGAAGCACGGCTCTTACAATCGTTGGCTTCCGCCCTAACGGGCCTCGGCGACTATCGGTCGGCTCGGCCGAAGGCAGAGAAAGCGGTTGCGTTGTTCTCCGAGCACCTTGGTCCAAATGACCGTTCCACACTTGCCGCCAAGCTTCTCATCGGCCGGATGTCTCTGCTCAATTCAGCTCCGGGAAGAGCAGCGAGCCTGCTACGCGACGTCGTCGAAACGGATGCCTGCCGAAAAGACGATCCCGAATGGAACCTCATCCAGTTCAATGCGTTTCAGAACCTGGCAGAGGCGGAAAGACTCGAGGACAACCTGGAGGATGCGGCATCGGCGCTTGCCCAAGCGCAGAAACTGCTGCCGTGGATCGACGAACCGTTGGTCGCGGCGTCGACCGAGGAACTTCAGCGCACCCGCGTGCGGCTCCTCGTTGCCCAAGACAAATTGGATCAAGCGTTGCCGTTCGCGATCGAGGAGTACGAGCAAGCGAAGCGAATGTTCGGCGAGTCTCACCACCGAACCGCGGAAGCGGGCGATCTTCTGGCATCCATCTACCTGAAACAAAAGCGCTACGATCGGGCGGTTGAGCTTTACGACGAGAGCTTTCAAATCAACCGACGACTCTTCGGTGAGGATCGACAGAGCACCCTGGTTCGAGTGATGCGTCTGGCCAAGACGAATTATCTCGCCGAGAACTATGCCGCAGCGGATTCCTGTTTTCGCATTTACGATCCGTTGCACTCGGCATTAAAACGCTACGGAGGAGATCATCACTATGAGATGCTTCTCCTGTGGTCGGAATGCCTTGGCAGACTCGGCAAGTTTGACGAAGCGGAAGCATTGCTTCACCGCTGCTATTCGTACCATGCCAAGGGCGGTCCGAACGAACAAAGTGAATCCTGCCTTGCCATTCGAGCGCGGCTTCTTCGGCTCTTTCGCGATTCGGACCGCGAGCAGTTGGCAGACCGGTGGTTGGTCCCACCAGAAAAACCTTCGGCGGTTGGGCCGGAAGACGCCCACGTTGAGCGTTCAGGTGAAGTCGTCTTGATCGGTTCGGACTTTGCCCACGCGGCAGGTGAGATGAGGCACTACGCGACACGTTGGCAGGTTCGTGCCGAAGGCGAATCTTTCGACTTCTCACCGACCTTGGACGTGACGACGAACAAACATCTCGAACAACTTCGAGTTCCATCCGGTGTCTTATTGCCGAATCAGACATATTTTTGGCGAGTCGCACACGTGGGGCAGAACCGCATTCAATCCGAGTTCTCGGAGGAGCAACATTTTCAGACGAATGAACTCGACTATGAACTGAAATCGTTTGATCTGACGCGCTACTTCACTCACGATGTCGTTCATAGCCCTGGAGATGAAAGCGAAGATGCCTTTCAGCCGGTCACGAAGCAACTGCTCATTGACGGCTATCGCGCACGCCCTTCGTCCGAGGAAGTCATTCACGGCGTTCCGCAAGACGGCATCATCGGACCTCACCAACTGGGTGACTACCAAAGTCACAACGCGATTCAGTTGAGCCGTCAAAACGATCAAGCGGAAATCAAGGTAGCGCCTGCTCGCCTGAGTTCACTGCGGATGTTGGTGGGAGCATTCTTGCACGGGTATCGTCGCCACGAAGAAGCTCTCAAGGTCACGCTGACCTATGCGGACGGTACACGAAAAGACATTCGAGCGCATTGCCCCGACTGGGTTTTAAAAACGGACTATCGGGATCTCGATTCAGGCGTGTTCCCGGCGAACATCGTGAGGCACGGAATGGACCGTGGATTCCTGAATGGAAATGTTGAACGGGCCAACAACGCCTTGTTCGACGTCATGATTCCGGTCGACTCGCGTCGCAGGCTCGCTTCCATTTCGATCGTGGCGGAGGACGATGGACCGTTGAACCCCGGAGCTCGAATCAACATCCTCGCCATCACCGGCGTGTCACCGAAGTAGGCAACGACGCAAACAGCTTCCGGCTCAGCCGGAGCTCAACTATTCGTCTGGCCGATTAGGGCGCGATACTCTCCATCATTCGTTCGAGCATCTCTCTGAGCTGTCGGTTCTCGGCATTTTGATCCCGAAGTTGGCTGAGTTGACCTCGCATCAGAGACATCGCATCGGGCGGGTTCATCATGCGTTGATCGGCGCCACCCATGTGCCGCTCATACATTTGAAACGCTTCCGGAAACTTAGCCTTCAACTGGTCGGCATTCTTGGCGCGCACCCGTTTTCCATTGATTGAGACGGTGATCCCTTTCTTGGTCTCAGTGATCGAGATCTTTTTCCCATTCTCGATCACCGAAACGCTGCGGTTTTGGGACGAAGATGAATGAAACGGATTTTGCATGCCCAAAGGACCGTTTCCGGAGCCCGCTAGGCCGCCCGCTCCCGGGGAACCGCCTCCTCGGGCCGAACCGCCTGCTCGGGCCGAAGCCCCCGATCCGGCTCCACCACCCGCACGCACGGAACCGCCCGCACGCGCCGAGACGATCGTGTTGCGGAGCCCCTCCTGGAACAACCGATAGGCTTGGGGAGACTTCCGTTTCAGTTCGACGGCATCCTTGGCACGAACGACTTTTCCATCGACGGAAACCATCACTCCGGAGTCCGTTTCGGAGACGGTGACTCTCTTTCCATTCTTCATGAACGAGGCACGACGGCTTCCCGAAACGTTGGTCGCCATTCGTTGCTGAGACTGTGTTCCCGCGCTGGGATAACTCGGATAGCTGTTGTCCTTCGGCCCCGTGCTGCCACTGACGATCCCCGACGCGGACGCTTGAACCTGGGCGAATCCACTCGCCCTATTTTGTCCCTGACCGGGAATGGCCTGTGCCGAAGCCAAGTCTGCCACGCCGACACAGCACGCGACCGCAATCATCCATCGAATACTGTTCAGTTTCCTGGTCATTTTCGCTTCCTCGGAGAAGTGCTTGTGCTATTTTGAGTCACGACGAAGAGGATTTGCCGACGCAACGCGATCGTCACGCAATTAGTCAGACATTTTTCCTTGCACGGCTTCCACCTGCTCGATCATGCCCTCCAACAGTTGCTGCATCTGGGCATTTCCTTGGTGTTTTTTTTGCATCGAGCGCAGATGCTCAATCAATTTCTCCTGAGCCTTTCCCGCTGCCGACCCTTGGAAGTTCCCCGTCCCGCCGCGACTCTCCACCATGGTACTTGTCCCATTCGCGGTCGTTTCAATGACTTCCCATTGCTCGTGAAACGATGACGGATCTTGCTCCATCGAGGAACGAAAACGTTTTCGAAACTCCTCAAATGACTGGCGGGAGCTGAACTCCATCGTTTTTCCGCCGGCATAGATCGTCCCGAAAAACTGACCTCGCGAACCGCTCGCCGTTGTCGCGACGGACCGCACGCCTTTCGTCAAATCGGATGCCGACGCGGACGCACGGTTCAACCCGTCCGCCGTCAACGTGATCGGATCAGCTCCGGTGAGACTCATCGGAAGTGACTCAAAGGTGACGATTCCCGACCGGACGCGCGTCGCGGTTCGTCCCTCGTCGCCGACATCCACATCGAACGTCGTCCCATAGTCCACGATGCGCGCGATCGGCGTCTCGACCGTGAAACCGATGGCGGCCGGCGGAACGTTGATTTTGACGGAGCCCGTCTGCACAAACAGACGGCCCGGTGCTTTGAGATCAACCACTGCGGGTGCCGAGAACCCAGCGACGGTTCCATTGTCGAAGTGGATTTCCCCCGTTCCTGAAGTCACGCGGAGTCGACGACTTGCTTCATCGATCAACTCCCAGGACAGGTCGTTTGCATTGGCGATCTCCGCAAAGCCGAAGTCAAGCGGATCCCGATCCGGCTCGGAATCCCACGTCATCGACACACCCACGAACACGAGGGCGACGGTGCAAATCGCGACAGGAATCGAAATCGAAAGAAAGGAGCGCGGACGCGTCTCTTCGACTGCACGAACAACGGGAACCACATCGTCGCGGTTGGAAGTCACAGCCCTTTCGATCGTTTCGTTGACAAATCTCTCGGCCAGCTCTTCGTCATGGAGTCGGGCCAGACAATGAAGCTGATTGTCAATCGACTCATCAGCCATCATCTCGCTTCGTCGATCGGGATTGTCCTCAAGCCAGCACAGAAGGCGACTCGCGTCCTCACTCGAAAGCGGTTCGCCGGCGACATACCTCGCCTGCAGTTCGTCGAATGCGTTGCCGCTCATGCTTCGAGTCTCGTCATCATGGATTCTGACCTCGAATGCACTTCGCCAAGACTTTTCGGATTCGCATCAGCATCATCCGTAGCGACCCACCGGTTCGATTGGACTCGCGTGCGATCGACTCAAGAGGCCTCCCGTCAAAGTAGTGAGTTTCAACAAGCCGTTTGCTTTCCGGGGCCAGTCTTTCAAGACAGGCCGTCAACTTGCGTTGCTCATTTTCGTCCGCAAACAACTCTCCTTCCAGTTCCTCGGCCTTCCAAAATTGGATCTGACGATGAAGACTCGATTCATGGTTTCGCCGTCGGGCCTCGGACCGAAGGTGAAGTCTCGCTTTGTTCTTCGCGATTCCGATGAGCCAGGATTTCAGTGAACGCTGAGTATCAAATCGGTCCAAATTCTTGTACGCCGCGACAAAGACATCCTGAGCAATGTCGTCCACCGCGGCAGGGCACTGAATCCACTTCGAGAGCACCATTCGGACGTCGGCTTGATGGCGGCGCACGATCTCCCCAAACGCAATCGGCGGGGCCTGAGGCGTTTCGTGGATTACTTCCGGATCGTGAATAGGTTCGATGGAATCCAACATGCGGCTCGTTCTACCGGTATTTTGCCGACCGCGAGCGAGTGTCACGCCGTTTTTGCACGAACCGTCGGATTTTTACTCGCGAGATTTCAATACGTTCGCGCGGTCGACGTGGCCAACCAGCGAATGGGTCAAAAATTGCGGTTTGCAATTTCTTGCGGCATGAGGGTGACACCGGACGGCTCGCGCCGTACCGCTAATATCTTTCGCGGTAGGGGCGCAAGCCCTCCGGTGCGTCCACGTGAAAACTGAATTGGAAGGATGAAGCCGCGCGGAAGGGGCATCGAGACAAGCAGCGTTGCAACTTCACGCAATTCGAGTGATTTCGCGCCCTGTTTCACGCGAAGTCAATTTCGGCCCCGAAATGAAACCCGCGCGCGCCCGAAACGAGGGCGAGAACGGGCCGGGGCCGCGAGTGGCGCTGACGTGCGACTACCTGCCGCATGAACTGGAGGAGAAGACGTGATGCATGGTTCCAATCCCAATCCGATGTCGGTCAATCACCCTGATGGGTTTGAAGCATTCGCCCGCCGCGTCGAAAGCTTTGACATCGACCCTGGTGAAAAGGCATTCTCGTTTACCGACCGACTCGCGCGCGAAAATGATTGGACGCCCGAGCTGGCAGCGCGCGTCGTCCGTGAATACAAACGTTTTTGCGTACTCGCGATGCGCGCGGGCCATCCGGTGACGCCAAGTGAATTCGTGGACCAAGCGTGGCATCTGCATCTCACCTACACGCGATCGTACTGGGAGCGTTTCTGCGGTGAAACTCTCGGCGGGCCGCTGCATCATGAACCGACCACCGGCGGAAATCGAGAAGGTGAAAAGTTTCGCGATTGGTACGCGACGACCCTCGAAAGCTATTGGCGGTTGTTTGGTGAAGAACCGCCGGAAGCGATCTGGCCGTCTCCGGAGGCACGCTTTCGGCATGCGGGACAATGGCGTTGGATCAATGTGGGGCATCACTGGGTGATCCCACGAAACGCCGCGCGATTGACCGTGATCGTCCTGCTGGTTGCGGTCGCTCTGGTTGCCTTTCCTGGATGTCGCTTCGTTTGGGACGGGATGGCCGCACCACCACTTGCCGCCAACGCCTTTGCTTGGGGATTGTTTCCGTTCAATCTCGGAGGCGCGAGTTTCCTGATCTTTTACGCGTTTGTCAGCGCGGTCATTGCGGGGGTCGTGTTGAGCTTGCGGCTGAACTCACCCGAACAGTCCGGCGAGACACTCGTCGATCCTGATTCGAAAGACTTCACACCGGATGAACTTGCCGTGCTCTCGGGTGGTGGAAGCCGACTTGCGCATCTCGCCATGACGAGACTGTTCATGGACAAGAGTCTCGATGTGAAGAAATCATGGTTCTCCAGCAAGCTCGTGGCCCTTCAATCGCCCAAAGAGGTGAGTTCGCTGGATCGTGATCTCTACCAAGTGGTCGAAAGTAACAAGTCGACGCATCACATGATGTCCGCCGTGACACCGCACTTCGATCGAATCGACCGTGACCTCCAAGCCAGGGGGCTGCGGCGGACGCCCGGTTGGTTCTCGGGCTACGCGATCGTTCTGATACTCGCCGTCGTTTTCCTGGGCGTCCTTCGACTCATTCAGGGCGTTTCGCAGGGAGAAGAGGTGGGCTTCCTGGTGGCCATGATGGTGGTCTTTCTGGTTGTTAGCTTGGTCCTCAACTACCGAAGCCAAGGGCCGACGAAGGCCGGGAAGCTTGTCGTCGAAAACGCCAAACACGAAGCCACTGTGCGACAGGCCCAAGGCGGAGAAGAAGTCCCCAAGGACTCGATCCTCCACGATGTCGCGGTCTTGGGTGCGGTGGGTCTAGCGAGTGATACCGCGCTGTCGCCGATCGCAATGATGTTTCCGCATGTCGGGCAAAGCTCATCTGGGTCCGGCTGTGGTGCGGGGTGCAGCGGTTGCGGGGGAGGCGGTTGTGGCGGGGGTTGTGGTGGGTGCGGCGGATAATCAAGCTCCAACCCCAAGGCTCCTCGTTTCTGCCGCCGGTGGCTGCACATCGGTTAAGTCTCATTGCCGACTCGCATCACGATCGGATTCGATACTTGCTCATCCGAATCGCGTGAGTCGGTAGAATGAGGCAGGCGTGGTTCGCGATGGCGCATCGGTCTTGGCCATCTGGTTTTCAAAGGAGTCTGATATGGAACGCACTGTCTTTCGCGTTGTGGTCTTGGTCCTGGCCCTTTCGGTGGCTGGGTGCAGTGAGCGTTCCGACGTAGTCCTCAAGGAAAAGCCGCCCGCATCGGACGATCCTTCCACCGTGACCGAGAAACCCGATGCCACAAAGATGGAGTCGCCGGAAGCGCTGGAGGCCCTCGGCGCATCGGTTCGGCGTGATGATGCAGGCGATGTGATCGTTGTCCGGCTGGGCGATGGCAAGGCAACCGATGAGGCGGCCGCACTCCTCGTCGGCATGGAATCACTTAAAGACCTGCAACTCTCTGGAGAAGCGGTGACGGACGCGGCGATCGAAAGCATCAAGGGCCTCGGCAAACTCAAAGTTGCAAAGCTCGATGTGACGAGTGTCAGCGATGCGGGACTGGAGAACCTCGGAGCGATGAAGAACCTGGAACAGGTCTACCTTTCCGCCACCAAGATCACCGACGCCGGACTCGCATCCATCGGCAAACTTCCACGTCTGCGCCGTTTGAGGATCAGCAACAACCAAGTAACGGGCGAAGGGATGATTCATTTCAAATCAGCACCGGCACTGACGAATCTTGATGTGAGCAAGACGACCGTCGACGACACTGGACTGAAACACCTCAAAAACATCGCCACGCTCACGGACCTCAACCTCTACACCACGCCAGTGACAGACGCGGGATTGGAGCACCTCGCGACGATGACACAGCTCAAGTGGCTCAATCTCGACAACACAAAAATCACCGATGCGGGACTGCCGAATCTCGAGCCACTGACCAACCTCGAGTTTCTCCACCTCGGCCGCACGCCCGTCAGCGATGAGGGAGTGGAGGTCCTGTTCGGACTGAAGAACCTGAAACGACTCGAAGTGACCAACACGAACGTGAGCGAAGAGATGGCTCAAAAACTACGCGACGCCCTTCCCGAATGCGAAGTGCTTTCCGGAGTGACTGACAAGAAGTCGTAGTCGCGAAGACGAACACTAGAAGGGCAACGTGGTTAGGAAGCGTGTTCCGACGGCGGCATAGTCGCGTCCGTCAATATCTCCGTCGCCCTCGATATCGAGAAATGCGTCGTAATTCGGGTCACCCGACGTGGTCAGGAATGCAAGTCCGAACCGGCCGAAATCGACTCCGTCAAAGTCTCGATCGGCGTCGGCATCGCCGAACAATCGGAAGAACGAATCGGCTTCGTTGTCACCCACTCGAGCATCCCCACTCATTCCCGCGCCGCCAACAGCCGATCGAACACGCGCCCCGAAAACAGTCAACTCATAGTTTCCATCGGAAAGCGAGTTGTCAGACGTTCGCGTTTCAACGAGCGGATCGTCCCCGAAACGAATGTCGGCAACGGTTTTACCATCGATCACTTGCGTCGTGATCAACAAGCCTTGAACCAACTGGTTTTGCTCTCGGTGACGAATCCCGATCGGATCGTTTTCGAAATCGACCTCGCGATCAAACTGGACCGTGATCTCGGTCAGTAGACTCCGCTGCGTCACGCCGCCGTTGACCACAATGGATTCGACATGGGGCCGATAGAGTGTCGTACCTGGAGTCGGCAACACCGCGAACCAACTTTCCGGATCGTTGCCGAGGGCGAACTCGCTCACGCGCTGAAGTGTCGGGATTTCCCCATCCGCGGTCACTGGCCACGGTGCTCGATCGTCGTAGTAGACCTCATCGACGACCACGTGTGGTAGGGTCGTCGGATCATCGACCGGAGCGGCGTCCGGTTTCTGCAAACGCACTCTGCCGTAGCTGTTCCCGAGCGTTCCGGCCAAAGGACCGACCAATCGGACCGAAGCGTCGATCCCGTAGTGGTTTCGAAATGCATTCAGCCGAGGCTCGTTGGTGACGTCGTCGGGATCGAACTGCACCAGCACCAAAACTTCGCCCGCCTCCAAAAGCGTTCCCGCCACGAAATCAAAGTCGGCGTCGCCACGAAGACGCCAATTGGTCAGGTTGACTTGCGCGTCGGAATGATTGTGAAGTTCAACAAACTCCAGATCACTCGTCCCAAGGTTCGGATCGAGCGTCAGATCCGCGGCGGTGGGCGCGTCGGAGTTGTATTGGATTTCGGTGATCACCACCTCGGAAACGTGGTGCGTGCCGTTCTCCGAGCCGAGCGTCAATGATGCTTGCGGCACCAAACGACCGCCGCTGCCGGGCAGTCTCCCGAACGACTGGCCGTTGAAACTCGCGCCGAAGGAGACTTCATCCACAAATTCCGCGACCACCTGTTCGCCCGCATCGGGAATCACGAGCCAAACATCGTCGCCGTTCGAACCGCTGAGCGCAAAGTGATGCGATGCGGGGGTTGCCGGAGTCGGATTGAAATCGTTTTCATCAAAGACGATGTATTGCCCGGCGCCCAACACTGTCCCGTTGGGAATACGGAATTTGAGGGGATTGCTTCCCGAATCACAGAGTTACCATCCGCTCAGATCGACTTCACCCGCTGCCGGGCAGTCTCCCGAAAGACTGGCCGTTGAAACTCGCGCCGAAGGAGACTTCATCCACAAATTCCGCGAC
>JBCBOT010000303.1:0-10536 GCA_039821165.1 Planctomycetota bacterium | reverse complement strand
CGATCGACCAATCTCGGCCCGCCGAATCGCTGCCGGCCAAGCCGACGCGGCCAGTGGTGGGGACGGTGTTCGGATTCACCCACGCGGCGACCGTCCATTCACTGGCGGGAGCCCAACTACCCAAGTCGACGAAATCGCCGTCGCCATCGAGCAGGAACGAAGACCCACCGGAGCGTCCTTCCGCGTAGCTGGTTTCATCAATCAGGACTCCGTTACGAGAACCGTCTTCGTCAAACGCGGTTCCATCGGCTTCGTAGCGATGATGGGATCCTGGATCCGTCGTTGCCGCAAGCCGTTGCAGCGAAGAAACGCGAGGCCCGATGGCGCGAGACGGTGGCGACGTCAGGAAGTTTCCATAGTCGACGAAGTCGGAAACCGATTCGCCGGCGGGATTGTCGTTCACAACGCCGTCCGCGGCGGATGGGTCATGCGGACCGGCCGAACTGCCCCACCAGTTGCTTTGGAAATTCGCGTTGCCCGGATCGGTGCCGAGGTGCTGAACCGCGACCGAACTGCCGAGGAAAGCTGAGTTGCTGATGGTCGCTGAAGCGCCGCTGTTGACGGTGACGCTGAAGTCACCGGAATCATCGTCGTCGAGGATGTCGAGGTCGGTCGCGGTCAAGTTGCCGTCGGCGACCAAGATGCCCGAGTTGGAAACCGTTGACTCAACGACTCGGTCGAGCAGGCCCCCGTTATAAATGACCGTTGCCCCGCTGCGAACGGCAAGGGCGCCTGCCCAGGTCGAAGTCACGTTCACGTTAGTGAGCGTGATATCCGATTCGACGTCGAGCGCTGCGACCTGCCCACCGCCGGTTCCGTTGCCGTCGGTGTCGCCGGCGTAACGGATTTCAACGTTCGAGAATTCATTGTTGGGGCCGTCGAGATAAATCGACTCCCAATAACCCGCGAACGGAACGGTGTTGCTCCCATCTCCATTGGAGTCACCGCCGACGGTGTCATCGGTGATGGCGGTGATCACAATCGGTGATTGCGGTGTCCCGTTCACGACAATCGAACCGGTGTCCGCCCACAGGAATCGTCCCTGAGGAACTTTGACGATGCTGCCCGGCGCGATCGTGAGCGTGGCCGGATTGCCTTCACCATCGGTGCGAACAACCGGGTCCCCCGCATCGAAATGGATCGGAAGTCCAGGGAAGTCGAGTGTGCGATCCGACGTGAATACTCCGGCTTCGTAGAGGACATGATCGCCGGCATCGTTATTTGATGCGCTGAGCCCGGTGATGGTTGCGTCGGCGTTAAGGTCAATGTAGTACGGAACGCCCGCATTGCTCTCCGCAAGAACATTCATCACCGTCGGCGTTCCCTCGCGAACCTCGAGGCCGTTGCCGTAGCCATCGAGTATCCGCAGGTTCGAGACCTGCGGCGCGCCTTCCGTCTCTTCACGCCGCAACTGTACGCTACCGACTTGGCCGCCACCGGTTCCGTTGCCGTCTGTATCTCCGGCGAAGCGCACTTCGACATTGTCGAGGACGTTGTCAGGCCCATCGAGATAGATCGACTCCCAGTAGCCTCGATAGGGAATGGTCGCGTCGCCATCGCCATTGGAGTCGCCGCCGACCGTGTCATCGGTCGCTGCTGTAAACACGATCGGCATCTCGGGCGTGCCGTCGGCGATGAGGGTTCCAGTGTCCGCCCAGACATACAACGATTGCGGCATTTTGACGACTGTCCCGGGGGCGATGGTCAGCGTCGCTGGGTTGCCCTCTGAATCTCCCCGGACAATCACGTTCGACCCGGTAGGGTGCACCGGGAGGTCGGGAAAATTCCAGGTGCGGTCGGTCGTGAAAACACCCGCTTCGACGACGACACGGTCGCCGCCGTCGTTGTTGCGCCCGGTCAGTCCACTCGTCGTTGGATTGGACGCAAGTGCGATGAAGTACGGCACTCCTCGGTTGTCTTCGGCGTGCACGTTTTGCAGGGTGGGCGCCCCTTCGCGGACGTTGATCGCATTGGAATAACCGTCCGAGACGCGAACGTTTGTCAAGCTCGGCTGTCCGTCGCTTTCCTCGCGGCGGAGTTCAAGACTTCCGATCTCGCCGCCGCCGGTACCGTTGCCGTCCGTGTCTCCCGCGTAACGGACTTCGACGTTCTCAAAAATGTTATTGGGACCGTCGAGGTAGATCGATTCCCAATAGCCGCGGTACGGAGTGGTCGCGTCGCCATCGCCGTTGGAGTCACCGCCGACTGTATCATCGGTGTGGGCGGTGAAGATGATTGGCTCCGACGGCGTGCCACTGGCAACGATCGTTCCATCATCCGCCCAGAGATACCATCCCTGGGAGACTTTGACGATCGTGCCGGGCGCGATGGTGAGTGTCGCCGGCGTTTCATCCGCCTTGTTTCGAACGATGTAGTTGCCCGCGCTGATGTCGAGCGGCAAATCACCATAGTCCCAAGTCCGGTCTTCGGTGAGCACACCGGCTTGCAAGAGGATGCGATCACCCGCATCGTTATCGCGTCCCGTCAATCCACTCACGGCGGGGTTCGCATCGATCTCGAAATAGAACGGAACACCGGCGTTATCTTGCACATGAACGTTGGCGAACGTTGGCGTCCCCGCAGTCAACCCGACACCATTTCCGTAGCCGCCGGATATGCGCACGTTCGTCAATCGATTCGCGTCGGCCGCGTTGACGTTGTCATGGTTCAGTTGAATCGAGGCGACCTGTCCTCCGCCAGTGCCATTGCCGTCGGTGTCACCCGCGAAGCGGACTTCGACATTTTCAAGAGCGCTTCCCGGTCCGTTGAGATAGAGCGACTCCCACGACCCGCGGAATGGAGTTGTCGCGTCTCCGTCCCCATTGGAATCACCACCGATCGAATCGTCGGTTTGCGCGGTAAAGACGATCGGCTCGGCGGGAGTTCCGATCGCCTGGATCGTCCCTTCACGCGCACGGACAAATCCGCCCGTTGGAACCTTGACGACCGTGCCAGGGGCAACGGAGAGTGTCACCGGAGCCCCATCGCCGTCGGTGCGAACATCCAAGTTGCCGGAAGTGAGATGAAGCGGGAGTTCGCCGTAGTCCCAAGTGCGATCTTCGCTAAGTGTTCCCGACTGAAGATTGATGCGATCGCCACCGGCGTTGCCGCTGCCCGTCAGGTTTGAAACGTTGGGCGACGCGTTGATGCCAAAGAAAGCGGGGACGTTGAGCGTGTCGTTGACCGCAACGTTCTGAAGCAATGGAGAGCCTGAGGTGACTTCGACGCCGGTCGAATAACCTTGAGTCACAAGGACGTTCACCAGTTCGGAATTGGTCGACGCGTCATCGGGTTGGTGTGACAGTCTGATGGATGGGACTTGTCCGCCGCCGGCTCCATTGCCATCGTTGTCACCGGCATAGCGAACTTCGGCATGTTCCAATCGAATATCGGGACCGCTGAGATACAGCGATTCCCAGAAGCCGGGGAATGGAGCGCCGTCGCCTGGCGACAGATCTTCCCCGACGGTGTCGTCATCACGCGCCGTGAACACGATCGGATTCGCCGCGTTGCCGATTGCTTGAATCGACCCTTCACCAGTCAACCAACGGCCGGGGTTAAATTTCACGACCGTGCCCGGATCGATGTCGAGTGTGACGCCGTCGGGAACGGTCACGTCTCCGGTCACATGGATCGTGCCGTTCCAGGTGTCGTCGCCACTCAGAGTGCCGGACACCTCGCGGGCAAGCAGACGTCGAATTTCGAGCTGCTCGAACCGACTTCGACGAGGTTTCCGAGATCGATCCAACCGTTTCCGCCGTCGCGATTTCGACGGGTCGCTATTCCTGTGCGTCATGTCCGACGTGAAGCAATTCTGTTCAGGTAAATGGACGTATCAGTAGCCGTCTGTAGACTTGCCCCTCTGACGGCGAGCTGCATTCTCGATCAAACCGGTATACATAGCAATCAAACAAGCTGTAGATAGCCCAGTTTGCGTGCCGCTTCTGGAGGCAATGGCGGCTCGCCACCTGATTTCCTCGGCGAACGACGCCCGTTTGGCTGCGGGTGAACCGTCAAAAGCGAGGGGATTTGCGTAAGATCGAGCGATCGTACCAGCGATGCGGTTTTTTGAAGCCGCGACGCTCACGGTCGGTCACCACACGCAAGAATGGTGCCCGCCGGCCGATGTGAGCGAAACGATCGGCCGACGGGCAAAACTCCGTCGTAACGGCACAGACAAATCGACGGGTTTTTACTTTGACGTGGGTGCGTCTTAAATAGTTCCAACGCCAACTCAGATCCGCTAATGAAATCGACTGATGCGACAACCCCGAAACAGTACATCGACGGGCTCCCCGAAGAACGTCGCCCCACCATGCGAAAGCTTCGGGCGCTGCTCCGCAAGCATCTTCCCAAGGGGTTTGTGGAATCGATCCGCTGGGGCATGATCTGCTATGAAGTCCCGTTGAAGACGTTTCCAGAAACGTACAACGGTCAACCGTTGATGTACGCGGCGCTCGCGGCTCAGAAAAATCACTACGGCGTTTACCTGTGTGGCATCTACTCGGATGAGACCCTAAAAGCCAAGTTCGTGAAGCAATGGAAAGATCGCGGCACGAAACTGGATATGGGAAAGAGCTGCATTCGGCTCAAAGACTGGGACGCTTGCGAAGACGATTTGATCGGTGAGGCGATCGCAGCTTTTTCGGTCGATGAGTTCGTTGAACTCACCCAAGAGATTAATCGCCGTACAAAAAAGAAGAAGTAGCCGCCTGAACGTTTCGAGATCTTTCGCAATGACTACAGCACCCACTCAATCGAATTCGCTTGGCCAACTGAGGAAGTCGCTTCGTCCAAAGACCGAGAACATCATTGCGGGCTATCTGATCGCTGCCTTGATGTTGGTCGGCAGCGTCGTCTTGTGTTTTACAAAGATGATTCCGGACGCGGGGCCTCGATATGCACTTGCAGCCGTTCTCTTGATTGCAGCCGCCGGATTCGCGTTCTACATCCGACGTCTCGCGGCGACGACGGTCGACATTTATGACGCCGGATTCGTGGTCCACCGTGGGGGTGGCGATCTCGTTTTCCTGTGGAGCGAGATCTCGGTGGTGCAGGAACGAGTTGCGGTGGAAGGGTTGCCGATGAAAGGTGCCGCAGGACGTGCGTCGGCGGCGATCAGCGGAAACGAATCACGCTCGTACACGGTGGTCCGCAACGATGGCACGAAGTTCTTTTTCGACAAGAATGTGATTCCCCGTGGTTCATTGCTTGCCGGTCCGCTTCGCACGGCCCAACGAACGCATGACTTTGCGTGGGAGACAGAAAATGCGTAGCGTTTGGAATTCATCGACGACGTAAAACGTCTATTCGCGTCGGAGACATCGGCAATGGCGTCGCCATCAGAGCCCAAGTTCGACAACAAGCTTTCCCTCGCGAGTCGTTACGTTCTTCAGTCGCGCGGCGGCGAAATCCATGCCAGCATCAGCACTGGCGAGCGTGTAAACCGAGTTTTCCGAGAAGTACTTGTCGAGGCCTTTCTCGCAGAGCGTCTGGATCAGCGGTGCGATGTCTCCTGGCAGCTCCTCAAAGACAATGCTC
Source organism: Planctomycetota bacterium (assembly GCA_039821165.1). Classification (GTDB taxonomy): domain Bacteria; phylum Planctomycetota; class Planctomycetia; order Pirellulales; family Pirellulaceae; genus Stieleria. The sequence goes on along the minus strand of JBCBOT010000303.1, from coordinate 4,995 downwards.
TCCGCGGCGACGTCTTGGCAATAGAACGACAGGCTCGATGAATCGTAACGAACGCCCGTCCGTAAAAGGACCGTGCCGCTGAGCGTTTTCACGGGAGCCGACTTGTCGGAATCCGCCGGTTGGCTCTCGCTCGCGAGGGGCGTTGGTGGCGAACCGAAGGGTGGAGGCGGAAGTGGGCCGTCGCCTACCCGTTCGGCCACTTTCTCCAACACCTGTTCTCCCTCGATTGCTTTGAGGACGACGGTCAATTGCATCTCGACTCCGATACGGTCCGTCCCGTCGCTCATCAACGCTGACGCCCTCTCGAGCGTTATCTCGGCTGGCAATTCTTCGTCGACATATTCGGTTAAGACAACGGGGAGCCAGGCATCCAAGCCGGTTTGAACGGCGGATTGCGGTATCGTAATCTCGCCAGACATCGGCCCACTGCATCCGCAAACCGCGACACAGACGAGGCAGACAAGTGTTGTGATCTTCATGGCAGGCTCGGAAGAGGGAAGGAACGTAGAGAGTCTTCACGCAGTTCTTTGATCGCTTCTAACGCCAACGGCTTGAGTCGCTTGTCGCCTGACCGAACGGCTTCCGCGAGCGCGTCGAGCGTCCGTTTGGCGAGTTGCAAGTCACTTGGGTTCCTCTTCGCAAGCGCGAACGACGATACGAGTGCCAACACTTTGTCATCACTCGCGCAGTTTGCCTGGAGTTTTCCAGTGACCTCTTCGCCGTCAAGGTTGAGGCGAACGGTTGCGAGCGTCGCGGCATACCGTACCCCGCTTTCCTTGGAATCAAGTTGCTCCACGATCGCGTCGGCGACCGTCGAGTCGGTCGATTTGATCTTTGCGAGCGTTAACAGGATTTCGGTTTGCACGTCCGGAGTCGACTCGCCCAAAACCATGGCAAGGTTTTTGCCCGCCGATGCGGCGTTTGTCCCAAAGTCACCGAGGGCGACGGCGGCCCAGTAGCGGGCGTTCTCTTCGTCTAGAGACCGGATCAAGGCCTGCATTCCGGCGTCCTCCATCTCGACCAGATGCGAGATCAACTCGGACGCGAATGCGGGCTTTGCTTGGGGCAGTGCGATCGCGAGTGTGTCGGCGCGGGTTTTGGGGTCGGCTTTGCAATTTGCAATCGCTCGAATGATCGCAAGTCCCGTTCGCTCATCGCTTTTCACGATCGCAGCGACGAGTGCCCGATGGACGTCGGCGTCATTCGGCGCGAGTTCGAGCAGCGATGCGGCCGAATTGGCTTTCACTGCCAAGTCGGGATCATTGCGAAGCGATGCGACCAGAGGCGCAATCGCCTCCTGACGACCAGTTGATCCAAGTGATTTCGCCGCCGCGACGCGGACCCTGCCGTTGGCGTCAACGAGCAGTGCCACGAGTTTCGGTGTCGCTGCGCTTGATTGGATCTCGCCGAGTGATTCTGCGGCGAGTGCTTTGGTCGATGCCTGTGGTGCGTCGAGCGAAGCCATGAACGCGGACTCCGATTGTTTTCCCATCGCTCGAAGACCAACCATCGATTGGGAAGCAACGGCGGGATCGGCAGAATGCAGTCCCGAGGCGAGCGTTTGGAAAGCAAGCTTGTTCGATGACGAATCGCTTGTACCGACGAGGCTCTTGGCCGCGAGGATCTTTTCGAGGGGACTCTCTCCATCGCGAAGGATCTCATGCAGTGATGCCTTGAGTTCTGTCTCCAATTCTCCTTGCTGCTCGACCGCCATCAACGCATTGATTCGGTCGAGCGGATTTTCGCTATCGAGTTGTCTTCCGATTGCCTCCAGCAGTGCTTTGGGAGATGGAAGAGCGCCGTCTTGCGAGAGTACGGTTTGGATCAGATCCGCGGGGGACTCGCTCGTTTCAGCATCGGACGATTTCGAGAACGGCAACGGCGGCGGAGTGACATTCGGTAGGCCCGGCGGCTGAGCAGGAAGGTTGCCGGCACAGGCGATGAGGCAGGTCAAGAGTGTCGATCGATAGGGCATGGAAGTCCTGAGGGACAGAGAGCAAATGGGTGGGGAAAGGCTGCGGTGAGCTACGAACCAACAGGAAACCGAGCCTCGTAAGACAGGCTCTTCAGGAATTTTCGTGCGTACATGTACTGCTCGGCGTTCGTCGTTTTGACGTTGCTGACGAGCGTGTTTTGAATCCGCTCCATGGCGGTTTGGATTCCCGCGTAGTAGGGAGTTTGGATGCCGCTGCCGGCGGCGGCGTGTGCTGCAAAGAGTTTGTCCAGCTGTTGTCGATCACTTTGGTACTGAACCGATCGCAGCGCGGCGGGCCAGTTGATGCGGCCGCCGTACGCATCGAACTGCTGAACGGTCAATCGATCGGGAGCATTGCGTTTCGCGGAGGCGACGATTTGCTCGCGTGTTCGTCGTGGTCCACGCTCGGCTTCCCGATAGGCCCGATTCAGGCGGCGTTTCTCGAAGTACGTCCGCACGTGCTTCAGCTGGTTGTCGTAATTCATACTCCGCGCGGTCTCGCGGTCGATCATCGCCATCGAGGGGCGATTGCTCGCCTCAGATTGAGAGCGGATGGCTGTTTCGAGGCTCGAAAACGCGTTTTGCAACTCGGCAAACGGGGGCTGAGCAAAAACGGTCGCCGAGGTGATGATCAGGGCGGTGAAAATGCTAACTCGGAGGTACACTTTGCGGACTCGCAGGGATGAAGGGATGGCGGTATTGACGGTTGCCATGAGTGAAATTCATCCCGAACGCGGATTCTGTCACGTCGGAAAGAAAAAAAGCTGATTCGATTCGATTGAGAGCCATGGATAAGACGCGGCTAACGCTGATCGAACGAATCTCGGGCGGGGAAGAGGAGGCCTGGAGCGAAGTCGACGGTATTTACCGACCGCTCATCCGCGGCTGGTTGGGGCGGTTTCGACTGCAACCGAACGACACCGATGATGTGACCCAGGAGGTGCTGTCGGTATTGGTGAGGCAAATCAAGAACTTCGAGCACAACGGTCGGGTCGGTGCGTTTCGAAACTGGCTGCGGAACACGACAGTAAACGTCGCTCGAAATCAACTTCGAAAACATCGCGGAGCGATCGGTACAGGGGACGTCCAAGCAACTTTGGGGCAACTCGAGGATCCAAGCAGCGATGCATCGCGTGAATTCGACGCGCAGCACAACCGTCATTTGGTCGCATTTCTATTGGATGAGATTCAGAAAGAGTTCGCGGAAACAACTGTCGAAGTGTTTCGATGCCACGTTGTTGAGGGATCAAGCGTTGCCGAGACGGCCGAAAAGTACGGCGTCTCAAACGCGACGGTACACACGGCGAAGTCTCGCGTTTTAAGAAAGCTGCGTCAGCGCGCCGGAGGTTTGTTGGACGATTTGGTCATCGAGGCTTACCAATCCTGACCATGACGTTTCCTTCCGAAGAGCATCCGAGCAACGCAACGTTGCGTGACTACCTCGATGGGCGGCTTGCCGAAGAAGCTGCGAAATCGATTGACGATCATCTGGCGTCTTGTGAGAAGTGCAATGCGGTTCTCGATCAGTTTGATCACGATGGGCCTTTAATCCGGCTCATTCAATCCGCGTGGCCCAGCGCGGATTCAGAGTCGGCGGCTCAGACTCAACATGACACCGACCGCAACGAAAAGCTCACCCGTTCAGAGCGGGGACGTGACAAACCGCACTCCGTGAATCGGATCGGCAAGTATCAGGTGATCGACGAACTCGGCCGCGGAGGGATGGGGGTTGTCTATCGGGCCTATGACTCAGAGCTGAAACGACAAGTCGCGTTGAAAGTCATTGTTTCAGGTGAGCATTCCTCGTCTGCCCTGCGAAGCCGTTTCCAACGTGAAGCCGAGACGATCGCGAGGCTCAAGCACAACGGAATCGTTCAGATTTACGATGTGGGTGAGTCGAATGGTCAACCCTTTCTCGCACTCGAGTTGGTGACCGGGTCAAATCTCGCTGATCTCACGCAGTCTCGGCCGCAATCGATGCTTTGGTCGGCGACCATGTTGTTGCAACTCGCGGAGGCCGTTCACTTCGCCCACAGCCAATCGGTGATCCACCGTGACCTCAAACCCGGCAACATCCTCGTGCTGCCGGAGGAGGAGTTTGAGGGCGCTCGTCGGTACGAATCCGGCAGGTTGGCGGAGTCTCGCGTGCCCATGGCAAAGATCACCGACTTTGGATTGGCGAAACAACTCGACTCGGATCAACAATTCACTCAGACGGGACACGCGCTCGGGACACCGGCCTACATGTCACCGGAACAAGCATCCGGAAAAACGGACGCGATCGGTCCGGCATCGGATATCTACGCGTTGGGCGTGATCCTCTACGAATTACTCACCGGTCGAACACCCTTCCAAGGGCACGACACCATCGGAACGTTGCTCGCGGTAATCGAAAACGAACCCGAATCACCTCGTCTTTTCCGGTCCGAGATACCGCGGGATCTTGAGACGATTTGTTTGAAGTGTCTGATGAAGTCGGCTTCGGACAGGTATGCGACAGCACAGGATCTCGCGACGGATCTCGAATTGTTTCTTCAGGGAGATCCGATCCGTGCAAGTCAACCTGGTGTCATTCAACGCTTGCATCGATGGGCGCGTCACAGTCCGCGGCTCGCGGTTTGCTACCTGACGTGCATCTTGATCTACGCACTGCACTTGGTAGCGCGACACGTGCTTCATCGGCCCTTTCACTCGGGTGAATTCGCGAACTACGCGCCGATGATGATTGCCGGTTGGGGGCTCGCGGTCACGGTGAGTGAGATCGTCTCGCGGCGGCTTCAAAGATCAAATGCTGCCGAGTTCGGGCTGATGGGAATCACGATCCCAGCGATCATGGGGGCTTTCGCACTTGATCAAGGCCCGCAGAGCGCACCTCTTCCGATGTTCTTTGTCCTCATCGGAGGGAGCATCCTGTTCGTTCCGAGAGCCACGATGGTATGGTTCGTGACGGTGATGTGCTCCGTTTGCTACCTGTTGCTTGTTGCTCATGCCCAATACGTCACGGGGCGCGGGAGATCGAA
>JBCBOT010000302.1:0-10549 GCA_039821165.1 Planctomycetota bacterium | reverse complement strand
GTAACTCCAATGCATACAAGACTTAAGGCTTTCGCGCTAGAGGGACTCAAGAATCTACCGATGCAATATCCGGGCTAAAGCCCAGCTGATCGCGACAGCTTGGGATGAGACTGTTCCACGGCTAGCGTTTCACGGCAGAGTCATCGTAATCCTCAAAATTTGACAGAACCGTCAAAGTCTGCCTCGTCCCACTCCGATACCAAGTTTCGGACGAGGTCCCTCAGCCCATCGCGTGATGGAGCCGGGATCTTGGTGGGGGGCTTCCATTTGGTTGCCCGTGTCGGATTCGTTGCCGGTGTGATCCTCCTTCACATCGTCGTCGAGCTTTCGTCACGGCCTAGGGAAGCTCAGGGCATGAAACGCTCGCTGTTTCGAATTACCGCACATCTCCAACTCGCGATTGCGATTGTGTTGGCGACTGGATGTACGCCGACGCAGCCGTTCTTTTTGAACGAGTCGCCCGATCTGGAGCATTACCTGGATACCGCTACGTCGGTGGAGTATCCGGATGTTGACGTGGCTAGCCTCCCCGAGGCGATTCAGTCACGTGCGCCGCTGACGATAGGCAACCACGACTACGAATTCTGGGACCTGACGCTCGAAGAATGCGTCTCGATGGCGCTGAACAACGCGCGTTTCATTCCCACGACTGGTGGCGTCGCGGAGATTCGCCAAAGCATTGCCGCGCAGTTCGTGAGCGGTTCGCCGGAGCAGTTCGGCAGCATCTACGACGTCGCGATCCAACAAACGACGACCCAGTCGATTCCACTGACGACCGACGGCAACGGCAACCGACTGCTGCCCCGCGGTGCGGTTCGAGCGAACCAGGTCGGTGGTGTCGAAGACGCGTTGGCGGAGTTCGACGCCGTCGCGAGCGGCTTCATCGACTACTCGACCACCGACCGGCCGCAAAACGTCGGTGCTCAGAACATCATCAACCCGCAAGAGATTCGCGCGTACAGCGCGACCCAGCAGGCCGCGCTCAGCAAGCGTTTGGCGACCGGCGGTGTCGCAACGTTGCGGCAACAGACGCTCTACTCAAGAAACAACACGCCGCTCGGCATCAACTCGCGGGCGGTCACGAGCGATTGGACCTCCATCTTGGAAGCACAGGTCCAGCACCCGCTGTCGCGAAACCGCGGAACTTACGTCAACCGCATCCCGGTCATGCTCGCGAGGCTGAACGAAGACATTTCGATCGCCGAGTTTGAAGCTCAGATCCGCAACCTTGTTCGCGACGTCGAAGTCGCCTACTGGGACCTGTACTTGGCCTACCGAAACGTCGCGTCGAGCATCATCGGTCGTAACAGTGCGATGGCGACGGCTCGCTTCGCGGACTTGAACAACGAGGCCGGCACGGGAACTCGCCAAGAGGTCGCTCAGGCTTACGGTCAGTACTACACGTTTCGCGCACGACTCGAGGCCGCGCTCGCGGGATCGAACTTGCCCGGCGATGATCGCCTCGGTGTCTATGGACGCGAACGGGCGCTGCGTGAACTGCTCGGACTGGCACCGACCGATGGACGGTTGATTCGCCCGATCGAAGAGCCTTCGTTGGCTCGCGTCGAATTCGATTGGGAAGAATCTAAAGCACAGATGCTGTACCTGATGCCGGAGTTGCGACGCACCAAGAACGTGATCAAGCAAGCCGAACTCGAGATCGCGTCAGCCAAGAACAATATCTTGCCCGAAGTCAATCTTTCGCTGCTGTATCGCTGGGTCGGCTTTGGTGATTCACTGGGACCGCCGGAAGGTGGACGCCCCGAGTTCCCTGCTGCCAACAGCAGCTCGTTGGCATCGCTCGCCTCGGGAGACTACCAGGAAGCTGCCGTGCGGCTGGAGTTCTCTCAAGCGGTGGGCGTCCGTCGTGAGATGGCACGCATTCGTCGGGCACAGCTTCAGATTAAGTCGACACGGGCTTACCTCGAAGACGCGGAACGCTATGCCGTCAGCCTCTTGAGTGATGCGTTCGCCAAGACGGCATCGCACTACCAGCAAGTGCAATCACAAGCACAACGCTGGCAAGCCGCCGAACAGGAAGTCGAACTGCGATTGTTGGAGTATCGCAAAGGCTTGACGCCCGTGAACGTGGTGCTTCAGAGTCAGGAACGTCAGGCCGAAGCACAGGTCAACTACTATCGAGCACTGACCGAGTACAACAAGTCGGTGAACTATGTCGACTTCCTCAAGGGCACGTTGTTGGTCAACAGCAACATCACGCTTCGCGAAGGGCCATGGAACAGCAAGGCCTACTGTGATGCACTCGAGCGGGCTCGCGAACGAGCCGCCGGTTACAAGTTGCAATACGGTGTGACTCGACCAGGCGTGGTCAGTCGCGGTCCGGTGGCGAGCCCCGAAGCCGCCGCGAAGATGCGAGACATGAGTCAATCGCTCGACATCGATCCATCGACGATGCCGAGTGCGGACGAGACCCGAATGTTCGACTTCGACCCCGGCAATTCGATCCCGATGATCGAAGACATGCCACTGAACGAACTGGGAACCCCGCGTGAACTGCTCGCACCTCCGATTCGCGACTCGGTGCCGACTCCGTCGGTCGAAGGCAATCCGCCGATGCCGATTCCCGAAGGTGACAGCGTTCTAAATCAACCCGTCGGTTCGAGCGTTCGCATCAGCGATGCACAACCGTCATTGGTGGCTCCCATGAGTTACGAAACCACGATCAACGAAGCCGCCGGAGTCACCGCGAACAGCGGAGCACCACGTCCGGTCGCAAAGAAGCAGTTGCCCACAATGAGGTGACTCCAAACCAGTCCATCCGAGGGCGGAGGAATCGCGGGGTTGGCCGCCTGGCATAGCCAAACCAACCCTGCCACGAACGGCTCGAGTCGCGTCTTCGGATGCCTCGAGCCTTTCGTCTTTTAAATTCGAAATGTCGTAGGAACGACCGCGATCATTCATAGGATCCGTTCAATCGATCGCTTCGTCGTAGATTAGCGTGCCATCGATCCAAATTCGGAATCGTCGTATCCGCAGCCCACGCGAGAAGTCGATCTTCATTTCGGCGGAGCGCTCGTGCGGATCGACTTCTGCAGGCAACGAGAAGGTTGCGTGGTCGCGAATCCAGAGCCAACTGATCCGGTGCCAAACCCGCAACGCATTGATGTCGATTGTTTGACGGAACCACCACGCCGAGTAGACGAACTCGAACTCGACGGGCTCGGTGACCTCGATCACTCGATACAAGAAACTACCCGCGACCCGCTCAGACCGGTCCCCGAATACCCCGCGTTGGGTCGGGGCTTTTCGTCGGACGGCGAAAGGGTTTACTCCGGATGTTCCGTTCATCTGGGATAAACGTGAGGGAGAGACTTGCAATTCAAATTGGGCAAACCTAGGGTAGCAAGCTGACTATCCGCCGACTGATGAATTCACCAACTGGAGCTTATCCGATGCGGTCCGCGTTTTTCTTGGGGCTCGCCATTCTCGTTTCCGCAAGCACGGTCACTCGGTCCGTTTCGGCCCAGGTGCCTGAGGAACTGCCGGTTGAGCAGGCTCTCGAGCGGGAATACCCGACCATTCAGCAGTGGGTGGTCTTGGAGAACGGCCGGTTCCGCGGCCGATTAGTGACACCGGGTTGGGAAGACGCGGCGACTCCGATCGTTGGTGCGAGAGTCATGGTCACGGGCGAAGACAACGTGCCCCACTACGCCGACGGCCTGACCAACACGATCGGCGAGTTCGTCGTCAGCGATCTTGAGCCTGGCATTTACACACTATTCGCGGGCAATCAGAAGGCAGTTGCCTGCCAAGCGTTGCACGTCGTTTCGGCGGCTGAAGGCAGCAATTTGGCGTCCGAGGCGATCACCGTTTCCGCTGCAAAACTCAGCCAAGATCGATTTCTGTCTGCTGTGAGTCGGTACCTGACGAAATCGATCTCTCGGTCGATCCCGCTCGACGTCGCTCACGCGGACCAAATGGCCAGCAACTACGATCCTGCGGCTGCGTATCGTGTCGTCCAGACCGACGGAGGTCTTTCGGGCCGCATTCTGAGTGCCCCAAGGTCCATCGGTTCGCCTTCGATGAACGTGCTGGTTTACCGCGGCGGATCGATGGTTGCCAAGACGACCACCGACGAGAAAGGCGGATTCTTTGTCTCGGACCTTCCCCCGGCTTCCTACGGCTTGGTGGTGATGGGGCAAGGCGGGATGGCCGTGATCGGGATTGAGCTGCTCGCAGAGCCCTCGGGCCTCGAACTGACCCGCACAGGAAGTTCGCGATACTTTGTGCGGGCTCAGGCTAGCTTCAACTTGGCAATTCAACTCGCTCCGATCGCTCAGAATTCGCCCGAGATTGAAGAGCTGCAACAGCCCGGGACGAACATCCCCAACTCGCCCGCATTGGTCGGTGGAGGATTGCCTCTGGCACCAGCGGTACCGCCGATTACCGGTGGCGGCGTTGGAGGAAGCTTCGGCGGCGGCGGCGGTTCGGGTGGAATCGGTGGCGGTGGCGGTCTGGGGGCTGTTGGTCTCGGAGCGATCGGGGTCGGTGCAGCGGTTGCGGCAGCGGACGACGACGATGACGCGATCGTCCCTCCGGCTGCAAGCCCAGCGACGCCCTAGTATTAAACGGTTGCAAAACCTCGCTCCCCGAATTGAGGTGAGCGAGGCGTTCCTCGAAAGTCGATTCTTTCGGGCGGCGTGAATGCCATCTCTCGGCCCAAAACCGGTTCTTCCGGGCCACTGAACGCTTGTATCTTCGAGTCGGGATGCGGCCAAGCGGTATTGCTGGCAAATAAAGTCCCCTATCTTGCCAATTTTCCCGCACCAGCGTTGAAATCGGCAATTCTGGCTCGTATAGTCAGATGCCTCGCGGGCTACCCGTGTGGACATTCGCTCAAATTAAACGTACAAGGTCTCTCAATGAAACGGTTTATCTGTGCCTTCGCAGCCCTCGTGGTTGCCCTCGCTTCGCAGCCGGCTTCGGCCGCCGATGTGATCCAAAACCAGTGGGTCCGTGCGAATCAGGATGGAGCTGTTAGCGGTCGAGTTGTCGTGCCGCGAACTGCCGGGATCTCGGCACTTCGTGAAGGCAAGGTTTCGCTCGTCGATGAGCGTGGAATCTACGTCACTCGCGATTTGAAGTCAGACAACACGGGTCGCTTCACACTCGAGGGTGTTACCCCTGGCGTTTACACGCTGATCATCAGCGGGAAGGACGCTTTCGCATGTTGCGCCATGCACGTCGTTTCGTCTGAGGTGGCACTGCAAGACGAGTTCGTGATCGCGGCTGGTGCGATCAATCCGGGAGTGGTTCGTGCCACCGCCGTGCGTTACTTGCCGAGCGGCCAGATGGCGAAGAAGTCGCCTATCGTCTTCGACCCTTCGGTGAATCCCATGAGTTCGGACCGGCTGATCAGCCGCGACTCACTTCATGTTCGCCGCAGCGAAGGCGGTTTGAAGGGACAAATCAACCAGGCCGGCTTGGCGGACGAACTCGCTGCTCCTAAGTCGAACGTTCTCGTCTTCCGAGACGGCGTCGAAGTCGCTCGCACGCTGACCAACGAAGCCGGTGAGTTCTTCGTTCCCAACCTTCCGCTCGGAAGCTACGCGATCATGGGCACCGGACAGCACGGTCTCGTGGTCGTCGGTCTTGAGTTGGTCGACGATTCGATGACCGCGAAGGCTGAGAAGGCGGACGCGTCGCGACTGGTGCAACAACCCGGCGAAATCGCCGATGGAATTAACGTTCAAGTCGCGCCACTGCCCGGTGCGGGACAGGTGATCGAAGATCGAGTCATCGATGAGCAAATCATCGACCTCGGTATCGTGGATGACGGTGGCTTCATTCAGGGCGGAGTTGTTGGCGGTGGCGGACCTATCGGCGGTGGACCCGCTGGTGGTGGCGGTCGCGGTCGTCTCCGTGGAATCCTGCCGCTCGGACTCGGTGGTGCTGCATTGGCAGTCGCCCTTGCCGATGACGACGACGGTGTGGTTTCGGCTGTCGCGAGTCCCGCGACCCCGTAGGTTCGGAAAGATTGATAAACGCTGCCGGTTTGAGCGAGCCGGCACGCCAAAGCCGCGTGGAAACATGCGGCTTTTTTATTTGGTGCTATCAAGAAGCTTTCCGGCCCGCAACAATCATGCGTTGCCCGAACGCACGGTTTCGGGTCCCACCAACTCACTTCCCTTTCGAACGCGTTTTTGCATGAGTACCGCGGTATCACCCGAAGTCAACCAGGCGGCGAGCGAAGCTCTGGACCAGCTAAACGAACACACCCTCAAGACGGTGCATTGGCACTTCAGCGAAGAAACGGGGAGTCCGTTTTGGCTCGGCAAGAAGGCCGAACTTAACTTCGATCCTTTGACCGAGATCAAGTCGTTCGCGGACCTGAAAAAGTTTCCGCACTTTGAGGATGAGTGGCTTCGAGGCGGGCCTATCGATCGATGGATTCCAAAGGGGCACGCAGGCAAACCGACCTACGTCTTTGAGACCGGCGGGACGACGGGCATTCCGAAGAGCCGAATGGTGATCGAAGATCATTGGAAGGATTACGAGCTGTTCAGCGAGACGCTCCCAGACGACCATTTTCCGAAGGGATCCAACTGGTTGATGTTGGGACCGAGCGGCCCTCGTCGGCTTCGGTTGGCTGTCGAGCATCTCGCCCAGCATCGTGGCGGTATTTGCTTCTGCATCGACCTCGATCCTCGGTGGGTCGTGAAGTTGATCAAGAAGGGCTGGATGGAGCATCTCGAGGAATACAAGAAGCACTGCATCGATCAGGCAGTGACCATTCTGACCGCCGGTCACGATGTCAAATGCATGTTCGCAACGCCCAAGTTGCTCGAGTCGCTCGGTGAAGCACTCGAAGATCGCGGGACGAGCCTGCAAGAAGTCGGCATCAAAGGCATCTTTTCGGGCGGGACCGAGTTCACGCCGCAGTGGACGCGTTTCTGTGTCGAAGAGCTACTTGGTGGTCCGGTTGCCGAAGGTGGCGTCTACATGACGCCGACCTATGGGAACACCTTGATGGGGCTGGCTTGCAGCAAACCCGTCACTCCCGACGATGGCTACAAGATCAGCTACTACGCGCCGCAACCGCGTGCCGTCACCGAAGTCGTCTCATTCGACGACTACAACGAGGTTGTCGGGTACGGCGAAACCGGACGCGTTAAACTCTACACCCTGACGGACGAGTTCTTCGTGCCTGGCTTCATGGAGCGTGACGAAGGCGAGCGTGAAGCCCCGTTCGAGATGTACCCCTGGGACGGTGTGAGCGGCGTTCGGCCGTTCCACGAACTCGCAAGCGCGACCACCGTTGGCGTTTACTAGCCTTTTGCGGCAGCGAATAATGATCTCGGCCGCGGCCGGCGCTGCGTGGCATCGCAGCGTCGCTTCGGGACGATGAATCCTGCTTGCGATACCGAAAGGGGCGCGTTGCCAAGTCACATCAGACGCGGTAACGGTCCCCAAGTAGACCTCTTTCTCCCACTACCTTTCATTCACCATGATCACACTGCAACCGCTTCGTTGGGGCAAGCCTTACGAGTCCATCGAATTGAAGGACGTCGTTCACTTTGACACCGGTGAGCCGATCGCGAAATTCGGTACGGTCGGCGGTGGCATCGTCGGTCGCGACATGAAGCAGGCTCACAAAGCCCGTAAGGCGCTGCTTCAGTTTTCGACGGCAGAGCTGATCGAAATGTCAAAGAAGGCGGCGGACCTGTTCGAGAACGGGGAGCTGCAAGTTGGAGATTCGATGCAGACGGTGGACCAATTTGTCCATCAGCAATCGGCCAGCACGGGCTTGCCCGAGCACATGTGTCGATCCAATCTGAAGAAGAATAGCTTCGTCCTCAGCCACATCGATGAGATCCTTGATTGTCTGACGCGAGGGCTCGACCTTTCCATCCTCAGCAATGGTTTTGGCGAAGAAGGCCGTGGGGTCATTGTCAGCTACCAAGCTCAGACGCCGATTCTTGGCGCGGTTCTGCCCAATAACTCCCCGGGCGTTCACACGCTCTGGCTTCCCGCGATCCCGCTCCAAGTCGGCCTCGCGTTGAAGCCGGGTTCTCAAGAACCTTGGACCCCGTATCGAATGGTTTCGGCGTTCATCGCCGCAGGGGTGCCGGCCGAAGCGTTCGGGCTTTACCCCGGCGGGCATGATGCCGGCGGTGCGATCATGACCAAGGCGCCGCGGAGCATGATCTTCGGTAGCGCCCAAACGGTTGCTCAACACGAGGGTAACCCGCGAGTTCAGGCACACGGCCCAGGATGGTCGAAGATTCTTTTGGGCGACGATATCGTTGACGACTGGGAGTCCTACCTGGACGTCATGGTGGAGAGCGTGCTCAGCAACTCCGGACGGTCGTGCATCAACTGCAGTGGAATTTGGGCGAGCCGACACACTCGGGAAATCGCACACGCGATCGCTGAAAAGATCGGGCCGGTCGATGTTCTGCCTCCGTCGGACGAAAACGCTCAGCTGGCCGCATTTACCGTTCCAGCGATGGCCACGGGAACGCACGCAATGGTCCAGCAGGATTTGGCCGAGGGCGGCGTGACCGACATGACGGCGGAATATGGCGACAAGTTGATCGAACGCGAGCATTGTGCGTACCTGCGACCGATGGTCGTTCACGCAGACTCGCCGGATCGCGGCGTGGCGATGAAGGAGTACATGTTCCCGTTCGTCAGTGTCGTCGAGTGTCCGCAAGCCGAGATGCTCCGCCGAATCGGTCCAACGCTCGTGGGGACCGTCATCACAGCGGATCCCGAGTTCGTCGCCGCGGCTGGATCGTCGGTGGACATCGACCGAGTCAATTTCGGGCCCATCCCGACCAATCGACTGAACTGGTTGCAGCCGCACGAAGGCAACATCATCGACTTCCTGTTCCGTTCGCGGGCTTATCAAATCGCCGAATTGCCGGTCGCGGCAACCGCTTGAACGAACGGCGAGAGCCAATGCGGCTGGCGCGTTCGCCGGCCGCTTCGTGTTCACCGGATCTCGATGCAATGATACGAGATCGCATCTTTTCTAAGCCGACTCGTACGCCTGTTTGAGCCACGTGAGCAGTCGATTGTCGATGTCTTCGAGGCTCGTCAAGCGAACGCGGTGGCTGACCATCGCGCTGAAGCTTCCGGAAGCCTCGAGGCGTTTCGTTGGTTTTCTCCCCTTCAGGTTGAGTCCGACATCGACGCGAGTCTTGGTGGACGGTTGTATGATTGCGAACTGCTTGTTGCGTCTGAGGCTGACATAGGACTTCTTGGGCGCGATTTGGACGTCGCTGCCGAACTGCGAGATCGCTTCGACCAGAGCTTCGTAAATCGGTCGCAGGTCTGCCTTCGCATCGCGATACTGGGCATCGATCATTTGCGATGCGTCGGGTGCGGGCGAGTCCTCGGCGAGAAACTTGTGCGCAATGAGGTTGGCATAACCATGCGTCACGGCATGCTCCGACTTTAAATGATTCAAGATTTCGCGTTGCTTACTGAGTTTCGTTTTCGCAACCACTTTGAACCAAGCGTCGAGCGTCTTGCCCGTTTTGTCTTTCATGTTGGCCAGCATACTGTTGGCCATTTCTTCGGGTGACATGTCGTGCCTCCCCCTTTATTCAATCGTTTTGTCGAGCGGCCAATGTTCGCTGAGGCACTTCTTGGGCGTCAGCCAGGCAAACATGCCAATCATGCCAAGAATCAGTCTCGAGCCGAGGGGTGGCTTGCCTGTCTCGACCACGCCCTTGAGCGTCTTGACGATGAAGGCACCGCCTTGCTTCATTTGCTTTTCTGTCTTCGTGCCGGCGGGGATTTCCTCGGAGATCAGGGTGTATTCAACGGCGCCGTCGACTTCCTTCAATTCGTGCGTCACCTTGCAGGGAGGGTCGTCAAAGTTGGTGAATTTGAACGTCGTGACGTAGCGAAACGGCGGATCTATTTCGAGGACTTCGCCGACGACTCCCGTGTATTTGCCGTCCTTGGAGCGCATCCGCATCGGCGCGCCCGGAGCAAGTGTGGTCGTGTGCAGAACGGAATTGAAGAAGAACGGCAGCACGTCGCCTTCCTTCGTCAGCGCCTCCCAAACATCCTCAATCGACGCGTTGATGCGGATGCGATGAACGAGCCTAGTCTTTTCGGTCATGACCCTGTCTCTGCTTGCGTTTTGCTTCGGCCTTGAACTTGATGTCCGTCACATGGCTCGCCCAGAACTTGCTGTACTCACTGGTCCACCGGTCATGGATCAATTGAATCGGGACCACATTGAAGTAGTACTCGCGGGTGCGCCCCGATTTCTGTGAGATGACAAGTTCGGCCTCTTCGAGAACGCGCAGGTGTTTCATGACCGCGATGCGGCTCATGTCAAAGTATTTGCAGACATCGTTCACGCTACAGCCGGGCATGCTTTGGATGATGTCCAGCATCTTCCGACGTGGTGCGCTGCCGAGTGCCTGAAACACGGCGTCCATCGACTCAGGTTTCATATGTAACTAAAAGGTTACTTGTTTTGGGGCGTGAGTTCAAGTGGCGGATGATTTGTTTCTGGCGCAGACGTCGCGTTCCGGAAAAAGACGCGAATCAGCCGCAGGTCTTC
>JBCBOT010000301.1:0-10569 GCA_039821165.1 Planctomycetota bacterium | reverse complement strand
CGTTCGGTTCCATGGACGACATCATGATTGCAGCCGATTTGATGGTTCATGCAGGCGACGAAGGATTCGAGTCGCAGGTGCCTCGGGCGATCATGGCCGCGTTGCCGCTCGTCATTGCCAAGACGCGGACGGCTCTCGAGTTTATCGGCGAAACCCCCGAAACCGATTTGGTGCATTGGTTCGAACCCGACCAGCCTCAAACACTTCAGGCGGCTGTCAAAGGTGTGCTTCGCGACCATGACGCGGCGCGAAAGAATGCCGAATCGCTGCGGCGACAGTTGCTGCGACGCCACCCTCGCGAAGAGTTCAACGATCGTTACGCCACTCTTTTTCGAAAGCTCGTGGAAGCGAAATCGTCGCCAGTAACGCGACGTGTCGCGGAGGCTTCGGAATGAAAATCCGCATCGCGTTGATCATTCCCACGATGGATCGCGGAGGGGCCGAAAAACAGCTGGCGATCTTGGCGGAGAACCTGCCGCGAGAAGACTTTGATGTTCGAGTCTTTTTGTTGACGCGCGATGGGCCACGCAGTCAATCGCTTCGTGACGCAGGCATTCCCGTGACGGTCATCGGCAAGCGATTCAAAGCGGACCCGACGGCACTGTTTCGACTGAAATCGGAACTCGCAGAATTCGAACCGCACGTTGCTCACACATGGCTGTTTGCGGCAAATAGTTTCGGGCGTGCAGCGGCGCGATTGGCGGGCGTTCCGACGATCATCGCTAGTGAACGCTGCGTCGATCCATGGAAACGTTGGTGGCACTTCACGATTGATCGCTTCCTCGCCAAGCGAAGCCGGGCGATCACGACCAACAGCGCTGGCGTGCGTGACTTTTATGCGGCCAACGGCATCGATCCCAAGCTGTTTCGAATCATTCCCAACGGGATTCCCGAGCGTGTCGAATCGCCCGTGGATCGTGTCGTTGCCTTTGACCGATTGCAGGTGTCGACGGACCGAAAGTTGATTCTGGCGGTGGGGCGTCTTTGGCCGCAGAAGCGTTATCGCGATTTGATTTGGGCGGCCGAGTTGCTCGCCACCGCTCGGCAAGACACCACGTTGATCATCATCGGAGACGGGCCCCAAAAGGCGGAGTTGCTGCGTTTTCGTGATGATGTGACCACGCCGCTGCATGTCGGGTTCGTCGGTCCACGTGAAGACGTTTCGGAGCTACTCCCCCACGCCGACCTTTTCTGGATCGGCAGCGAGTATGAGGGGCAAAGTAATGCCGTGATCGAAGCCATGCAGGCGGGGGTGCCCGTGATCGCGAGCGAGATTCCCGGGAATCGGGACCTGGTGCGTGACGACGAAACGGGACGATTGGTCCCGCTGGGCGATCGGGCTGCGTTTGCCCGCGAGTCGATCGACCTGCTGGAACATCCCGAGGCTGCAAGCCGGCTGGCGGAGGCGGCGAAAATGCGGATTGCGACGGAATTTTCGGTCCCGCGAATGGTCGCTGCCCATGCCCAACTGTACCGCGAATTGGCCGACGAAACGGATTCTTGATAAGCCATTCCGTTCATAACGATCACGCCAAGCTGAGTCGGCCGAAATTGTCTCGAAACCCCCGATTTACTTCAGAAACGCGTTGAGTGATGGCTCGCCACAGATAGGATCGGTCCGGTGTTGAAGTCCGCCCCGTTTCCCGATTTCTGTTTCTGATCGCATGCGAGAGAGCCGCCGACAATCCCTCGACGAGGTTGATTTGTTGCTAGCCAACGCGCGGCTGCGTGACGAACTCGAGCCCTATCGCGACGAGTCGATCGACTCGTCGATGAACCGAATGCCGCTCAAAGCCGAGAACGAGTATCTCGCCTCGATGTTGGCATGGGAACGAGCCCCCGCGCTCCCGATCGCCGACTGGTTCTCGCCACCGATGCAATTGCTGCCGCCCGATGCGATGGGGGATACGCAATTGTCTCACGTGTTGAAGCAGACGATCGAGTCACTGTTCAGCAAGGACATCGTGCTTCGCTGCACCGACCACCTTTGCGACCGCGAGCTCTACACGATCATCTACCGCGACATCCTGCCGTGCTGTGAGAAGATGGTGGATGTTCCTGGCAAAGCACTTGAGTGGATGTGCGTCGAAGACAGTGACACCTGGCTTCGTTTCTACGCCACCGCTGTCGAACGACGCCGCTACCAAGAAGAGAACGGAGGCGACCTACCTCCTTCTGAGACCCCCAAGTTTCGTCGCCATTTGCCGGGTGACTGACCCACTCCGAGCCACAACCCGCAGGCATCCCGACGCGAATCGTTTCGGCCAGCCTTTGGTTCGGTATCGCCACATGCAAGCCAGTGCCGCGATGCCGTCGTGCCAAGTGATCTTCTTGCCCTCGGCATAGCTTCGATAGTTGTAGCCTGTCGGAACCTCCGCGATTGACACGCCGAGTGCCGCGATTTTGCCGGTGATCTCGGGCTCAAATCCAAAACGACATTCTTGCAAACGGACCGAGCGGATCAAATCACCGCGGAACGCCTTGTGGCATGTTTCCATGTCCGTCAATCGCTGACCCGTCATGCAATTGCTGATTGCGGTGAGCAGCCAATTCCCGAAGCGATGGAACCATGACGGATCATGGTCTTGTTGCAGATACCGCGATCCATAAACGACCTCCGCGTCACCTGACAGAATCGGTTCGATGACGCGTAGTAAATCGATCGGATCGTATTCCGAGTCTGCGTCTTGAATCGCAACCACGCGGCCACGCGAGTGCCGGATACCTAACCGAACGGCCGAACCTTTGCCGTGGTTTCGGCCGCGTCGGATCAGCTTTCGGTCGGCTCGCGATTCCAGGGAGGCCAACCACTGTTCCGTACCATCGGAACTGGCATCATCCACGACGATGGTCTCGGTCCGCGGCGGCATCACTTCATCGATTCGTGCCAGGATCTCGGGAAGTGTCTCCCGCTCGTTGAAAACCGGCACGATGACAGTTAGCTCGTAGCACGTTTCGTCCGCGGCCTCCTCGGGTAGCGTTGCAAATGCACTCTCGAGTCGATCCATCGTCTCCGAGATGCGATCCGATGCGACGTCCGTCGCAGGTTGACCGAATTCGCCTTTCGTTTTTGACTTTGCGTTCATTGATCGAAACCGACGAGGGTTCGCACCTTGAGACTCGCGCGCGAGCCCATCTCCAGTGGAAGTCTGTGGTACGGTTCGAGGGCGCCGCGGCGATTTGCGGGGAACCGAGGTGGACAATTTCGGCGACTTTGTGGGTTCTGCGGATTGATCCTTTCGAGCCGTCTCGTTGGCTCAGGTGAAGGTCGCCTGTTAGGCTCTAGGTGGGTCCGCTGGCCGAAGGCTTTCAATATTCGCCGGGCACGAGCGGCCCAACACCCATTTCGCGATCCCTTTTATTGCGATCCATGTACGTCGAACCCATCTATGTCTTGATCGCGCTGTTGCCGTTGATCGCCCACCTCTTTCAACTCAGCGTGATCCGTGTTTGCGGACGGGTGCTGATTACGACCGGCGGACGCGACATCGCGGCGTTGGGATTTGCGGTCGCGGGCTTTGTCGCCATCGGTCCGGGGGAGCTGTTTTTCCCGAAAGCCGCCGCAGGTCTTTTCGGTCCTTGGGTTTGGATAGCGCTCTTCACGCTTTACGCGTTGATCATCACGTTGATCGCGCTCTCGGCCAAACCCAAGTTGGTGGCGTACGGCCGAACGCCGGAACAACTGTTCGAGCCATTATTCTCTGCCGCAAAAAAGCTCGATGGTGCGGCGACGGCGGACCGTGAAGTCTTGCAGGTACATTTGCCGACGCTTCGGGTGCACCTGCGTTTGTCGGGCCATCGTTGGATGGATCACGCGAGCATCGAATCGTTCGAGAACATCCCGTCGGTCACGTTCTGGAACGGGCTGCTGGGGCACCTTCGAGAGGAAGCCGAATCGACGAAAGCCGTTTCACCGCGTCGAGGCATTTCGATGTTGGTGATCGCGATCGCACTACTCGGAGTCGTGATCTGGCAAGGCTACGGTTACAACGAGCAGCTTGTCGAAGGCTTCCGAGAATGGCTGTGGCGATGACCCGGCCTTCTCGTGCCGATTAGTCCATTCGAACGCCGACGGTCAACAAGATGTTCGCATAACGCTGTTGGTCAGCGGTTTGAATCGTCAGCACGTGATCCTCGGTACTCACGGCCTTGTAGAAGTCCCACTTTTCAATCGGTTCCAGCAGCAGGTCGAGGCCTTCCGTTTGGATTGTCTTTCGATAGTCCTCCCAAACCGGCGGATCACCGTCGAGGGCGTAGGGGCCCGACGTCTCGGTCTTCATCGTTTGAATGGCTTCGACGGGGACGGCGGATAGAACCGCCTCCAAGACCTGATTGCAGGTCGGCACACCGGGCATCAAATTCAGACTCACCAGTTCTGCGCGGGGACCACGCTTGCTGGCGGCAGGGTAGTTGCCGTCGGCGATCAAAATCGAACTGTGGTGGCCGGACGCGGCGAGGATCGACGAGATCTGGGGATGAATCAGTTTGTGGCGTAACATGTGTGGGACGGCTAGCTTTCGAGAGGTGAGAAACGCGCGTGTGGCAAAAACGGCTCAAGCTGGGAACTTACTTTCGGATAGGCGTGTACGTCCACTGGACGTTCTCTTTTCTGATTGCGTACTTCGCCTACCAAGGCTTTGATGGCGGAGTTTCGGGATCGGCGTATGGCGTCCTCATTTTGTGCGGCATGTTCCTCTGCGTGACGCTGCATGAATACGGACATGCGTTGACCGCGCGACGTTTCGGTGTCGAGACGATCGACATCACGTTGTTTCCGATCGGTGGCGTGGCGCGATTGGCGAAGATCCCGCGTGTCCCGTGGCAGGAATTCTTGGTCGCGGTGGCGGGCCCGGCGGTGAACGTCGTCATCGGCGGACTGATTCTGGGCGCGTTGTTCGTCTTGCAGATTGCGGATTTTCCACCAATGGAATCCGAAGAGATGGTCGAGCAGTCCCTGCAAACACCATCTGCATCGGGTTTTTTGCTCGCCATGTTGCTTGTCAACATCACGTTGGTCCTCTTCAATTTGATCCCAGCGTTTCCGATGGATGGCGGCCGTGTCTTGCGAAGCCTTCTCGCGATGGCGATCAATTACCGAAGTGCGACGCGGGTGGCCACGTTCTTCGGCGTTCTCATGGCGATCTGCATGCTGGTCGCTGCGGCCTACTTACGGCAACCGCTGCTCGGCTTTGTGGCGTTGTTCATTGGATATGCCGGACTCACCGAACGCCGACATGTCGAGATGCTCGAACCGATCCGGCACCTCGAAGTGCGGTCGGTCATGATCCTCTCACCGCCCCGTCTGTCGATGGACACGCCGCTCGGAGAGCTACCGGAACTGCTCGCTCAAAATCCGCTCCCTTTGATTCCGGTGGTCGGAGTCGATGAAATCGTGACCGGGATGTTGTCCATCGAAGACGTCTCGCGAGCGCTCCGCCAAGGATGTGACGCCTCGACACCGGTCGGCATGGTCGCACGTCACGATGTGGAAACGGTGTCACCCGAAACGCGGCTAGAGAACATCCTGTCGGGCCCAAAACCGGATCGCTATCTCCCGGTCGCGGATGACGGAGGACATCTGATCGGGCTGCTCGATCTGCAGACGGTGCGAGTGCGCGGCGAACTGGCGGCAACGCGAGCGACCGAGACGAGCCCAGGGGCAACAAAAAATTAGGATTCTCGTGGTGAACGCGCCCCATCGAGCCTCCGGAAATGCCCTACGCTACCCGAGTCGACTCCGACTCATCTGTCTCGATCGTAGGGAAGATCACCGTGCAGCAGGCAATCACGGAACTCGCCACCCACATGTTCGTCGGTCCGATTTGGCCGGCGTCAATCCTCGTGTGCTTGATGGTTCTGTACACGCTGATCGCGCTGTTGGGCTTAATCGATTTGGATTTCGATGCGCCCGAAATCGACCTCGACGTGGATGTCGACGCTTCCATTGACCTCGGAAGCCCCGACTTGGATGCCGTGGACTTGGATGTCGCCGGAGGCGATCTCGAAGTTTCGCAGGCGAGCGGTTTCAGCTTTCTCTCGGGAATGCTGGCGGGCACCATTCGCTGGACCAATGTGGGACGGATGCCACTTGTGATCTGGGCGGGGGCCTTCACCGTGCTGTTCTGGATGGTGTCGTACAGCGTCTGGCACTGGTTCGACGTTCGCCACTACGAACCGACTTGGATTCCGTCTTCTCTGCTCGGTGCGCGTAATTTCGTGCTCGCGGTGATTGCGACGAAATTCTTAACCCAACCCGCCGTCGGCAAGTTCGATCCGCCGCCGGGTTACACAAAAGACCGTTTGCTCGGTGCAACCTGCGAAATTTCATCGATCAATGCGGGCCCCTCTTACGGTCAAGCTAAGTTTCGGACGAATGCGGCCCCATTGCTGCTGAACGTTCGCACGGATGGAACGGAAATACCAAAGGGAACGGAAGTACGGATTGTCGACTTCGACCCTTCCAAACGCATTTACACCGTCACCGAAATCCTATCGGAGAACGCATCGTGACCACATCGTCGTTCCTACTACTCGCACAAGATGGCAGCTTTTGGACGAGCGGCTCCGGGTTCCTCACCATTGCAGCCGGCCTCATCGCCGTCGTCGGCATCCTGTTCTTCGCGACCGTGAAGAAATGCTTCATGGTCGTCGGTCCCGACAAAGCGATTGTCAAAACCGGCTTGGGAAAGATGGACGTGCGGACCGGTGGCGGCATGTTCGTCGTTCCGATCATCCATCGCTACGAATTGATGGACCTCTCGCTGAAGAGCTTCGAAATCAGCCGGCAAGGCAGCGAAGGTTTGATCTGTAAAGACAACATCCGAGCCGACATCAAAGTCGCCTTCTTCATTCGCGTCGATAGCAGCGAAGAAGAAATGAAAGAGGTCGCCGCGTCGATCGGAGCCAAACGGTGTTCCGAAATGGATACCCTTCGCGAACTCTTCGACGCCAAGTTCTCCGAAGCACTCAAGACCGTCGGTAAGCAGTTCGACTTCGTCGAGCTGTACGACGAACGAGACAAATTCAAAGACGAAATCCTCAAGGTCATCGGTACGGACCTCAATGGTTACCGTCTCGATGACGCCGCGATCGATTACCTCGAGCAAACACCGATCGAACTGCTTTCGCCGAACAACATTCTCGACGCGGAAGGCATCAAGAAGATCACCGAGTTGACCGCGGGCGAAAAGGTCAAGGAAAACCAGTTCACTCGCGACAAAGAAAAGACGCTGAAGAAGCAGGACGTCGAAGCCGAAGAGACGATCCTCGCTCTGGAACGCCAACGCGTCGAAGCCGTCGAAAAACAAAAACGCGAGATTGCCGAAATCGCCGCTCGCGAACAAGCGTCCGCTAAGAAGGTCCAGGAAGAACAACGGCTCGAATCCGAGCGTGCCCGAATTTCGACCGAAGAAGAACTCGGCGTCGCGACCGAAAACAAAGACCGTCAGGTGCTTGTCGCACAGCGAAACAAAGAGAAGACCGACGCGGTCGAACTCGAGCGTGTTAATCGTGACCGCGACCTGGAAGCCACCGAGCGAATGCGAGTCGTCGGGATCGCCGAAGTCGAAAAAGAAAAGGCGATCGAGATCGAGAACCGCAATATTCAGGAAGTCATCCGCGAGCGTGTCGCCGTCGAGCGAGCCGTCGTCGAAGAGAAAGAACGCATCAAGGATACCGAAGAGTTCGCGACGGCTGAGCGTCTCAAGAAGGTTCAAATCACGCAGGCCGAAATGAAGGCCGAAGAAGACCTGATCCGACAGACCAAACAGGCTCAAGCCGAAAAGGACGCCAGCGAGTTGTTGGCCGAAAAGGTCCGCATCGAGGCCGAAGCCAAGAAAGACGCCGCCGAACGCGAAACCGCGGCCACCAAAATGTTGGCCGAAGCCGAAGCGGCCCAATCCGCCGCGACAGGTCTTGCTGAGGCCCGTGTCCAGGAAGCCAAAGCGACCAGCCTTGAGAAAGAAGGGCTCGCAGAAGCAACCGTTCTAGAGAAGAAAGCCGTCGCCGAAGCCAAGGGCATCGAAGCCAAAGCCAGTGCCGTCGAGAAGCAGGGATTGGCCGAAGCCAACGTCGACTTGGAGAAGTACCGCAGCGAAGCGACCGGTATCACCGAGAAGGCCGAAGCGATGAAGGTGCTCGACAGCGTCGGGAAAGATCACGAAGAGTTCAAGTTGCAACTCAACAAGGAAAAGGATGTTGAGATCGCGGCCATCGATGCACAACGCGGCATCGCCGAAAGCCAAGCCGGTGTGGTCGGCGAGGCACTCAAGGCGGCTCGCATCGACATCGTGGGCGGCGACGGAGAGTTCTTCGATCAGATCACCTCGGCGGTCAAGGGCGGAAAGGCGATCGACCGGTTCGTCTACAACAGCCGTGTCGCAACCGACATCAAGGACACGTTCTTCGATGGCAACGCGGAATACTTCCGAGATCAGTTGCAAAAGATGATCGGTCAGTTCAACCTGGACACCGATGGCGTGAAAGACCTTTCCATCGCGGCGTTGATCGCCAAAATGATGGGCATGGCCAAGACCGAAGATGTGAAATCCCAACTGACGAGCTTGCTCGGCATGGCCGGTTCCGCGGCCGTCGCCGACCAAAAAGCGGGCCGTCTGCTCGGATCGACCGCTTCGAGTAACGGTCAACACACTTCGTAGTGGCTCGGGTTTCGGATCGCTGTGCATCACAATGAAAAACGTGATGCGCAGCGCCAACAGCTTGCTGCCCCCCTCGCTTACTCTTGAAAGTAGCGAGGGTTCAGTTTTCCCGAATCCCACCGCGCCCTCATGCATCGTGTCATTCAACTCGTGGGAGCAACCGCATGACCGACTCCCAACTGGCCGCCGGGACCTATGAAGTCCTTCGCAACCGATTGCGGGATGCGTCGAATGACCTTCGACAGCGACTCGGCAAACTGAACGAATCGCGCGCCGACGTCTTTGGCAACATCGAGACCAAGCTGCTCTCGACCGAACGCGTCACCACCGAACACAACTGCATTCCCCGCGACCTCGTTTCCGTCGGCGATGAGTTCCTCTTTGGGTACAACGTTCAATTCGGATTGAAAACCGAGATCGTCCTGGCCGACGTGTTTTCGGTGTACCGTTTCGCCGACAATCAATTTCACGCGTCGACGCTCGACTTAATCGGTGACGATCGGTTCCACAACGACTTTGCCGAGCTGTATCGCTTTTACAAAGACACCACCTTTCTTCGGTTCTTCCGCAAAGGACCGATGATGCACATGGTGTTCAAGGTCGGAAAGACTCAGCGGGACATCAAGACGTTCAAGTGGCGTGTGACGCCGACGGCTCTCGAGTACATCGACAACCGAAGCGAACACGAAGTCCGCGACCCCGCGCAGCACGAGTTCCGCTGGACGCGAACGACGCGCGACCAACACCGCTACGGCGAGCACCCGCACATCTCGATCGATGACATCGTCTTCGTCGAAACCGTCGGCGGAGACCTGACGATCAAGGTTGAAAATAACACCGGAAGCGGTGAAGGCATCTACGCCGAACCGGTGGACAACCCCGATCAAACACTCGACGACGCTGAAATCCACTACGCGATCCTCGGCAATCTCGTCTTGCTAAAGATGAAGCCGTACCAGGAGGATCAAACTCGTTTCCTGGTCTACAACAGCAAAATTCAAAAAGCGATTCGGCTCGATGAGATCTCCGACGCCTGCGTGATGCTGCCGGGCGATCATGGCCTGATCTTTCCAGGCGGATACTACCTGCAAACCGGTGAGTTCAAGCGGTTCGAGACCGGGCTCACGGACATGCGTTATCAACGCACGATCGCGGCTTCCAACGGCGAAGACTACCTGTACCTGTTCTACTCGCCCGACACCGGCACCTACGTCCAGCTGCGCTACAACCTGATTAGCCAGACCGTCGATACTCCGTTGGTTTGTCACGGGCAAACGTTCTTTGAACGTGGGGAAATGGTTTGCTTCCGCGGTCAAGAAGAACCACAGAAACATCACGCCGTCCAAATTTGGCAAACGCCATTCACGGGACCTGACTTCGTCCCCGAGAACCAAACCGACTCGATGTTGTTCAAAATCGGCAACAAAGAGATCGTGCAGGGGATGGCGGAATGCAGTGAAATCCTGCAGTTGATCGACAAGGACGACAACTACGACGGGCTCTACGTGGATCTCGGCAAAAAAGCCGGTGATGTGCTCGATAGTTACTTCTGGATCGACAAAGAAGAAACGCACCAGCTCTCCGAGCCGATCCAGAAAATTCGCGACACCGCCAACGCTGCGGTCGAGGAGTTCGAAAAGGTCGTTCGCGTTCGACGTGACACCGAAACGCGGACTCGCGAAGTCCAATCGGCGATCGAAGAGTTGATCAAGACGATCGAACGCGGTCGGTTCGAAACGATCGATGACTTTGTGTCTTCGCTCGCCGACCTGCGGCAGCAACGAGGGCACGCGATCGGTTTGCGGGAACTGCGGTATGTCGACGAAGCCGTCGTCGAGCAGCTTGAGACCGAAACCGCCAAGCGAAGCGAACGACTCAGCCGGCGCTGCGTCGACTTTTTGCTCACCCCCGG
>JBCBOT010000300.1:0-10613 GCA_039821165.1 Planctomycetota bacterium | reverse complement strand
GAAAAACGAAAGCTCGATCAAATCCGAATGGGACTATCACTACAGCACCGAAGTTGACGCGTGGAAATTACTCGCCGACTTTCACAATCGAGTGGCAACACAGGTCAAGCAACGTTCACCTCAAGTCCGCGTCGGTGGCCCCACGTCGGCGTGGATGCAACTACAAGTCAACGACTTCGGGCTCTATCGCTCGCAACGAGACTTTATGGATGACACAGCGGAATCGCTCGACTTTTACTCGCACCACTTCTATGAAGACTTTGGAACGATCGGCGCCTACGAACGACGCTCCACTCGATACACCAATTACCTGCTCGGTCGGTTCGAAGCCATCTTAGACATGCTGCATGCCCACATGGCCGGGACAAACAATACCAAGCCGATCTTGATCACCGAATGCGGCTCGCTTCAACCCGGCCGAAGTGCATCGGACGATTGGTTGCGACTGCGATCCTGGAGTGCCTACCTCACAAAAGCGATGCAGCGTCCTGATCAGATCGATCTGATCGTGCCATTCATCTTTCTCAACGTGCCGTGGAATCCGACCAGTGGAAACTCGGCGTTTGAGCCGATCGATCTCGATCCCGACACGCCCGCACAGGTCGCGGGGGAACCGATCGACGGTTTCCGTCGTCGCCAGGTCAGTCGCTTCTTCGATCTTTGGCGTGGCTTTGATGGACGACGTCTACCACTGA
This sequence comes from Planctomycetota bacterium, assembly GCA_039821165.1. Lineage (GTDB taxonomy): Bacteria > Planctomycetota > Planctomycetia > Pirellulales > Pirellulaceae > Stieleria. Next base: position 9,918 of record JBCBOT010000300.1, on the reverse strand, counting down.
CACACGCCCAAGACTTTCTTGACGTCGTGGCCGTTCACCAGGACAACACACTCATGATCGCGGCGACCAACATGGGTGGCGATCGCCTTTCTCTCGATCTCGATTCCCTGTTCAGCGGCATCGAGGTTCGCCATGCAACGCAGCGTCGCATGTACTATCGAGACGGCAAGATCACGTATGCCGAACGCGATATCACGGGTTCGACATCCTTTCCCGTCGATGTCGAAGAAACGACAGTTTTGGAACTGACGCTCGGAAAGCCACTTTCGGTCTCGCGGCGGATCAAGCAGGAAAGGGCGTATGCCGCAGAGACGGCGGTGAAACTGGGTGATACATCCCGCAGCTTTCGAGTTAACGTTCGTGAGGTTGGCGAGGTGAGTGAATGCCAGCTTGTCGTGGGTGTTCATCGCAACGGGGCGATGGAGGCTCCCCTCTCAATGCGGTTCAACGGGCATCAACTTGACATTGAGAAGCCTTGGCTGGGGGAGATGCAGCATTTATTCGCGCCGGTCGCCGTCACCCTTCCCGCCGAATGGCTCGAAAATGAAAACACGGTCGAGATTGATCCACAAACGGGCGTCACGGTTACTTCCGTGCATCTCCGCTTGGAACGCTCCATCGTGAAATAGCCGCGACCACTGGGGGGTTGCGGCAGCAGGGTGAGGACGGCAATCCTGTGGCGGTTCGAGATGCCCGACATACAGCGATGAGAAAAACGTCCTCCGCGATTGTGCCTACGAAATGAGTGATTCCACCGCTGATGTTCGGATCCGAAAGACTCGTCCGCTCCTATCGCCGGCGATCCTCGAGGACGAACTACCGCTCTCGGAAGAGAACGCGGTCAAGATCGCCAATCATCGACGTGCGATCGCCGACTGCGTTCACGGGCGGGACTCGCGTTTGATGGTCGTCGTTGGTCCCTGTTCGATCCACGACCCTGACGCCGCACTCGAATATGCGGAACGACTCCAGCCTGTTGCCCAACGCGTTTCGGACGCCATCCTGGTTGTCCTTCGCGTCTACTTTGAAAAGCCGCGGACCGTCGTTGGATGGAAAGGGCTGATCAACGACCCAGATCTCGATGGCAGCTTTCAAATCAATCGGGGGCTTCGGCTCGCACGAAGACTCCTCCTGGATATCGCTGGTCTCGGATTGCCGGCCGCGAACGAATTCCTCGACACGACCCTAGGCCAGTACTACGCAGACTTGGTGAGTTGGGGTGCGATCGGTGCTCGAACGGTCGAGAGTCAAATCCACCGTGAATTAGCTTCGGGGCTCTCGATGCCGGTCGGCTTCAAAAACCGCACCGACGGGAACACCCGCGTGGCAGTCGATGCGATGCGGGCGGCCCGATGCTCGCACTGGTTTCCTTCGCTGACTCATGAAGGGTCGCCGGCAATCTTTGAAACAGCTGGTAATCCTGACACCCATCTCGTTCTGCGAGGCGGCGATCAAAGTGGGCCGAACCACGACGCCGAATCCGTGTCGAAAGCGTGCGAAGCACTCACATCCGCCGAACTCGCGCCACGCGTCATGGTCGATTGCAGCCACGCCAACAGCGGCAAGATCCCCGAAAATCAAATCGGGATCGCGGAGTCGATCGCGAAGCGGGTCTCCGAGGGCGACAAACGCGTTTTTGCGTTGATGCTCGAGAGTCATCTCCTGGGTGGGCGACAAGACCTGCAAGACGGCAAAGCCGGAACATACGGCCAAAGCATTACCGATGCCTGCCTCGGATTCGAGGAAACCGAAACGTTGCTGGAATCTCTCTCCAGCAGACTGATGACTCAATAGTCAGGGCTCGTCCAAGGCGTTTGTGATCGTACTCGACTGTTTCCCTCATGAGCGATTTCCGAGATGCATCCGCACGAGTTGATGACGACATTCACGGTCGCCGCCGCGCTCGGCGTGTGTCTCTTTTCGGTCGCCGGATACTTGCGCATTCCGACGATCGTCGTGTTGCTGGTCGGCGGCGTGCTCGCGGGTCCCGAATGCCTCGGCATCATTGATCCGGAAGTCCTCGGCCATGGCTTGGGGACGATCATTTCACTCGCGGTGGCGATCATCCTCTTCGAAGGCGGCTTGACGCTCGATCTGCACGGCTATCGTTCGGAGAACCGCGAGATCTTCAAGATTCTGACCATTGGCGTCTTGGTCACATGGCTCGGGACGACGACGCTGCTCAGACTGGTGTTCGGGTTTGATTGGGCATTCTGCCTTTTGGCCGCAAGCCTTGTGATCGTGACCGGACCGACCGTCATCGGCCCCTTGCTTCACCGTATCCGCGCGAAGCCCAATCTGCAGACGATCCTTCACTGGGAAGGAGTCTTGATCGATCCGATCGGCGTCTTCGTCGCATTGCTCTGCTTTGAGTTCTACGTCAGCACCGGGGACGGATCCCAGTGGGTCATCAAAGATTTCCTGCTGCGTTTCGCTGCGGGCGGACTGCTTGGCATCGGGTTTGGGTTTCTCCTTGATCTCTTCCTGCGACGCCGGTGGATGGATGACGGGCACACCAACATCTTTGTACTCGCGATGGCGATGCTCAATTTTACGATCGCCGACTTGGTGATCTCCGAGAGTGGCCTCCTCAGCGTCACCGTTGCCGGGTTGGTCCTTGGGATGCGCAAGACCCCGCAACAGCGTGACATCGTCAGCTACAAAGCGGAGCTTAAAGACTTTTTGATCGGACTCTTGTTCGTGTTGCTCGCGGCCAACCTCAAACTCGGTTCCTTCTTTGATTACGGATGGCGACTGGCTCTCGTCGTGATCGCCTTGATGTTGATCATCCGACCGCTCAACATCTTTCTGTCCACGCTCGGCAGTCGACTCTCGATCACCGACAAATTGTTTCTCTCCTGGATCGCGCCACGGGGAATCGTCGCCGCCTCGATGGCTTCGGTCGTTTCACTCGAGTTGCTCGAAGCCGAAGTTGAGAACGCACAGTTCATCGAGTCGTTTACGTACTCCGTGATTGCCGCGACAGTCATCGTGCAAGGCGGCACCGCGGGAATATTGGGGAGATTCCTCGGGGTCCTGCGACAGGTTCCCGACGGATGGATCATCGTGGGTGGTCACGCCCTGGGCCGGCAGGTGTGTCGCTTCTTTGGAAGACACGGAATCGATGCCGTGTTGGTCGATACCAACACCCACGAAATTCGAGCCGCCCATCAAGAGGGGCTTCACGCGCTCAACGAAGACGCAATGCTCCTCAAGCCAGAGGAGCATCCATCGCTCTACGGATGCGGAAATCTACTCGCGTTGACACCCAATCCCGATCTGAACCGAATGCTTTGCCAACGCTGGTCCGAGCTACTCGAAGGCAAGCACCTTTTGCGATGGGAACGTTCCGGATACGAAACCGCTGACAATGAGCACCTTTTGACGGGTGACCGCGTTTGGGACGAGATGCCACTCAATCGCTGGATGGATCGCAACAGCGAGCCGGCGCCGCTGCACATCGTGCACCCGCACGCACCGGATCCCTCTCCGGCCACAAGCGACATCCTTATCACCGTTCGCAACGGTGCGGTGATCGTCGGCGAACCTGGCGAGATCGACGATGGCGATAAGGAATGGCTCGTCTACGACTGGCGACAGGGGCAACAACGATTGCATCTGCCTTTGGACCGTCGCGACATCATGTTCAGCGAGTCCGGCGAACTGATGGATCTCTATCGTGAAATGATCGAGCACCTGAGGCAACGGATTCCGGCGCTAGAAACGGAAAACCTGCTCGCCGACATGTGGAGCCGAGAAGAGGATTACACAAGCCTCCTGGGTAATGGCATCGCGATTCCTCATGCGTGGACCTCCGCGATTCGACAAACCAGCGTGGTGGTTGCGCGTCCGCAAAACACAGTCGTTTGCCCGCTGACCAGCCGCCCCATCGAGATCGTTTTTATGCTGCTGAGTCCCGAAGGACATCCTGAGGAACACCTCGATCACCTTTCGTTTATTGCCCGTCTTATCGGTAGCCAAGCCCAGCGTGAGCGAATTTTACACGCGACCGATCCGGGAGAACTGTATGAAATGATCGCAACGAGTTGACACCACCGTCCCGTGACCTTGGTACGCTAAGCGACGAGCCGATCCATGGTTAGCGGCAGAGCGCTAGCCGCCGGTGCCCCAGAAGACCCGCGACTAGCGTCTTGCGGCTCACCAAAACGCTGAGCTCCACGTTGCGATATTCAAGGGACCGTGCCTCGGTGATAACCCGAAGCGTCAGCGAGGGAACGACGTGCAAAAAGTCCCTCGCTCACGCGTTTTGAAGTTGCGCTTGCTGGGTTCTGGGAACTCGAAACGAAAGTGAGGGGATGACTTAGCTCTACAGAAAGCACGTTCACGAGATCGCCTCGCTGACGCGTCGGGTTTCCATTGAACCGCATGAAAACGAAGAAACGCGAGCGACACTTGCCAAAAAGCGCAACTTGCAAACTCACGCGTCGGGTTACCATGAACTGAGCGGCAAATCATTTGGAAACACACACTGATGCTCGCTTTCAATCGAGAAAACGTACTGCCCAGCTAGAGTATGTTATGGCGACTCGACCACCAGAATCGATGGAACCGAATCGAGCGAACCCGTACCGATCGTCGAGCCCGGAACTCGATTCTGAAACGCCGCGCTCTTATCGAGACTCGGAAGACGAGTTCCTTGACAACAACATTGCGGTCCGAAGTCTCGGAGCACTCATCCTCCTGGTTGGACTTTGGATCGCCCACCCGACAATCTGGATCCCGATCGAACAAGCAACCAGTGGAATCGACGTCACGCTACTCGAGACCTCTGGGGAAGGAGTGATCTTATCACTCGCGTTGATCTCGTGCGGCACAATCATGCTTTTTCTTGGCCGCCACACTCGCAGAATCCTCTACCATCGTTGGTACGATGCTTCGCCAACGAACATCCTCGGTACCACGGTTCTCATCGTCTCCATTTTGCTGGTAGCGATCCAATTTCAGACCATTCTTCAATTCGCCGCTTCGAATACCAACTGACACTCGATTCCGACGGGAGGTGACGTCTTCTTCTTCACACCATTCTTGATGCGGGCCGCGAACGAAGCCGCCGAGCTATTGACCTCGTTTGAGGAGCCGCCTGCCTTCAATCTGTGGGACAATCCCGTGGTGGCAAGGGCACGCTCGTTCAAGTCACTCCGTCCCGACCGATTTTTCGCTGACACCATCTTCCAGCACTGCAATAGCAAGGAACTCTGTGCGGACGGAGAGTACATCTGCGATGGCGGCATCAATCAGCATCTTCGGCTCTGGATCGTCTACGAATATCGGTCGCTGACCGACTTCCGTGGCGAGTCGAATTACACCTACATCCATGGTCTGATTTCAGCCATCAACCGCACACCAAACGAGTCCGAGTTGTTCTTCGGATTCGGCTGGCAAGGCAGTGACCCCTTGAGTCGGCTGAATCTGGGGATCGCGGAAAGGAAACTCAAACGCGCAGTGCTGTCCCTCAAGTGCTGGCGATCTGCATGGAGGGTGAATTCCTACAAATGGAAGGTCGCGACGCAAACCGGAGAGCCACGTGACTCGTCACATCAAACAGTCTCCAAACTTCTTTGACTCACTCGGTAGAAGAGATGACCGCCAGGACTCGTGATTTGCCGACCCAACTTGCTCGAATCCCGCAGGTCCTTCTCGCGGCGGTTTTATTCACTTTTTTGACCGGCTGTCCCGCTCCAACACCGGGGGAACGACTGGAACAGCTCAATGCCAAGATCACCAACCTGGGAGACGGAAACTACGACGTCGATCTTTCCGGCACAAAGCTGAGCGACGCCGACTTTCCATACATTCACGGGTTCTCAAACAATCGAGGCCAAGTAGGCGTACGCGTGCTCGATCTCTCCAACACCGACGTCACCGACAAGACGCTCGATGCCATGATCATGCAAACGCTTTTTTGCCCGCCGAAGGGGATCCAGGTTCTGGTACTTGAGAACACCGGAGTGACTTTGGACGGTATCAAACGTTACCAAGAACGATACCCCGAGGTGGAAGTCCGCTGGTGAACGATTCGCGCGAGACACCCAAAGTACGAGCCACGTTCAGCCTTCGCTCATTGGTCGTTCTGACCGCCGCTGCTGCGTTTTGGCTTTGGCTTTTCCGTGACGTCACGTTAGATGACATCACAATCCTCTCAGGCATCGTGCTGGTCGCAGGTTGCCTCGGTCATTTCGCACACGTTCTGCTACCTTGGCGGCCCATTGTTCCGCTTGTTGTTTTGCTGACCTACAACGTCGTGTTCCTCCTGGCATCCTTCTCGGGATCGCGACTAACAGCGGCAGCTCAATTGGAAGTGCTATGGGGCGTCCTCGTTCTGCCAGCGGAAGTCTTGGTGCACACCTGGAATGTGCGGGGGATCACTTTCTGCTGCACGATCATTGCGGTCACCGTTTTGCTCGCGCCCGCACATCTTTTCCGGACGGGGTTCCCCGCCGCAATGCTCACCGCAATCGGCATCGGAATCTGGTACTCCACGGGACTGATGCTGCTCGCATATGCGGCCTAAAACCGTTGCCGCCGGGAACTTCAATCAACTCGCCTCCGATTCAAAATCAGCGAGCATGGTCTCGAGACGACTCAATTCCGGCACGAGAAACTGTGTTCGATGATGCCAAATCCCGATCGCGATCACCACGAACACCATCGCAACGAAAAGGGGAATCGCAACACATTCGGCAAGCGTGTCTGTCTTATTCTGGTAGTCGATCCACTTCGTCCAACAAACGATACTGAACACGATTGCCAGAAAAGCGATCGGCTTTCCCCAACTTGGTCGGAGATCGCCACGAAGTTCATTCACCCGATTGGTTAGCCACGCGCCGATATCTGATGCCAGCGCCCGTGCCTGCGCCAGTCGGCGACGCTCGAGTCGTTCGGCCTGCCACTGAAATGGAAACATGATGAGCACCACAGAAAAACGACTGAACACCAGCCACCACGAGTCACCGTTTTCCCAACGTTGACCGATCAAATTGGCGATTCCGGCGAGAACACAGAACGCCAAAAAGAATCGACTCGCCCAAAGCCGAATTGCTTGGCGGCGGTTCTCTCGCGTTACGAGCGCACGCAGTTGTTCGGGCCCTCGATTGGGGATCGACTGTTGTTGCCAACATGTTGTCATTTCCTCAAATGTCATCTATTCACTCCTCGTTTGCTCGTGGAATCTCTTCATCAGCCTTTGTTTCGCTCGTGACATGCGCTTTCGCACTGCAGCTTGAGTTACACCGAGAACCTCCGCCATGGCCGCGTACTCGAGCCCGTCGAGCATCATCAACACAACGCATCGATCCGTCGGCTCGAGACACTTGATCGCATGATGCATCCGCTCGAGCGCGTCATCATGGCTTTCCGAGACCGGCCCGACAGAAACATGCTGCTCTTGCTGCTGATAAAGAGACAGGTTTCGCCGGTAGCTATTCCGTTTGCGTCGCCAGGAGATTGCGCGATTGAGCGCAACACGGTACACGTAGGTCGTCGGCTTTACGTCAACAGGAATCTTGTCTCGCGCGGTCCAGATGGCAACGCAGATTTCTTGGAAGAGGTCTTCCTGGTCCGCCGAACGCGAACAAAACGAACGCACGATCCGCCACACAATGGCTTGATGTTGAGCGAGTCTTTCGCAAGCGTCGAGATTCGGACCTTCGTTCATTTGGAACAGTGAAACGCAGGGCTCCGGCGTTTGTGACCGGAAAAATGTCGACTCATGTCGATTGGCCGCTTGCGTTGCGAACCGCCGTGGCACGAGCGATCGCACAGGCAAAATCAATGCCCACCCTCACGCGCCCCTTCGTGGAATCGGCGGTATCATGCCCCAAACGTTCCCAATTCGGAGACTCGGTCTACCGATCGAAAGTCGACTTGTTGCGGAGGATGTGGTGATAGTGCTGCGCGAATCGATGCGCCTCGTCCCGAACGTATTGCAGCAGTCTCAGCGCGAATGAATTCCGGCTCAAACGGAGAGGGACCGGGTTGTCCGGACGAAAGATCTCCTCCTCCTTCTTCGCGATCGAGATCACCACCGGCGGAGTGATGTCTTGATCACGGAATGCGGCCATAGCAGCACTGAGTTGCCCCTTCCCGCCATCGATGAGCAGGATATCGGGAAACGCGTCCGACTCATCGCTCAGACGACGAAAGCGACGGGACACGACTTCGTAGATGCTGCGAAAATCATCGACACCTTCGACGTCTTTGATCTGATAGCGGCGGTAGCCTGGTTTGAACGGCAGCCCGTCGATGAATTGCACAAGGCTTGCGACCGTTTGCCCGCCACCGAGGTGCGCGATGTCGACGCCCTCGATCACTCGCGGAGTCTCACCGATTTCGAGCACCTTCCGCAATCCGGTCAGTCCCTTCTTTGGATCGATATAGAACACTTCCGGTTGGGCATGCGTGTCCAGTTCCCCGCGTTCCTCGAGTCGCTCGAGCATCTGAATCTCATCGCGAAGCACGGCGGCTCGCTCAAACTCAAGTGACTTGCTGGCGGCCAGCATTTCATCCTGCATCTCTTTCAGCAGCTTGCGTTTACCTCCCTCCAAGAACGTCTGCAATCGACGAATGTCGCGACGGTAGTCGTCCTTGCCGATCCGAAAATTGCAAGGAGCGGAACATTGATTGATGCTGGCGAGCAAACAGGGACGAAACCACTTCCACTTTTCGTCGGATTCGCTGATGTCGAGCGTACAGGTGCGAAACTTGAAGATTCGTTGCAGTACTTGAATCGCACCGCGGAGTGCCCCGGCGCTGGCGAATGGACCGTATAGCTTGACGCCCTTCTCCTTCGGCTCCCGCGTGACCTCGATCCTCGGGAACTCCTCCCGGGTGGTGATCATCAGGTATGGAAAGGATTTGTCGTCTTTAAGATCCTTGTTGTGCTTCGGTTGAACGTCCTTGATGAGACGCGATTCCATGAGGAGCGCATCGACCTCGCTGTCACACTCGACGTAGTCAATGTCAGCGATCTCGTGAATCCATCCTGCCGTTCGCGGTTCCTCGGCGGCAGCTTTCAAGAAATAGCTGCCCGCGCGACTTCGAAGGTTTTTTGCCTTCCCGACATAGATCACTCGCCCGGCAACGTCCTTCATCAAATAAACGCCGGGTGTCTGCGGGAAGGACTTGACTTTCTTCGCGGCGTGGTCAAACCCGAGCGAGTCCGATCCTTTCTCTAAACCCTGCGACTCCGTTTCGCGATCTTCCGCCACGTGGTCACCTCAATCCGCAGATCATTTGCGGCTGAATGAATGAGAGTCGCGTGCCGCCATACAAGCGGTGGTCCCAATCTCCGGGCGGCAGTTTTTCGGCGTCGTAATGCTTGTCGGTTTCGGCGACCAAAATGCTGCCCGGGGCCGAATGGTTCATCGCCAGACGGATCAGCGTTGTCAGTGCGTCCAGCGAGTCCTCCCACATTGCGTAAGGCGGACAAAGAAAAACGACCCGAGGCGTGTCGTCGGGCGGCGCGTCCGTCGACGGCGGCCCGAGCAGATCGGCGCCGAGGCGAAATGCGTCGCCGCCGAGGATCTGAATTCGATCCTGGACATCCAACGTTTCGGAGGTCGACTTGATAAAGCTGAGGGCGCGACGATTGCGTTCCACCGCGAAAGCCCGCCCCGCGCCGCGACTGAGGGCTTCGAAGGACACCGCTCCGGTCCCTGCGAACAGGTCAATCGCGTTTGCCCCCTTGATGGCGGGCCCCAAAATATTGAACAGGCTCTCGCGCACGCTGTCCTTCATGGGCCGCGTGATCTCGGACCCGTGATACATCACGGTGCGACCACGCATCGAACCACCGATGATCCGCAGCTTGGTGGCACGCCGCTTTTCGGGTCGTTTGGGACGGGAATTCTGAGGCGGTTCGTCGTCATCGTGCCGCCGGGGTATCTTGTTCGATCGACT
>JBCBOT010000299.1:0-10620 GCA_039821165.1 Planctomycetota bacterium | reverse complement strand
CCGATCCCATCGTTCATATCGTCCACAGCCAGAAACAGCACGTTGGATGGTGACGCATTCGACGTGACAGTGAACAGGAAGAGCAAGGCAAGAATCGGAATCAAACGATTCAACATGGATCTGCGTTTTGCGAGAGCGGGACGAAACAATTAACGAGCGGTTGGATCAGCAAGTTCTTCAAAGGTGGCATTGCCGATCCGGTAGCGTTTCCAATCTTTGAAATCGAAGTGCCACCACTCGTATTCGTAAACCGAGAAACCTTCCGACTCCATCGCTTTACGGAGCAGGTCTCGGTACCAACGTTGCCGTGAAGTGCCGCCAGGATACTTTGGGAACGATCGTGGCGAGAACTCATCGTATCCCGCAACCAATTGAATCGGCTTGCCGCTTGCCAAATCATACAGCGTCAGGTCGACGGCACAGCCGCGGTTGTGTCGAGAACCATTGGCGGGATTGGCCACGAAGTCTTTGAGTTCGCCTGGCGTCGCATCCCAGAACATCTTTGTTACGTGCCATGGGCGATATGCATCATGCACCAACAGGCCGAGCCCTTGCGCCTTGAGACGGGCATTCACGCGGGCGACAGCCTCAGCGGCGGGGCGTTGCATGTAAGCCTTGGGTTGTTGGTAGAACACCGCACCGGTGAAATTATTGGTGCTGGCGTAACGAATATCGAGTTGAATCGTTGGGTCCAAGCGGACCAACTCAACCAGATCAGACTCAAGGAAGTTGCCGGACTCTTTGGGAGGCGACGCCGCGAGCGCGACATCACGCAGTTCGTCGATCGGCTTCACAGGCTTGATCCGAAACGTCTCCCCGTCTTTCGTGCCGATCTCACGGCGAAGGAACCGCACCTCAGCCGCCGTCACTTCGGTGGCACGCCCAACCGCATCTCGCGTGAACGTCAATCCTTCACCGTGGTAGAGTCCGTAGTCGGGGAATTCAAATTTGTCGTCGCTCACCTCCGTTAGCGGGTAGTAGTAAAACCATTCGATCAGCGCAAACAGTTTCCCATCTTCTTCGAGGATGTAGAGCGTGTTGTGATCCCAACCGTATTCTCCAATCAGTCCCCGCCATCGCTCAGGAATTTCCTCAGGCGTTTGCGCCGGCAATGCCTGATAAGGCACATCGCCGATTGAGACCCTACCATCCTCCAGAAGTTTGACTTCGGTTCCAAAGCCGATTTCATCATCGGTGATGATTTTGCCTGCGTCGTCGATGCCGAGCTTGTGTCGGAATGATCCGCGTTGCATGAAGAGGTCACCTTCGAACGACCAAAGTTTTGCGAACCGCTCCCCGTCGACTTCGCGGTACACGCCCTCAAGTCGCCGCGCACGCTCCGTTGGGACGGAAACGGTCGTTCGGTATTCCGGAAGTGATGATCCGTCTTGCGTCGCAATCATCAAACGCAATGCGTAATCAGACAAACGACGTGCGACACCATTACTGCCATCAAGTGATGAAGCGGCGACCACGCCGAGTTCGCGCTCCGGCAGTGCTTCGAGCTGAGTTGAGAAGCCGTACACCGCACCCCCATGCCCGACTTTCGAATAACCATCAAGCTTTTGAAGATGGAACCCCAAACCAAAACCCTGCGGTTTGCCGTCGGAGTCCACGACCGGCGTTAGCATTTCGTTCAATGAATCAACCGACAGGATTTCTCCGTCATCCAACTTTCCTTCGTTGAACAAGCAGGAGACGAACTTGGCGAGGTCCAAAACGTTGGAGTACATATTGCCCGCCGGCCCCGTCCCCAACAGGAAGCCGGGGGCTTCAAATCGCCGATCGTCGTACGTTCGCATCCACCCCGTCGCCAGTTTGGGCTCACCCTCCGCAGGCACTACAAAACGACTGTCGTTCATCCCAAGGGGTTGGAGAATCGTCTCGCGCACGCGTTGCGGGTGGGAAACATCCAATTGGCTTTCGAGAACCGCGCCGACGACGGCAACCGCCGCATTGGAATACTTGGTTTTTGTCTCGGGTTCGTAGACGAGCCCGGTCTGATTCAAACTCGCGACCGTCTTTGCGAGTGAGGGTTCGCTTGGGTCAAAATAGTTCCCGACGGGTGACTCACGCACGAGACCCGATCGGTGGGACATCATTTGCCGAAGCGTCAGCCCCGGATGGTCACCGATTTCGGGCTGAAAGTCTGGGAGATAGTTTCGCACCGGCGTGTCCAAGTCGACCTGACCGTCTTCGGCCAACTGCATGATCGCAATGTCCGTGAAGAGTTTGGACACCGAACCGACTCGATAGACTGTTTCAGCGGTGGCAGGCACCGACCGCTCGGGGTCTTGAAAGCCAAAACCCTCGGCCCAGACGGTTTGATTCCGATCGACCATCGAAATCGAAAAAGCAGGCAGGTCTTTTTGCGCGACTTCGTAGCGGACCGCCGCTCGCAACTTCTCGATCGCCGGTCCATAGTCGTAACTCGGTGGCTCAACGAGCTCCGCGATGGAAACGGCGAGTGAACGCAGACTCAATCGTTGCAGGTTGCTCATGATCGCAACGCACGTGCCGGATTGCGAGTTCAAAAGGAGATACGTCGACGTGCCGGATTGTGAACCACCGTGGGACACGATGGGATGAACTGCCGAACGGCCGACGTTCCAACCAAGACCGTAGCGGGTTTCCTCCCCGCTGGTCGTTTTCTGACGCGTCCACATTTGGCGACGCGTCGAATCTTCAAGCAGGGTTCCACGATGCATTGCCTGGGCAAAACGCACGAGATCGGGCGCGGTCGAGAGCAATCCTCCGCTGGGAACTTTCATGCTCGTGTCATGAAGCGTCGAGTTGTACAGTTCTCCTTCGACCAGACCGCTATCCGCAGGAAGTTGGTTCAGCATCTCGGGTGACGCCCGGACATAACCTCGAGCGCGATTCGAGATCACCGCGAAGGAATCATCCACGACGGTGTGTTGCATGCCAGCCTTGTCAAAGACGCGGTCTCGAAGCAAGCTCATAAACTCATCGCCACTTGCACCTTCCGCGACCGAACCCAAGAGGTTGTAACCGAATGACGAGTACCGGTATTTCGTTCCGGGTGGATGAATGAGCGGATCGTTTGCAAACGTCTGCAGTGCGGACTTGCGAGTGAAAAAGTGCCGGGTGGAAGTCGCTTCGGCGGCCGATTTGTAGTGACGAATCCCTCCAAGATGTCCAAGCAACTGTCGCGAGGTGATGGCCCACCGCTTCTTGGGAAACCCGGGCACATAGGTTCTGATATCAGCGTTGAGATCGAGTTTCTTGTCGTCCGCCAAAGACAAGATCAAAGCCGCGGTCATCGGTTTTGCGATCGATCCTGTCCGGTAACGCGTGATGGCAGTCGCTGGGACTTGATTCTCGACATCCGCCAACCCAAACCCGTTCGAGAAGAGCATCTCGCCACGGCCTCCGACCGCGACTGACATGCCCGGGACGCCGTTTTGACGCATGAAGTCCTGGACTGCGTTCCCAATTTTCTCATTGAGTTGATTCTCGATCTGCGCGTGAGCCGGCCTCGAAGAACACACCAACAGCAAGAGCACGACGACGAGAAACTTCTGCTCACGCATCAATAGGCCTGGGGCATTTCAGGTTGGAATCGGCCTCAGGATTCTATCAGCGTCAAACAGCAACGTTCGATCGCCCTCGACTTCGCTCCACCGGGTAAACCAACGGCTGGTCGCGGAGTTCGTCGCTGCCCGTCCCACAAGGGCGGGATTCGGCGGCTTGGCCGAGTCCTGCTCGCGCAGGGGTAACCCTTGAACTATCCTCTTCGAGACCGAAATCGAAGCTGCTGCTTGAGGAACTCATGTTGCCCCCCAATCGATCTCTTAGCGTTCTCGCCCGCTTGCTGAGCAGAACGGTGCTCTGCTTGACAGTGCTGAGTTGCACAACGAGCACGGCACAACCACCTGGAAGCACGAGCCCGACCGAAGCATTACGCGAAAACGATCCAAATACGGTGATCTTGTCGGGGGCTCGAATCGTCACCGCTCCCGGTGCCGTCATCGAGTCCGGCTCGATCCTGATACGGGACGGAGCGATCCTTGCGGTCGGTGAAGTCGACCCCGTGCCGGGTGCAAAGACGATCGACCTGAGCGGCAAAACAATCTATTCCGGGTTCATCGATGCCTTTCATGAAGTCGATGTGGACGAGCCACCGACGGGCGGCGTCGGCCACTGGAACGGCAACATTTTGCCACGCCGATCGGCGGCGACCATCGCCGACTCGATCGATGACGTCTCGGCTTTGCGAGAGCAGGGCATTACGCTTCGCTTGATCGCACCTCGGGGTGCGATCATCAAAGGCACGAGTTGCCTTGTGATGCTCGATGCTCAAACCACGCTCGTCCACGAACATGTCGCGCAACACCTGAATCTCACGGTGCCTCGCGATCAACGGCGCGACAGTTATCCCAACTCGCCGATGGGCGCCTTCGCTCTGCTAAGGCAGACGCTCTCGGATGCGCATTGGTACACCGAAGCGTGGAAAGCATATCAAGCCGATGGGACGTTGCCGCGTCCTGAACGCAACGAAGACTTGGCCGCGCTGGCGCAGTCGATCGATGGCGGTCGCTTCATTGTGGATGCCGCCAACGAGAGGATGGCGATTCGCGCCGAAGCGATCGCACGCGAGTTCACGATCGACATCGCGCTACGGGGCTCGGGTCGCGAATATCGCGAACTCGAACGGATCGCGCGTGCGGGAAGAATGCTTTTGCTGCCAGTCAATTTCCCGGAGGCTCCCGATGTTTCATCGGAAGTGGAAGCAGCGGACGCATCGCTGCGTGACTTGATGCATTGGTACTTCGCGCCTCAGAACGCAGGACAACTCGCTGAGAAAGACGCATCGTTTTGTCTGACCACCGATGGCTTGGAAAGCGTCTCGAGCTATCTCGAGAACATCCGAACGGCGGTCGAAAACGGCCTTCCCGAAGAGGCGGCACTGGCGGCGATGACGACGACGCCTGCACGATGGTTGGGCGTTGACGATCAATTCGGTTCCGTTCGCCCCGGAACGGTCGCCAACATTGTCATCACCGATGGCGACCTGTTCGAAGAATCTACCAAGGTGGTTGAAACTTGGGTCGCCGGCACCCGCTACGTGCACGACTCGGCTGTGGATCCACCTGATGATCCGATGATCGGACATTGGGACACGACGATTCGATTCGGCCAAACTTATTTCCCTATCACCTTAACCCTGAAGCGTGACGGCACCACCTGGTCCGGCGAGTTGGCCGCCGCGAGCGACAGCACTGAACCGGAACAAAGCGACTCCAAAGAGGATGGCGAAGAAACCGAGGATTCCAACGCAGCAAGCTTGAAGGAACTCGCCCGGTCGGTTGATCGACTGACGGCTTGGATCGATTTGGCAGATGCCGATCCAAACCTGCCTCAGGGACCTTCCTTCCTCACGTTGATTACCGTCGGCGACAAAGAGCCGGCTCTTTTCTCGACACTGACTTTGCCTGACGGAAGCCGACAATCGTTGCGATGGGGCGTCTCCAAAGCAAAACCGTCTGAAGAGGATGATGCAGAGGGCGAGGATTCCGATGGCGACGATTCCGACGACGCCAGTGAAGACGAAGCGGTCGAGAGTGCTTCCGACCAAGCAGAGACGGTTGAAATTGCGATTAACTACCCGCTCGGTGGACTCGGAACCACTGAGCGAATCGAAGCCGTTCCCGCCGTGCTATTTCGTGGCGCGACGGTCTGGACGTGCTCCAACCAAGGCACGCTCAAAACGGCCGACGTCCTGGTGATCGACGGCAAGATCGCCGCGGTCGGTGAGTCGCTCCAAGCTCCTAAAAACTGCATGGTCGTCGACGCAAAAGGCAAACACTTGTCGCCCGGCCTGATCGACTGCCATTCGCACATGGCAACCGATGGTGGCGTCAACGAGTCGGGGCAAGTTTCGACCGCCGAAGTCCGCATCGGTGACTTTATCGACAACTCGGACATCAACATCTATCGACAACTGGCCGGCGGGCTCACAATGGCAAACGTGCTCCACGGCTCGGCCAACCCCATCGGAGGTCAAAATCAAGTCATCAAGCTGCGTTGGGGTGACAGCATGGAAGCGTTGAAGATGGAGTCGGCTCCCGGCGGCATCAAATTCGCGCTCGGAGAGAACGTCAAACGCAGTCGCAGCCAGCCACAGACACGCTATCCGGCGACACGCATGGGCGTCGAACAGCTGTTCCAAGATCGGTTCTTGGCTGCCGAAGAGTACATCCGCGTTCGTGAACGATGGCAGGCTGGCGATCGCCAGGGCCTACCGCCACGACGCGATCTGGAATTGGAGGCGATCGCGGAAATCCTGCAACAGAAAAGGTGGATTCATTGCCACAGTTATCGCCAAGATGAAATCGTCGCGCTGCTCGACTTGTTGGACAAGTTCAAGATCACGATCGGGACGCTTCAGCACATCTTGGAGGGCTACAAAGTGGCGGACCGAATGCGAGAGCACGGTGCGATGGCATCGGCGTTCTCCGATTGGTGGGCCTACAAATTTGAGGTTTACGATGCGATCCCCGACAACGGCGCGATCATGCACGATGCCGGGATCGTCGTTTCCTTCAACAGTGACGACAGAGAACTCGCGCGACACCTGAATACGGAAGCGGCAAAAGCGGTGAAGTACGGCGGTGTTTCGCCGGACGAGGCTCTCAAGTTCGTCACGCTTAATCCGGCCAAACAACTGCGGATCGAAGATCGAGTTGGTTCCATCGAACCGGGCAAAGACGCAGACTTGGTGCTTTGGAGCGCACCACCACTTTCAACGCTCGCACGCTGCGAGCAGACATGGGTTGATGGCCGATTGATGTTTTCGCTGGAGAACGATCGCAAACTTCGCGATCGTGACGCAGCATGGCGAGCTTTCTTGATCGCTCAAATTCTCGATGGAGACCGCGACGGCTCGACCAATCGAAAACAGTCCGTCGACGAGGAAGATCGCTGGTTGAGATACGACGAGTTCTGTCACGAAGAAGACCACGACCTTGATATTGGGAAAGAACGTTTCCATTTCGATCACTATCACATGGGGGCTCAACGATGAAATTGCATGCCTTACTCGTCGCGTCAGCCTGCTTCCTTATTTCGTCGGCGACGGCGCATGACCAAATCCCAGGAGCCCCGCAAGACCATCCGATCGCGTTGGTGGGTGGCCTCGTCCATGTCGTGGACGGCAAACCGATCCCGAACGGGACCGTTGTGTTTGACAAAGGCAAGATCACGGCAGTCGGCAAAGGCGTCAAGTTGCCGGAGGGATGCGAAACCATCGACGTCGCCGGAAAGTTCGTTTATCCGGGACTGATGGAATCGATCTCCAACATGGGCCTCTCCGAAATTGCGAGCACGCCTGCGACAGTCGACACCTTTGAATTAGGGGATGACAATCCGAACCTCCGCTCATGGGTTGCGGTCAACCCCGACAGCGAACTGATTCCGGTCGCCAGAGCCGGTGGTGTCTTGCTGACATCGATTGCTCCCCGGCGAGGAAGATTTCGCGGTCAATCCTCAGTCATCCAACTCGACGGTTGGACCTACAAAGACATGCTGCTCCAAGCGGACACGGGAATGCTCGTGTCCTGGAGATACTTTGAGTCGCGCGAGAGCGATCCAGCCAAACGTGCCGAAGAGCGTGACAAGCGTCTCAGGGAGTTGGCGGAACGATTCGAGACTGCCGCGCGGTATGCAATTGCACGCGAGGCGCGGCCCGATTGGGTCCCAACCGATCTACGACTCGAAGCCATGTTGCCGGTGCTCAACGGAAGCTCGCCCCTGATCATCGAGGCGGACCGGCGGCGAGAGATCGAAGCCGCGGTCACCTTCTGTGCGTCACGCGGTTTGAACGCGATCCTCTATGGTGGCTATGACGCACCACTTTGCGCGGAACTCCTGAAGAAGTACGACGTCCCCGTGATCTTGCACGGAACCTATCGGCTGCCTTTGCGACGGGACGATCCTTACGATCACCCCTACACGCTTCCCAAACGGCTACGCGACGTCGGTGTTCGCTTTGCCATCGGAGGCGAGGGGGCGGGGCAGCCCAATGGCGCGTCGGGAGCCCGGAATCTGCCTTATCACGCAGCCGTTGCGGTGGCCTACGGTTTGGCGGCCGAGGACGCGATCCGGTCGATCACTCTGTCACCCGCAGAAATCATGGGCGTCGACGATCGTGTCGGGTCGATCACCGTCGGAAAAGATGCGACGTTGATCGTCTCCGATGGTGATATTCTGCTGACGGAATCAACCGTGTTGGATGCTTACATCGGTGGCGCAAAGGTCGACCTGGGTAGCAAACACAAGACACTCGCGGCGAAGTACCGCCAAAAGTACGCTCCGTAAAAGCCCACCCGGTGGGTGCGGTCCCCCATCCTCTAGACTCATCCGGCCTCCCTATTACGCTGTTAGGTGAAAGGGTGAACTCTGGGACCGCGTACAGGTCGGGAAGATGGACGTTTTGTTGCAACAGTGGTGGATCAGTGTCCGCCGGTTTGCATTCCTCACGATGCTCGCGATGGCAGCCGTCATCGCGTTGACGATCTGCACGCTGCTGTATTACCCGCGCGAATACAAATCACAAGCCAAACTATTGCTTCGTGTCGGTCACGAGAGCGCGACGATGGACCCGACGGCCGACGCGACCGGCAGGCTGGTGCAGATCCAGACATCGCGCGAGCACGATGTCTACACCGAACTGGAGGTCATGCGGTCGCGGGCGTTGCTCGAAATGGTTGTCGACGACGTGGGCGTTGACTACGTCCTCAACGGTCCCCCGAACGATTCGCAGTCTTCGAAAGAACCAAACGCGCTCTCGAAGGCGATCTCGGAGTTGAAGGCCTCCGTCGCCTCGCTCGACCCCATCAGCGAACGCGAGCGGGCCATCCGTGACCTCGACGAGGGCTTTGGATTCACGGCCGGCAAACTGAGCAGCCTTGTGGATGTGGAGTATCGAGCCAAGTCGCCCGAAGTGGCACAACGCATCACTCAAGCCTGGGTCGATGCTTATCTCAAGAAGCACAACGATTTCCATCGCACCGATCGATCGCTCGAGTTCTTTCGTGTCCAAGAAAAGGAGCTGACCGGCCTGCTCGATAGCGAGTACGAACGGCTGCGGATTGCGAAGACAGAAGACAGCCTCGTCACCGTCGCCGGACAGCAAAAGCTGCTGGAGGAACAATTGGCAGAGGTCCGTCGCTCACAGGTGGCGACGGGAGCAGGATTGGCTGCGAGCCAAAGCCGCGTCAAAAGTCTGGAGGCGTTGCTCGGTAAGACAAGCGATCGCCTGGTGACGGACGAGGTCAGCGGCAAATCGAATGAGGCTCGTGACGCGATGCGCGAGCGGCTGTTCGAACTCGAAGTCCTGGAACGTGAATACACCGCCAAGTACAAGAACGATCACCCCCGTCTCGATGCCGTGCGAAAGCAACTGGCCGAGGCGAAACGAATCGTCGACAGTATCGACTCGGGCCGCGCGGAAGTCACGAGCGGAATGAATCCCGTTTATGTTCGGCTCGAACAAGAAGTGTTATTGGAAACGGCCTTGCAGGAGTCGCTGAGTGACAAAATGAAAGCGCTCGCGAGCAAACTCGAAGAGTTGCAAACCGAAGCAGCCAGTCTCAATGCCGCCGAAGAAAGAATTGCGGGGATCGAACGCCAAGTGCAAATCCTCGAGCAACGCTATGCGGCACACAGCGTTCGGATGGAACAAGCGCGAATCGATCAATCGCTCAAGGAACAACAAATCAATAGCGTCAACGAGGTTCAGTCGGCGAGTTTTGAGGAGCGGCCCGTTACACCCAATAAAAAGGCCGTCGCGGCTCTCGGACTGATCGCTTTGGGCGGATCGGTCTTTGGCGTTCCCATGCTGCTCGGCGTCGTTTTCCCACCGAGAAAATCTCGCAAACGCGGCTTGGAAAAGAAAGCCGAAAGCGAACCCGCTCTCAACACGAAGCCAGCTCCAATGCCGGTCGAACGAACCGAAAACTCCTTCGAAGTACCCGCCTTCGACTCGGAGGCAACGGGGCGACAATGGGAGGAAGAAGAAGTCGTCGTGGGCAAAGCTCGGTGACGTGGTGATGCCCGAAGCCGCCACGATGGATGCCTCCTACGATGATAGCGTGATCGCTATTGAACCGTGGCGGCGACGTTATCTCACGGCAGTCCTGTTCATGGTGCCGGTTCTCACGTTCACGTTTCCGGGACGCCCCAACCAAGCCGGTCTTTCGGCAGATCCGCTCACGATCCTGAAGCTGTTCACACTGGTTTCAACACTCTTCTCGGGTGTCGTACTGTTCGCCCTGGATCGTCGCTCGCGAAAGATGGCCCGCGGTGTTGCAATACTCTTGCCCTATTTCGCGTTTCTCGGCTGGGCAATCCTCAGCGTTCTCTGGACTCCGCTACGGAGTGTGACGCTCAACCAGGCCGGTGGTTTAACCGTTCTGCTGATCTTCGTCCTGCACGTCTCTTGCGCGGTGAGGAATTCGGATGATGTGTCCTGGATGTTGAAACAGCTCTGCTACAGTTCGCTGTTCTACAGTGGCGTCGTCTTGGTCGCGTTTCTGATCAATCCCAGTTTTTCGGGACTGGATCGATCGGCCGATCGATCCAGTCCCGAAAAACTGG
>JBCBOT010000298.1:0-10651 GCA_039821165.1 Planctomycetota bacterium | reverse complement strand
CAGATCAACTGGAAGCAGCGAAATGGCTCCTCAAAAACAAGTACATCGGTATGCCGTGGAAAGATCTTACCGAGAAAGAACGCGACGACTTTGGCAAAATCCTTGAACTGGTTTGTGCAGACCAGCCTTTCAACACGCAGTTGCACGAGTTGCACGCGGAGCATTTGATTGTGACGGACCAGCGTCGGCGTGCGGCAAAAGTCCTAGAAGATGTGTCCTACGTTCGCCCATTTCGTGGGCTCCAGGCGGTGGCGCTACTGAGACAGTTGGGAGAAGATAAGGCGGCCAAGCAGTTGGCGAAGCGAGTGCTGCCTTTGGTGAAGGTGCAGTTTGAAAAGGACCCGGATCCGCGTTTGGGTCTTACCATCGCCCGGAACCAGTGTTTTCTCAAACAGTTCGAGGAGGCGGATGTAACGTTGAGGGCCACACTGCGACTCACGGATTCGAAGACGGAACGGAGTCAATTAGCTGGAGCGATCAGTGATCTTCATGTGCTTTGGGAGGCACATTTAAGGGATGGCCAAGGGCCTAGTTATGAAGCACGTCTGCGTCGTATTCGATTGATTCAAACAGCAACGCAGTGGGCGGTTAACAATTCGCGTGCCGCGTCGAGCCTGTTGTACTTGGTTGATGAGTCAACTCCCTCTACCGCACCATCCGTTGAAGGGACGGGTAGTTTTGGAGAGCGAACAACTGAGCCTCTGCACCACTTGATACGGGGCATGAGACTCTTGATTGACGGGGACAATGAGCAGGCGCGTAAGCAGATCGATATCGCCCAAGATGAAATGAAGCAGGTCCCCGCTTTGCTAAACAATGTCGCGATCGCTCTTGCCAAAAGTGACGAACCACGCATGGGCAAAGCGCTCGTGCTGTGTGAGGAAGCCTTTCGGCGATCATCCGCTCCGACGCTTCGGTTTTACGAAACACGTGCGACGATCCTTTTTCAAACCGATCGGTACGCTGATGCCATTCCCGACCTGAAGCGTGCGCTGAAGGACTCTTCTTCGCAAATAAAGGTGCATCAGATGTTAGCTGAATGCTACAACCAGACCGGCGATGAACAACTTCATCAGTTTCACCTTAAGAAGCTGAGAGAACTGGCGTCTGGTGGACCGGAAGCCAGTGCATCTGAATCTAACTGAAGAGTTGGTACTCGTTGTGTTGTCACGGCTCACCGAATAAGTGCGACGCTAAGAATACGATGCTAGTCGGACTTCGAATCGGCGACTCTCAGGGGTTTGCGTCGTAGGTCAAGCCCGATCGATAGCGTTCCAAGCACCGCCGAAGTGACTTGTGCTGATGCGCGGGTGCGAGCCCGATCGCCTTTCGCATTGTGAGCACGGCATTCTCAAAGTCGCCGCATTCCGCGTAGGCGGCCGCGAGGGTATCGAGGATCCCTGCGTCTTTGAATTCGGTCTTCTCGCATGCGATCTTGGCGTGCCTCAAAGCTTTCGCGCCGTCACGAACCGATCGCTTGTGACAGGTCGCGCGAGCCCAAGCAATGGCGTTGTGAACGTCGATGGAGTCCAAGCCATACTCGAGTGCTTTCTCGTAGTCGACAACTGCTTGTTCGAATTGACGCTGGTCGTAGCGGACAATGCCGCGGTTGTAGTACGCCAGTGCGTATCGTGGGTCGATGCGAATGGCCTCACCGAAGTCCGCGACGGCCTGATCGTACTCTCCCATGTCCCCGAAGATGTTCCCACGATTGTGAAATGCAATTTCGCTGTTTGGGTCAAAGAGAATCGCTTGGGTGTAGTCCGCCAACGCCTTTCCTTTCTGCTTCAGCGCGTTGTAGACATTTCCACGATTGAGATACGCCGGTGCAAAGCGGGGCGAGATCTTGACGGCCAGATTGCAGTCTTCGAGCGCGCGTTCGAGTTGATCCAGATGAAGGAGGCAGTGTGCACGAGCCAGATAGGCCGGCGCATGATCAGGATCGACTTTGATGGCCTCGGTGAGTGTCGCGATCGCCGAGTCATGCTTGCCCGCATCGATCTGTTTCAAACCCAACTCGACGTACTCCTTCACCGTGCGTGGCTCTGAACTGGGTGGTCCCGCATCCTGCGCGGTCGCGTCGACCGTCAATGAGAAAAGCAGTGCACCGAGAAAACAGTAGAGACGGCGATGCGTGATCACGTCCGGCCTCGCGGAACAGGGGATTGAACGGTAACACGAATCGCGCGTGGCGCCCGCCGTGTGCCCACTTCTAGTTTCGTCATTTTGGTGTGTCGCGTGGTCCATCCTTCCAGCCAGAAAAGCGTTTTCGAGAGCTAACGACGATTGCTCGCTCGTGATACGATTATCTGACACGAGTCTCCACCACCTGAAGAATTCGATCATGCAACGATTCCTTTTCGCGATTCTTGCGTCGCTGCTCTGCATTCACTCTGTCTCGGCCGATCGGCTCACTCCTGAAAAACTCTGGGACTTGGCTCGCGTCGGCGATGCGGTTGTTTCACCCGACGGAACGACGTTGGCGTACCTCGTGACCCGTTACGACTTGGCGGAGAACAAAGGCACAACAAGTCTCGTCGTGCAGCCGCTACCTTCTGGCGACGACATGCCGGCATCCGACAAGACTTCGGTCGCGTTTGAAACGCCGCTTGCGCTCGCCGAAACAAAGGTCCTGCTGGCCGATGTCGCGGGACTCGGCTCACTGGGTTGGCTCAACCATTCCAGCGGTCCAAAGCTCGCTTACATTGCGCCCGGCGAATTCGACGCCGAAGAGGGCGGGCAAGAAGAAAGCGAGGAAACGGCGGACGAAGAAACGGAGGCTGAAAAAAAGCCACAGGCGTGGATACTCGACCCCGCCACGGGTGAAGCTCGACAGTTGACCCGATTGAGTGATGGGATCAGCAATCTGAAAACGTCTCCATCGGGTGACGCCGTCGCTTTCACAATCGACATCAAGATGGATTCGAAGGTCGATGAGATCTACCCCGACCTCCCGAAGGCCGATGCACGCATCATCGACTCATTGATGTACCGGCATTGGAATCAGTGGCACGACTATGCCTACAGCCACGTGCATGTGGTCAAGATCGATGAAGAGGGCAACGCGTCCGCGCCGCTGGACCTGATGGCATCGCTCAAAGCAGACTGTCCGGTGCCTCCATTTGGCGGCAGCGAGCAATTCGCATTTTCCCCGGACGGGCGACAACTCGCACTCACGCTCAAATTGGTCAACAACCCTGCCGCGAGCACTGACACCGGCATCTATTTGGTGAGCGTGGATGGCGGACAACTCAAGAACATCACGCCCGGAATGCCGGGCTACGACATGGAACCGGCCTATTCGCCTGACGGGCGTTTTTTGGCGTTTCATTCGATGGAACGGGCCGGGTTCGAATCAGATCGCAATCGAATCATGGTTTACGATCGCAGCAGTGGCGAGATCCGCGAGATCACCGCCGGATTGGATCAGACGACCCATCATGCAACCTGGAGCGGCGACAGCCGGCACCTCTATTTCCATAGCGAAACCGGAGGCACGACGCAGGTCTTTCAAATCGATCTTGACCGTGCCGATCCCAAACAAGTTTCCAATGGCCGATTCGACTTCTCGGTGGTAGCCGCGATCCCGAACTCCGACCGAGTCTTGTTGCGTCAACAAAGCATGCTTCGGCCGGTCGAGTTGGCGGTGCTTGATACCTCCTCCAAACAGTTGGCCACCGTCACCGACGTGAACGGTGAAATCTTCCAGTCACTTGAACTGCCGGTCATCGAGGAGCGATTCTTTACCGCGACCGACGGAAAGCAAATCCACAACTGGGTCATTGTGCCGCCGGATTACGATCCCGAGGCAGACAAGAAGTGGCCCATGCTGACTTACTGCCAAGGCGGACCGCAGGGACAAATCGGGCAATGGTTTTCGTACCGGTGGAACTTTCACCTGATGGCGGCACGGGGCTACGTGGTGCTGGCGGTCAATCGGCGTGGCATGCCTGGATTCGGGCGTGAGTGGAACGATCAAATCAGCGGCGATTGGGGTGGCCAGGCGATGCAAGACATTCTGGCATCGACGGATGCAATGATGGCCGATCCGACGATCGATCGACAGAGAGTTGCCGCAATCGGTGCCAGTTTCGGCGGTTACACCGTCTACTGGTTGATGGGAAATGACGCCAGTCGATTCTGTGCCATGATCGCCCACTGTGGCGTCTTCAACTTAGAGTCAATGTACGGTTCAACGGAGGAGCTGTTCTTCGTCAACTGGGACATGGGCGGCCCTTACTGGAAAAGCGCGGAACTCGCGAACAAGTACGAGTCGTTCTCTCCACACAAATTTGTCGGAAACTGGAAGACACCGCTCATGGTCATTCACGGCCAGAAGGACTTTCGGGTCCCCGTGACCCAGGGGATGGAAGCGTTCACCGCCGCTCAAGTGCAGGGCGTTGAAAGTCGGTTTCTGTACTTCCCCGACGAAGGTCACTGGGTCCTGTCTCCCCAGAACGGTGTCCTTTGGGGTCGCGTCTTCTTTGATTGGCTCGATCGCTATTGCCAGCCGGCCGACGTGGCGAAGTAGCCGATCGCGGTGAATTCTGATCGGCATGAATCGTAGGTGAGAACACTCACCCGCTGCGTAAAGCGACATGGGTGCCCATGGGACTGTATCTTGTTGCTCGTCGCGAGCCGAGCGACGCTTCGCATGCACTCTCGATAATGCACCGGCTATATTGTCGACCTCGACCTTGAATGAGTGACCAAAGGCAATTCCATGCGAACTGGCCCAAACATTGAACACCGCCGGGGTGATTATCCCGAATTTACATGGGTCGCGATTCTTGTCGGCTGGGCCATCGGGATCGTGCTCACCGTATCGGTCGCCTACGCGTCGCTGATGCTTGGGTTTTCGATCGAAGGATCAGAACTCGCGGCAATTTTGGGATGGGGGATCCTACGTGGTGTCCTCCGGCGAACGAGCATCGTTGAAAACAATATCAATCAAACGATCGCTTCAGCGGTCAACGGTGCGTCGAGCGGCATCATGTTCAGCGTGCCCGCGCTGCTTATCCTCTCCAAGCAGGATCGATTCGCAGAGCTTGCCGAGATCAACCAGCCGCTTCTCATTCTTGCAGCAATCACCGGCTGTATCGTCGGGCTCTGCTTTGTCATCCCGTTGCGGAAGCAGATGATTGACTTCGATCGTCTCGCCTATCCCGGCGGGATTGCGGTCGCGACGATTCTCAAGAGTCCAGGAGCGGGTGTTCGCAAAGCCGTCCTGCTGCTGGGCGGCGTCGGTATCGCCGCCATTTGCCAGCTCTTTGTCTTGCGGTTCATGGGGAACGATCACGATTGGCATGCGGGCCAGGTGTTCGGCCTTCCTTCGATGCTCAACATCGTTTTCTACATTTCGATCATGACGGTCGGCGTGGGATACCTTTCGGGAAAAGGCGGCTTCTGGTTTGGAGCGGGCGGCTTCTTCTGCTATTTCGTTCTGTCGCCAATCCTATCGCAGTTCGCCGGTGCCGACGTCGCAGCGATGACGACGGAGCCGGAAACCATGCGAGGCACGCTCTATCGACCGACGGGGATTGGAATGCTGATTGGCGCGGCGTTGGGCGGAATCGCCGCCGCGCTTCCGATGATCCTTAGCGCTCTGGGCTCGCTGCGCGGCGCGTCCGATCGCTCGGGAGGCGACGTCGCCAAGAAGGACGAACTGCCGATCTGGCTGCTCTATCTGATGATCGGCATCGGCAGCGTGGTCATGCTTTGGATCGCGTGGACCGTGGCGGATGGTCAAATCTCATTGACCAAGGCGATCCTGATGACCGCGCTCGGCGTTTGCTGGATGTGGGTCGCAGGCGTCATCGTTGCGGAATGCATCGGACGGACGAATTGGTCGCCGCTTTCCGGGATGACGCTGATCGCCGTGACGCTACTGATCTTCGCGATCAAAGGCGGCACCGACACGATGACAACGATCAAGGTTTCGATGATTGTCGGTGCGGCCGTTTGCTTGGCGATCTCCCAGGCCAGCGACATCATGCTCGACCTGAAATCTGGCTACCTCGTGGGAGGCGTCCCGAGACGACAGCAGATCGCCCAATTCATCGGCACGTGGATCGGCCCCCTCATCGTTGTCTGGTTGATGCTGTTGCTGCATCAAGCCGACATCGGAGCCGGCGGAACAGGGCTGGGCTCGGACTCGTTGCCGGCACCGCAAGCCAAAGCGTTGGCGACAACCATCGAAGGCATCGTGACCGGTGACGTTCCCGCGTATCGTTACACCGCGGGGGCCGGCATGGGATTGCTACTCGCGTTAAGCGGGCTCGGCGGGATCGGTGTGTTGGTCGGACTCGGGTTTTACATGCCCTTTTCGATTGTGCTCACCTACACCCTCGGGAACCTGCTACGCGTGGTGAGCGACGCGACGGCAGGCAAGCGATTCGGATACGAGGTCGGCGTCCCCATCGCCGCAGGATTGATTGTTGGCGAAGCGCTCGTCAACGTGGGCAACGCGGTTTACCAAATCTTTTTTGCAGGTGCGTGATGGCAATCCTAGGCCAAATACTTCTCTGGATCGGCTTCCTCGGCGGTTCGCTCGCTTGCGTGTTTCAGCTCGAGAACAAAGAGGACAAGTGGAGCACGATTCCCTGGGGCATGTATGCCGCAGGGGCCGCGATCGGCATCGTGGGAGTCGTTCTAATTCGCAAGGATAAAGCTGCGAAGTCGGCGGCCGCGGGAGATTCCGAAAGCGACTTTGAAACCGTTCGAGACAGTCTGCAGATGGTCGCCGATCGTATTTCGAGCTTACATGACCGGCTTGACGAGATGACCTGCGAAGACGTGCTAACGTACATCGATGAGCAATGCGTCGTGCCATGCGGCGATTTCGCGGATGGACGGGAGATCTTGATCAACCGGTTTGGCACCTCCGTCTTCGCCGCGGTGATGACGGAGTTTGCCAGCGGCGAGCGCTACATGAACCGAGCGTGGTCCGCGTCCGCGGATGGCTATGTCGATGAAGTTGAAAAGTGCGTTCAGTACGCCCGCGACTTCTTTCAAGCCGCATCTGCCGAATTGGCCAAAGCCACCCAATCACAGACGGCTGACGCATGAGTGCCAATCAAGTGGTCGCCAGATCAATCGTCGTCAATACAATGAAACTGCTGCGATAGAACATCGCTCGAAGTCGACTACCCACTGCCCAACACCATGAAGAACATGGCGGCGGGGGATGGTGGGTCCGAAACGCTTCAAGGACGCAGTTCCTCAATCACCGCGGTGCTTACCCAATGCAGCACGCCGCCTCTGCTGAAGAACAGTGCTTTCTGATCCGCCGACACTGACGGCGCGAACTCCTGTTGATCTGAATTCACACGGTCTCCCAAATTCACAGCGGCACTCCAGTCACCGGAGGCCTCTTTGAAACTGACGTACAAGTCGCCTTGACCAAGCCCATCGGCGCGACCGGAGGAACTAAAAATGACATACGATTCGTCCGGAGCAACGAAAACATCGGCTTCGTATTTGTTTGTGTTGACTCTGCCAGGCAAAGGCTGAGGTTCTTCATAAGAACCATCACTTCGGAGTCGCGCCGAATACAAATCGAAGTTCTTGCGATCACGCCGGTTCGAACCGAAGAAGATCGTTCCCTTCGATGTCAACGACACGAAATATTCTTCGGCATCGTCTGTGCTGATGGGTGCACCCAGATTGACGGGCGCACCCCAGCCAGGCCCTTTCCGCTCGATGTACCAAATATCGAACGCCTGTCGACGACGCTTCGCGTTTTCGCTCTGAGTGGGCTTCGTGTAGATGAAAAACAACCGTTTTCTATCCGGCGAGAAATGCGGATCGACATACTTGAACTTCTTTTCGGCGGGCAATAGTGCCTGCGGGTTCGTCCAGCCACCCTTTTCGTTACGCCGCGTGAAACGAATCTCTTCGCGGAAACGACCTTCGTC
This sequence comes from Planctomycetota bacterium, assembly GCA_039821165.1. Lineage (GTDB taxonomy): Bacteria > Planctomycetota > Planctomycetia > Pirellulales > Pirellulaceae > Stieleria. The sequence continues at coordinate 2,735 of JBCBOT010000298.1, read as the reverse complement.
GTTCAGTGCGACTGCGAAATAGCATTCCTGATTGTCATCGGAAATCGCGAGACCGAAGCGGGTCAGCTTCTCAAACCTGGCGAAGAAATCCGCCGCATAGGGTTTGGCCGTTTTTTCAAGCTGATTGCCAGATTCAAGCCCGTACCGAACGACCTGCGCGGAGCATTGGTGGCTCCCGATGACGCAAACGCTTGTGACCAGCAAGACACTCAACGGTGCACACATCTGTGACTGAAACCATTGCAACAACCGCATCCGGTAACTCCTGTTGATTTGAACTCGACACTCAAACTGAACACTCGCTCGCAACACGAGTCGTCGACTACCGAGTGTGGTATCTCTTCAACATGAGGGAAACCGTCTAATGAACATCGTGGCGGACATTTCCCAACAAAGTGACTCCCCGAAAAAGTCGCGCAACGATGTCATTTGATCGTCACGGCGCTGTTGTACTCCCTCGTATCAGCCAACCACCATTATCATGTCCGCAGTATGTTTCACGTCGGGAGCCTTGGGATGCTGCACATTCGCCTGCTGGTATTCAGTTTACTGTTTCTTCTTTTCGGTCGATCCGCACTGAGTGAGCGAGCCGATGCGAAGCAGCCTGATGTGTTGTTCATTGCGGTTGATGACCTGAACGACTGGATCGGCTGTCTCGGCGGACACCCACAGGCTCGAACACCGAACATCGATCGACTGGCGGGCCGCGGTATTTTGTTCACCAACGCGCACTGCGCGGCACCGGCCTGCAACCCGTCACGTGCGGCAGTCTTCAGCGGGCGAATGCCGAGTGTGACGGGCGTTTGGTCGAACGAAAGCCCCTCGCTCGACAAGTCCTATCCAAACGGATGTTCGCTCGCCCAGGCATTCACAAGAGCCGGGTACAGCACATTGGGCACCGGCAAGCTTTTGCATCGAGGCGCCTCGCGCCACTTTGACGACTACTTCGCCCCGTCGCAGCGTTGGAGTCCACTCTCCAAAGACGCCGTCAACTACACGGAGGACGAACTTGCGAGCAAGTCGACCGACAATCCACGGCACGTCACTCAGAACAGCCTGGGCGAACAGGTGGTGCTACCTCTCAACCGCATGCCCTCGGATCGTCGGCCAAATGGCAAGTCCGGTGAGTCGTTCGACTGGGGTCCCTGGGAGGTGCCGGACTCCGATTTCGGAGACACACAAATCACCGATTGGGCGATCAAGCGGCTCGCCGAAACTCGAACGAAGCCGCTGTTCCTCGGTGTCGGTTATTACCGCCCCCACATTCCATTGTGGGCCCCAAAACGATTCTTCGATCGCTTCGAAAAAGCACCCGCCACACTACCCAGTGTTCGGAAAAATGACCTGGATGATTTGAGTGAAGCCGGTCGACGCTGGGCACGCGAACCGATCACTGCGGGCAGTCACGCCACAGTGGTCCAGTACAACCAATGGCGACCCGCTGTCGAAGCTTATTTGGCCTGCGTGTCGTATGTTGACCACGAAATCGGGCGACTGCTCGATGCACTGGATCACTCACCCTCCGCCGAGAATACGTGGATCGTGCTTTGGTCGGACCATGGTTGGCACCTTGGCGAAAAAGAGCACTGGGGCAAATGGACGGCTTGGGAACGGTCGACTCGAGTACCGCTGGTGATTGTGCCACCAACGAATCAAGCCGCCGAATTTGCGCGTGCAGGCGAGCGATGTGATGCGCCGGTAAGCCTGATCGATCTCTATCCCACGCTCATGGAGCTTTGCGAGGTCCAGACACCCGAAATGCTGGACGGTCACTCACTCACACCGTTGCTGCGCGAACCGTCGAAACAGACCGAACGGATGATCGTCACAACGCTGGATCAAGGCAACGTGTCCATTCGGTCAGAACGTTATCGCTACATCCGCTACGTTGACGGCACCGAAGAGCTGTACGACTTGACGAAGGATCCCAACGAGTGGATCAACTTAGCCACGTCGGCAAAACAGGATTCGATTCGGGCCAAGATGCGTCGAGCGGTCACGAACCAAAAAAGTCACCCTCCATCAACGGATGAAGGGTGACTCGAATTGGGCAGTCGTGCTCGTTCGCGACTAGCGCTTGATCTTGAACACCTTGAGTGCATTGAGATCGCGAATCACCACGTTTTCGCCGGCGATGGCGAGGTGGGCCCACGAGTCGTTGGCGACTTGTTGTTCGCTGAGAACCTTGAACTCCTCGACAGTCCCGTCGATGAGCATCAGCATGCCCTTATTGGTGAGTGCGAGCACGCGCGAACCATCGGTGACCATGCTGGCATATTTGCCGACCGGGCTGGTGGTGTAGAAAGCCTTGCCGGTTTCCGGATCGATCATGGTCATGCGTTCGTTCTTCAGATGCATGAAGATTTTTCCATCGACCAACACCGGAGACGACATGTATCCCTGCTGCTTTTGCGACCATGCTTCTTCGGCGGTCCACTTGGATCCATCGAGACCGATGTCGAACATTTGCGCTTTACCGCTGTGGGCGGAGGTGAAGACACGGTCCCCGATCGGAAGTGCGGTGAGAATGTTCATGCCGCGGAAAGAGTTGATCGGTCGACTCCAGAGTACTTCACCGGAATCGAGGTCGACGCCGTTCATCGCCAATCGGGTCTGAACGAGAAGCTGTCGTTTACCTTGCAGCGTCGCGATCGTTGGGCTTGAGAAAGCTCCGGGCGACTGAGACTTGCCGTTCTCGAGTGTCTTCCAAGGGAGAGAACCGTCCGCCATCGAAA
>JBCBOT010000297.1:0-10653 GCA_039821165.1 Planctomycetota bacterium | reverse complement strand
ATCACACCGAAAAATGGCCTGCCGGAGTTCTTGTTTGTGGGCACGCATTTGTGTCACCAGAGCGAAGCAACACGTCGCGAGCAAACGAAAGAACTGCGTCGGTTGTTCAGCACGGGCTCGGCTGGGCCGGTGATCCTCGCGGGTGACCTGAACGCTCGACCGAAGAGTCCGCCGATGAGAGAACTACTCGACAACGAATGGCTCAATACCGTCGGACCCATGTCGCGGATCGATTACATCCTGTTGCGCAACCAGGACGCCTGGAAAGTCGTCGAGACGGTCATCGTCGATGAACCGATCGTGTCCGACCACAACCCCGTGCTAACGGTTTTGGAATGGGTGGGCGAAGGCTGAGGAGCACGCTTCAACGTTACGCAGCATGTTAGGGTTGGCCCAGGAGTCACTAGCAATCTCTAGGGGTGTTTCGTCGCGAATGTCGCATCGGCTTTCTTGCCCGCCGCGATCAGTCACTGGCAGAACACTTGGGGCAACACAAAGAAGCGAAGGTTAAAACAGATTTGGGCGGCGTGCGTTGCCTTGGAGTAAAGAGTTGAAATCGTTCTCCAACTGGTGTGCGTTAACTATTCTGTGGGCGGAATCACTCTGTGCCCTCAGTCTTTTCATTCGAACGAATGGCTCACCTAAAACTATCCCGCGGCAATTCCCGAACCTGCCGCTACGATCGACTCGAAGAGCGACGACTCTTGGCAATAGATTTTGGCGACGCGCCCGATGGGGTCCCGATTGCGGTGGCCGATCTGAATCCTGGCCTTGCGGATTCCGCGCCGAGTTCGTTGAGCATCGTCTTTGGTGATCTCTACTTCACGGCTTGGGATCCGAGTGGCCGACGATCATTCCGCTTGGATGCGGAAACTAATCAGCTAACACGTCTAACCGGGTTGCGTGATGCGAGTGGCTATCGTGAATTTCAAGGCCAGGTCGCGTTTCATGCTGGGACAAATCCTAGTGTGGTGGACTCCCGGGGCCTATTCTTGTTGGACCCAGATTCCGAACGAGTCACCGAGTTGATTCCAGGCCCCGCAGATGCAGGAACGTTTGGTTTTACGGAGTTCCAAGGCAAACTCTACATGCGGACGCCTGGCCCGGACGGCAACGAGCTATATCGATTTGATCCAGCGGATGGCGTGTTCGAGCAGTTCGCGGATATCAGCCCTGGTCTGAGGTCTTCGAATCCACGCATTGAAGTCATCAACGAGACAATGCTGGTCCGTGCAGAAGGGCCTTCGGGATTCGAGCTCTACCGTCTCGACACAGCCAGTGATTCGCTGGTCTTATACGATATCAATCCCGGACCGAGTGGCTCTTTTCCCACCGACTTCACGGTCTACGACGGCGACATCTATTTCGGTGCGAACGGGCCAACGGGAGATGAGCTTTATCGCCTCAATGCGTCGGATCAGACGGTCGAGTTGGCTGTTGAAATCGATCCGAGTCTTTCGAATGTGTTTGGACCGACTGAGTTGGCCGTGTTTGACGAGATGCTGTACTTCACTGCTAACAGCGGCGCTGGAGACGAATTGCATCGTTATGACTCGGCGACGGATACGCTCGAGCAAGTAGCCGACATTAATAGCGGTTCTGCGGATGCATTCCCCAAACGCCCGGTTCAGATCGGAGATCGGCTCTATTTTAATGCTCGGGGCGAAGATGGTTTTGAGCTTTTCGTGTTGGACTTGAGCACGGACCAGGTGTCGCAGGTGGCTGATCTGCTTCCCGGCCCCGGCAACTCTACTCCGAGATCGATGACCATTTTCGAAGGCAAGCTTTATTTCGTTGCCGATGCTGGAAACGGCGCGGAACTGCACGTGCTCGATCCCGAAACCCTTGACGTTTCGATGGCCCGTGACCCAAGGTTGAGTGCGCCGGTTGTCTCGGTTTCTTCGCTGACTGTTTTCAATAACCAATTACTTTTTCGCGGCAACGGAAGCCGCGGTTTCGAGCTGCACGAACTTGCCAGATACGCCACAAAACAGGTCAATGCGGGGGCGAGTCACGAGGTGGTGATGGATGCGCCCCGTCTTGGAAACATCATCGACGTGGAACTTGAGGGGCAACCCGATGAATCGGCAACGGGTGACGATCTGGATTCCAATGAGAGTGATGAAGATGGTGTTTTCTTCCCAACGCATTTGATCGCGGGAGACTCCAGCAACATCGCGATCACTGTTTCCGATCCAAACGGGGTCGGAAGCTTCGTCGATGCATGGATCGACTTCAATCGTGACGGTGATTGGGACGATGCGGGGGAGCAGATCCTTCTATCACAAACCGTTGTTGATGGTTTTCAGGTTTTCAATGTTGATATTCCAGGCAATGCGAGGCTCGGCGAAACGTACGCCAGAGTGAGGCTAAGCACCAGCGGTGGGCTCACGCCGACCGGCCCCGCTGGTGACGGAGAAGTGGAAGACTACCTGATCGACATCAACGCACGTCCTGTCGCATTCGATGACAGGGTGTTCACGTCAGAAAACGAGCCTGTTGCGGTCAATGTGCTGCTACGCAATGGGAACCAAATCGATTTTGATCCCGAGGAAGACCCGTTGCTCGTGTCGTCGGTGACTCCCGCTCTGAACGGGACGGCTCAGATCATCGATGAACAAACCGTCCTCTACACGCCGGCGACAGGCTTTGTCGGCGAAGACTCGTTCGCATATGCGTTGGACGACGGTCAAGGAGGGTTCGCGTTCGCGACGGTGATTGTGCAAGTCGACCCCAAGGGCACGATAGTCTTGGACAACTCCGAGGATGGTGTCGCAACAGAGGGAGGAGGCTGGCGATTGGGAGCTTCCGTCGCCGGGTTTGTCGGCGAGAATTATCAAGTTGCCGAGGGTGGTGATCGAAGCACGCGGTTTAGCATTCCACGCACCGTCTCGGGACTCTATCAAGTGTCGGTGAATTGGACCGCTCATCCCAATCGTTCAGCCGATGCGCGTGTTGAAATCGCACACCGCGATGGCATCGAAACGATCACCGTCGATCAGACTTTGGACGCGGGCGGGTTCCAGCCTTTGGGCAACTATTCGTTTCTAGCGGGTCAAACCCATTCTGTTACTGTCAAGACACTTGGAACGGACGGTGTGATTGTCGCCGACGCCGTCCGGTTGGTGCCGGTTGAATCCGCCACCATTGAAGTCGACAACAGCCATCCCGAGTTTTCAATCGAACGAGGGTCTTGGCGAACAAGTCAGGCGGTGCCGGGATACGTCGGTGAGAACTACCGACACGCGGCACCGGGTAGCGACAGTATCGCGCGCTTCACTCCTGAAGTCTTGCAGTCAGGAGCCTACGAGGTCTTCGCTCACTGGACCAGCCATCCGAACCGTGCCAGCAATGCGTTGTTCGAGGTTTTTCACAAGGACGGTTTTGACTTTATCACCGTCGATCAAACGCAGGGCGGCGGAGAATTTCAGAGTCTCGGTGTATTTGAATTCGTATCCGGGCAATCGCATTTCGTCGCCATTCGATCGGACGATGCAAATGGATATGTCATCGCAGATGCGATCCGTCTCGTGCCCTCCGTGGCCGCGTCGCGGGTCATCGACAACAGCGACCCAGGTTTCACTATTGAGGGCGGAACCTGGGGGACTAGCACCTCTGTGTCCGGCTTCATCGGGGCGAACTATCGAGTTGCCGCTGCCGGTGCGAACACGGCTCGGTTTACACCACGCCTCCCAGTCGGAGGTCGCTACGAAGTCCTTGCCAACTGGACAAACCGACCCAATCGAGCTCGCAATGCGACGTTTGAGGTGATTCATCAAGACGGCGTCACGGAGGTTCGCGTCGATCAGAGCCGAAATGGGGCGAGCTTCCAGTCCTTGGGGATCTTCTCGTTCAATTCGGGCGTTTCAGGTTCGGTTGTTGTTCGCGCCTCGGGTGCCGATGGATTCGTGATCGCCGACGCGATTCAGTGGCAACTGGTTCCGGATGAAACTTCGGCAAACAGTTTCGCATCGAGTGCTCAAAGCCCCGCGACGCTCCTGGATGTGAATCGTGATACGCGGGTTACGCCAAACGATGCGCTCACGGTGATCAACTATCTTGGCAATCGATCGGCCGTCGCCAAAGCGGTTCGGGAGGTCACTGTCGAAGAGGAGGCTCGCTACGATGTCAATGCTGACGGGCGCATCTCACCGATCGACGCGCTTCGAATCGTGAATGTGATTGCGAGTTCGAATGCTCGTGAGGGCGAGCAAGTCTTCGGTTCATCCCTGCGGCCGGAATTCAAGCAGTGGATGAGTTCGATCGACAAAGCCTTTGAGGAAGACGAGATTGGCGATTCGTTGTTCTAGGCTCAACCGCCGCCCTAATGGCCGCAGTCTACTCGTTCGGTACCGAGCCGGACCCGAAACCTCCCCCGCCGCCTCCTCCTCCGGATGAGCCGGCTTGGGAGTTGAGTCCCCAATCGTAGGTGTTGAAAGTGACTTTGGTGTTGCCGTTGTGAGCGGCAACGAGTTGCTCTTGTAGCGACGCATCTTCGACGCGTTCGCTGATCCACGTCAGATAGCCGCCGGACGCATCCCAGTCTTCGCCGTACCAGTTCAAAATTGGGCTGAGTTGGATCGCTTTGCCGATCGGGTCGTAGCTGACGTAGGTCTCGTTGTTCGCGAACTGACGGGCTTGGTCATCAAGTTGTTCGTTGACTCGATCTCCAAGATAGGCTTCACCACGGATCGCGGGGCAGCTTTTGGCGGCGCAAACGAGTGCAACATGGACGCGTGGGTCTTGGAATGTCGGCCGGATGATTTCGTGTTCGAGCGTATCAAGCGAGATGGTTTCGCCTGCAAAGATGTGTTCTTGGAGTCGGAAAAAGTTCGAGTCGGCTCGGAGCTTGTCTGCCTTTTTCATGAGTAGAGCCGCTCGCTCAGCGTTGCCTTCGGGACTTCGCTTGAGGGCCTCGATCTGCTTGTCCAGCTCGGCGATTCGATCCGCGATGTTCTTGGGCGTGAAGTTGAGGACGTTCTTTTCGTTGCGATGGATCTTGTGATTGATCACTCCATTGATCACCAAAGCGTTGTACGCATTGCAGTGCAACGCGAGTCTCTCGTCTTTTGATTCGAGTTTCGCCGGGTCACACGATGCGACTTGGCGAAGGTAGGTCGTGAACAGATAGTCCTTCGAGAGGCCTTCGTAGTCGACAAGTCCGTTTTCGACGTAGGTTCGCACCAAGTAATCCCAGAGATTTTGATCCACGCCGGAGGCGTCCGGCAATGGTGAAGGCTTGGTCGTCGGCGAAAGCTTGTCGAATGCCGCGTACGCGACAAAAAAGGGAACGATGAAAGAGGTAACAGCCACCCAAAAGAAGCCGCCGTAATACGATTCGTCTTTCTTCATGATGTTGCGGTTTCAGGAGCGGCGGTCACGGGGAGTTGAATCTGGTGCAGTTTCTCCGCGGGGACTTCGCCAAGGTGCAGAATTTCCATGGGGCATCGCATGACGCATTCGGCGCAGCCGACACAAGGCGTGTCGACGAGCGTGACGGGCTCTCCTTGCAGGGCGCGACTCTTAATATCGATTCCCATTTGGCAATATTGATTGCACATGTTGCAGTCGATGCACTTGCCCTTTTCCGGAACGATTTTGAACTTCGACCATCGTCCCCAGAAATTCATCCAGAAGGCGAGTGGACACCACATCCGGCACCAGATCCGTTGCCCCAAAAACGGATACAGTCCGATAGCAGCCGCACCGGCAAGAAACGTTCCGACCCAAATGTTGTAGTACTTCAGCGGTCCACCGAATCCCAGCATCGAGGCGATGGTGGCAACGACAGCGAGTCCCACGAACACGAAACCATATTTCTCGAGACGTCTTGGTGTATCACCCTTGGGCCCGCGGTGTCGGAACGAGTTGCCGACCGTTTCGGCGAGGGCCCCACACGAGCAAATGTACGAGCAATAGATTTTCCCGAACTTAATCGTGAAGAGCGGGATGATGATAAACGTCAACACGACCGCCCAAACGACGCCGACGACGGCAACGGTGTACCACCAGGCGGGATCACCGGGCCGAACGACGCTGGGATCCACATTGAATGCATCGATCTTCAATGGCCAGGCATTGATGGACCGGGAGATCAGCGGCGTCCATGGATTGGCACCGAGAAACACCACAAGAAACGTCGGAATGCCCCACCAAAGAGTCCATTGAACGGCAATGATCGTCAGGTTTCGACGCCAAAGAATGGGGTGGTTGATCTTGAAGGCCCAATACAGCCCGAAAACCGTGATCGCGGAAAAGTACATTAAGTAGTAAAAGCCGCTGAGCCCCGCGAAGTACGTTGGGATCACCGCAAACAGCCACGAGAGTCCTGGAAGGTAGTACGGCCCCTCTCCTGCTTGGGACGGATCGATCGTGAACGCTGAAGGAAGCATGATGTTGAGCGCGTACAACAACGCTCCGCATCCGAGCCACCATCCCGCACCCGGTACCTTCAGCAGCGGCTTGTGGCCTTTTTGAATCAGGCTGAAATTGATTGTCGTGGCACCGAGCAAAAATAGCCACGGGATCGGCAACACGTAGAGAATCGCGTCACTGAGCACGCCGAGTCCGCCGGACAGTTTCGCGACCGTCATTTCTGGATGGTCGAGCCATGAGAGTAGTGGCACAAGCCATTTCCCCTCACCTGCTTTCTCTGGGATCAGCGTGAAATTCTTTGACAGGAAGTAAATGAAGTAGCCGACGAACAAGCCGATGGCGGCCCAGGCAAAGCGGCGTTTGGTCCAGATGCCGTCGAGCTCAAGCCCCATGTCGTGCAAGAAATCGATCGGTGGCAACGACCCGATCTGAACGATCACGTGATCGTTGGGGAGTGTCGAAACCACGCCGTCGACATCAAGATCGACTTCATCACCGCGGATCTCAACCACATTGCTGTTGTAAACAACATCGATCTCGCCAGCGGCGATCGCTCTTTCGACGAGCAGTCGGTTTTCTTCCTTGGCTCGGTAAAAATTGTCACCTCGATAGGACAAGGTGACTCTGTTGGCGCCCTTCAGAATCAACGCAGCTTCGATCGCGGAGTTGCCACCGCCGACGACGAGCACGTTTTTGTTGACGTAGTCCTCGGCGGTATGAAACCGGTAGGTGACCTTGGCTGCGTTGTCTGCGCCCGGGCAGGTGAGTAGTCGTGGTTGTCCTTGTCGTCCGACTGCGATCAGGACCCGCTTGCAAGGAAACGTCTTGCCGCTCTTGGTATCAACTTCGAACGCCTCGTCGGCCACTTTGCGGACCCGCGCGACATCCGTTTCTTCTTTCACGTTCAGATCGTGTTGCTTCACCGCCTTGTCGATGAGTGTCAGAAACTCATCCTTGTCACGATCCTCGGCGACGTCCAATTCGGACAGGCTTTCAATGGATCGAGGCTCCGCGTAGACCTTTTTGCCCGGTGGAAAGCTTCGCACCGTACTCGCAATTTGGGCGCGCTCGAGCAGCACATAACGCCAGCCGCGCTTCGAAGCCTCGACCGCAGCGGAAAGGCCCGCGGGGCCTCCTCCGACAATGACGAGGTCGAGGCCCTCCGTGTCAGTGTTCGCGGCGTCGGCGGCCGGGCGGTCCATATCAGACGCATCGGGAGCCGGGTCAACGACGCCGGCTTGATCCATCATTTCGATCACTTCGCGGCCCTGGTTGGCCGCGACCTTTACAAGCGGGAACCCCGTGACGTCGCCAATGACGTAGATGCCTTTGACGCTGGATTCATACCGAGAGTTGATGATCGGTACGATTTCCTGCGGCGGAACAGTTGCGAGGTAGCGTCCTCGTTTGACATTTGCCGCTGGTGTTGAGTTTGCCATGGGGTTCGTCGCGGTGTCGGATTACTTGTCCCCGGAACCTTCGGCCGGCTTATCGCCCGAGCCTTCTGCGGCAGCATCGGCGGTGTCATCGGTCTCTGCCGCGGGGGTTTCAGCGGGAGTCGTGTCGCCATCGCCAAAACAACCGACAACTGAAAACGCAGTGCAAACGATCGCTAGACTGAACAGAACTTTCAAAGTCTTCATTGTGTCTTCTCAACAGCAAAATGTTAGAAGAGGCATCCGCCTCTTGGTAAATTCCCAAGTCCCCGTTCTATCCGCCACGCTATCTCTTCGCCACAACCCTTGGACGAAAAGCGGATCCCATCGATGAATTGCTCTTCGGGCTGAAGACCAATGGTTCACGTGAGAACGAAAGAACGCCCTGCGTGCTTTTTTATCTTTGGGTCATCCAAATCCAGTAGACTCGACGTTGTGGTTCCCGTTGCTCCGTTGCGCCGCCGCGTTGAGGTACAGGATGCGAATTCGTTTTTGTTTGGTGCAAGCGCTCGTGTTGACTGGACTCGCGTCTACTCCGTCGATTTGCCACGCCGAGGCCGGTCCGCTTGGACCGTTGGTCACGGTGTCGCAGTTCACGAGCCAACCCCCTTCGGTACCGATTCGGATCCTGGAAGTCGGACAGGATCGAGCTTCATTCGCGAAAGCGCACCTCCCGCGAGCCGTTTTCGTCGATTGGGTCTCGGATATCATCGATCCGGAAAAGGTCGATCGTTACAACATCATCGATCAAGTCGCAATGGAGGCGTTGCTGGGGCGTTTGGGGATCGCGCGTCACACGCATGTGGTTCTCTACGACAATTTGTCGAGCCGGCTTGCGACGCGAATGTACTGGTCGATGAAGTACTACGGGCACGACCGAGTTCACGTGCTTGATGGCGGACGCTCGGCATGGGTGTCCGCTGGTTATCGGTTGACGGCCGAAGAAATGCGGGTCACGGCGACCCAATACCGGATCGGGAAGGTCAACAACGAATACCTCGTCGACATGAACTTTATTCGTTCAAGCTTGGATGAGCCTACGGTCCAGCTGCTCGATGGACGGCCTCCTACCCAGTTTAGCGGTGAAGAGATCGGTCGCGTTTTTCACACCGGAAAGCCTCACAAGAATCGGGGGCACATTCCTGGTGCCGTCAACGTGTTTTGGAAAGACAATTTTAACGAGGATGGTACGTTTCGGTCCGTCGATGCGTTGCGCAAGCTGTATCGTGAACGGGGCTTGGAGCGCGGTGGCACCGTCGTCACGTATTGCAACGAGGGGCTCCATGCGGCGCCCCCATGGTTTGTCATGAAAGAACTGCTGGGCTTTGACGATGTCCGCGTCTACGACGATTCGATGTCGGAGTGGGCGAACGAACCGCTTCCGATCGAGTCCGACTCGGCACTGTCCCGTAAATGATGAGTGGTAGAACGCGAGCCGCCGGTTCCCCCTGGAAAACCCGCGACGATCGCCTTGCGGCCCACCAAAACGCAGATCCCGACGTCGTTGCGACATGGAAGGGATAGTGCCTCGAGCGACAAACGGGAACGAACTCGCAAGCCCGACCGCGCATCAAGTTACTGTCGTTCGATCGGATCGTTGCCGAGTGTGTACCGATTTACTGCTTGATTCCTGAATCGGCGAGCGCGGCAATTTCGTTCACGAACTCAGCGACTTGGGAGATCGAGTTTGCGACGCAGTCGGCGTTTTCCGCCAGGACGCTGGACTCGTTCGCTTGTTCTTCAACGACACCCACAATGTTTTGTTGCCGATCGCTGATCGCACTGACTCGACAGGTCACCTCTTCGATCGCACCGATCGCGTTCTTGGTGTCTTCAACGATTTGACTGATCAAGCCGGTAATCGATTCCGATGTCGTGCGGCTCTGTTTTGCCAACTCTTTGACTTCATTGGCGACCACGACAAAACCCTTGCCGTATTCGCCCGCCCGTGCGGCTTCGATGGTCGCATTGAGGGCGAGCAAGTTCGTTTGTTCCGCGATCGAGGTGATCTCGCTCGCCATTTGATTGATCTCGGCGCTCGTCGAACGTAGGTTTGCGACTTTCGCGACCGCGGTGTTGGAGGCTTCGGCCGCAGACATGGACATGGAGTTCGCGCTGGTAATGCTTCCCGCGATCTCGCGGATCGCATGGTCGAATCGTCCCATCGACTGTTTGACATCGTCGGCACTCGCGACGACGACCTTTGCACTTTCAGACGCCTCTTCGGCTTGTCGACCAACCGATGCCAGGATTTGCGTGATCGCCGACGACTGTTCGGTCAACAGTTTTGTCCGACTGTCGATCTCGCCCTCCAGGCCGTTGAAGCTGTCGTGGATGGTTCTTGCCAGGAAGCAAGAACCCGCTGCGGCGATGATCACAAAGAGTGCATGCAATCCGATCGTCCAAAACGGTGCTTCGTAATTCAATAGACTCGTCGGAAACGCAAGCCATAGCACAACGTGATGCAGCGCGACCACGCCGGCTGCCATCACCACGACGGCCGGGTTGGCGAACGTCGCCAGGAGTGCCACTGCCGCGAAAAAGTAGAAGTGCAATTCCACCTGTGCCGGGCCTTGGCCGAAATGAACTAACAAGCCACCGAGCAACATGAATGCGATGCCAAGGATCACCGACTTGGTGCGTGGGTTTTGGAACGTCTGGCACGCGAACGCGGGGCCGCCGACGACGAGTGTGGTCAGCACCGTTGCTAGAAGAACACCCGTTTCGTTGAATGCCGCGATCGCGACCAGGATCGGAAGGTGGAGCCACGCCAGTCTGAGCGCCCACTTATTGACGTTATCAACGTAGTTTCGTTCGAAATTGGATAGCTCCGCCCCAAGCC
>JBCBOT010000296.1:0-10684 GCA_039821165.1 Planctomycetota bacterium | reverse complement strand
TGGGCGGGCCACCGCCCCAAACGCCCCGCCCCTCCCATTGGTTTTGCCTTTGAGGCCGTTGGCATCAACGGCAAAACGAGGGAGGGTGAATTCACGAAACCGCTTAGTTTGAGTAGCTAAACTGAGGTATCCCCACCTTGGAATTGACCGTGAGTAAGAAAGTTTGGTTCCTAATCCTGGCCGTCTCCATCGCCGGCATCGCATGGCTCGCAGCGTCTCGTCAAGGCGATCAACCTGGCGAAGAAATCGCGGCTCTCAAAAAGAAAGAGCGAGAGCGTCGTCGCAACGTCTCAGGCGAAATCAAAAGTCAGGCTGACGACGATTCATCTCTGGATCAGCTTGCGACAGCGCTCGTGGCGGCTCGGCCGTCGATCGATCTCGCGGACGGCTACATCGGTTCGCAATCGTGCAAGAGTTGTCACGCTGAGTATCACCAGTCCTGGCACACGTCTTATCATCGCACGATGACGCAGCCGGTGACGCCGGACACCGTGCCGCTGACGATTTTGCAACAGCGCATGGTTCAGGTTAAAAATCAAACCTATCGTTTCAGTCGACGTGGTGATGAGTTTTTCGTTGAGCTGAATGATCCGATTGCCGACAACAAACGACTCACGCGTAAATTGGTGATGATCACCGGATCGCACCACATGCAGGTATTTTGGTACGAGTCGGGTTACGACAAGACACCTGCTCAACTGCAGATCATGTACTACCTGGTGCAAGATCGTTGGATTCCTCGTCGGAGTGCCTTTCTTCGTCCTCCCACGATGGACAAAGAAGATGAGCTAGGGCGTTGGAACGGAATTTGCGTGAATTGCCACTCGACGCATCCGAGGTCACGCCCGCCGGAAGAGGGCGAAGAGAATTGGGAGACCCGTGTCAGCGAATTCGGGATCACCTGCGAAGCGTGCCATGGTCCGGCTGAAGCTCATGTCGCGTTTCACGAATCGAAAGACGTCGCGGCGCTATCGACGAAGGACCCCATCGTCAATCCGCTCGACCTTCCGCACGAAACGCGATCCGACATGTGCGGGCAGTGTCATGGCATGATGATGGTTAGCATCAAAGACGAAGCCGACAAAGAACATTACTTTGAACACGGACGCGGCTTTCGTCCCGGAACAGAATTAGACGATGCCCCTTTCCTGCAAGTCGTCCGCGCAAGCAAGGAGCACACGGGGAGTGACACGTTTCGAAAGTTTGATTCGCTTCCGGGCGTCACCATCGGACATTTTTGGCCCGACGGCGAACTCCGAGTGACCGGCCGTGACTACTCCGGCATGATTGAGTCCAAGTGTTTTCAAGAGGGCGAGCTTTCTTGCCTCTCATGCCACACGATGCACGAGCAGGACCCTGACAAACAAGCCGAGTGGCGGGACGACCAACTGTTACCCAACATGCGCAGCGACGCGGCTTGTTTGCAGTGCCACCCTAAATACGAAGAACTCGGTAGCGAACACACGCATCATCCGATCGATTCTGAAGGCAGTCGTTGCATGAACTGCCATATGCCGCACACCATCTACGGCATCCTGAAAAGCAGTCGTTCCCACACAATTTCGAGTCCCTCTGTCGCGACCACGCTTGAAACCGGTCGCCCCAACGCGTGCAATCTCTGCCATCTGGACCACACGCTCAAAGAAACCGCGTCGCATTTGGCCGAGTGGTACGACCACGATGTTCCCGAACTGAATGTCGTCGAGCAGACGACCGCCGCATCCATTTTTCACTTCCTCACTGGTGACGCGGCCCAGCGAGTGTTGCAAATGAATGCGTATCAATGGCCGCCAGCTCAGGAGGCTTCAGGCACTGACTGGATGAAGCTCTATCTGCTGTTTGGAATGGATGACCCCTATGACGCCATTCGTTTGATTTCTGAACGAGCCTATCAATCGTTGCCGGGGAATCCCCCGCTCAAAGAGTATGACTTCCTGGATTCACCCCAATCCCGCGGTGCGGCGCTCGGACGCGAATTCCAAAAGATCTTCTCTCAACGACGGCCACCGAATGAAGCCTTGCTGATTAACGAAGAAGGCAAACTCGACACCCTGCGTATCGAAGCACTCATGCGACGTCGCAATAATCGACCCGTCTATTTACAGGAATAGATGCTCGGGGGAGTCACGTTGCGTTAAGGGTAAAGCTTGAACGAGACGTCGCCGCGGTGATACGAGAGATAGGTGAGCGTCGGGACAAAGAAAGGTAACGGCGGTGGAACCCGCATGTTGGTGTTTCCGCCTGTGTACGTGCTGTGAGACCAATAGAATTCGTTTACGGGTGAAACACTCGGGTCGGGTGCAGCGTAAATGCAAATCCAATATGTCTGACCGGCCGTCAACGTGATCGTGCTCGGTAGTTGAAACGAATACCGATTGATCACGAACGGGCCAATGGTTCTGGGGGAGGCACGTTTTCCCAGACGTGTCGTGCTCGGCATGACGTTGTGAAACGTGTGCAACGCAATCGGATGTGGCGTGCTTGGTACGACGCCTGGTCCGTAAATTTCGATATTGAATTCCCGCGACGGAATCGGGTCACCCACACGATTTCCCTGTGTTCCGTGCCAAACGATTCGCGAGATCGTGGAAGCCGAACCCGGCAAGACGAAGTCATCCGCAATGTGCAACGGCAGATTGCCGTCACTACCGATCGTTGCAGGGAACCCCGACAGAAAGGTCACCGGCATACCATTGTCGAAATTGGACTGGGAGAAAGTCGTTGCGGCGCAAAACGATGCCGCGAGGAGCAGAAGAGTTCGAAAGAGCATTTGTGAATCCGTCGTTGACTGACATGTGACAAGGCGAGTCAACCTACGCGAGTGCAAACTTGCAATCAAGCGTTCCAAGGCAATGAAAGTGATTGAATGGACGTTCGTCACCTGTCGTGACTTTGACTACTCGAATGGCAGTTGTGACTGAAAGCGGCTCACGAATTGCCCGTAATCGATTCCGTCGATATCTCCGTCACTTTCAAAGTCGAGCGCGGGCTTAAAACGCTCCTCTCCGAGGACGCTCAAAAAGGCGTTCGCGAAGCGACCATAGTCCTGGCCGTCGACGTCTCGATCGCGATCGGTGTCGCCGAACAACGCGAAGAATGCATCGGAGGCGTCATCTCCAAAGACAAAGTCGTCTCCGGCAACACCGTCACTGTTCCCGTCCAGACCGACCGAGGTCCCCGCGCGAACGATCTTGCTCGCATCGATTTGAAGTTCATAGTTACCATCAACGAGTGCGTTCCTGTTCCCGCGTGTCATGGCACCCGCGAACGAAAGCCTTATCAGTGTGTCACGCCCTTCCAGGCTCGTTTCGAAGTCTGTCTCAACAAGTTGCCCTGTGCCACGCTGACGAACCACGAAAGGATTGCCGACCAAATCCACGTTCCCATTGATCAACAGCGCGACTTCCTCAAGAAGTGATGCAGACGCTCCCAAATCGACAGACGTCACGCGCGGTGCGTTGGATCGAACTCGCAGCACCAGTTGGCTGGGTTCCTGACCCACCTCCCAGATCAGGTGATCTGGCAAGACTGGCAGAGTCGGCGCTAGCGGAGGTCCCGAAAGTCCTTCAGTGGCATTCAGCAAGACATACTCATCGCCAAGCGTTGGTTCGAAACCATCGATCAAGCGTACATCGATTCCCCCATCGATCGTCATCGTTGCGGTCGAGTTGACTTGATCGTAGCCGCTGCTCCCCGGTTCACGGCCACCGATTTCGAGCACGAAATCACTCGTCTCACCGATCACCAAGGCCCCATAGTTCACTGAGGCGGGGCTCAATCCGGGGCTCAGCGTCCCTGTCACGGAAACGTTGGCCAGTGTCCCGACGCCTTTGACGTAACCAGTCAGTGTCAGCACTTCCGCAGAGCTCAAACCGCGCACATCACCGTTGTTGAGAACCCTCTGGTTCACATCGTTAGGAGTATCGATCGTCCCAAATCCTGTCACATTGTTGCCAAAGTCGATCGTCAATCCGTTCGCCGCAATCAGTTGACCAGGAGCCCCCGTCACGCCGATTTCGGTGAGCGCGCCGAGTTGAGCATCATTCGAATCCTCGATCGTGACCATATGCGACCCAACGATAAACTCCCCAAGGGTGGCAAAACCCAAGGGGGAAGTTGAGTCACCAATCGACAGCGATCCCGTCGCCTGAATGAACGAACCAACATCTCCGTTGACGGGTGCATCGATCGTTCCATTGGCAATCAAGGCTTCGTTTGAATCCAGAATCAAGGAACTCTGCGAAAGCAGTAGTCCTCCGGAGACCCTTGTCATTGGGCCAAGATCAACCGGTAAATTGGCGTCAATCGAATAGGTTTTGCTACCGACATCCAGCAGGCCAAGGGCAGTGAATCGATTGATGCCCACGGCGTAAACCTCTTCAATTCCTTCAAATCGAATCCCGATCGATGCATCGCCTTCCGAGAGTGTGATTTTCGGTGGCCCAGTTGGCGAGACAACCGTCTCGTGTCGCACCTCAGAAGCAGTTGCTCCGACGACCGCGAGTTGATCACGAGTGTGCCCACCGCCGTCGACCTCAATACCACCTGGAATGCCAAAAGCACTGCCCACCGCATAGTCGACGAGTACCGTCGTGGCGCGTGTCGCGGCACCACGGATCCGCACGCTGCCGATTGAATCCAACGGAACGGAGTGCGAGAAACTGCCAAACGGGTCGTGGATCAATAGATTCGAACCGTCACGTTGGAGATCGATATTGTTGATCAGTTGCGGGTCCGCGATCGGGATGTTCGATGTTCCATCGAGATCAATCACGATGTTTGTGGGCGCCGGACCCACCTGCGTCTCTTCGATGTGATCAAACGAAACGGGTTGGGCACCGTCAATCTGATAGCTGCCTTCATCGTTCTCTGGTCCAGGCCAGAACACCGTGTCGGCCGAGGTGACCAATTCCAATTTGTCGCCGAAGCCTGAAGGCGCTCCACCATCCACAAAGAACCTCGTCGTCGTCGACGGCTCGACCTTGATAGTGTCGAGTCCACCTCCTGCATCGACACGAACCAAACGCACGTTGGACAAGTCAAACCCTTTTAAAACCCCATCAAAGCCCACTCCCGTGTCCGATGCGACAATCAAATCATCAAAGATCGATGCCTGCGTTTGCACACTTCGGATCGGGTACTGTGACCCGAGTGGCGGGGTGACCGCCGAGACCGTGACCGTGCCCGGAGTCATGACTTCGAAGACTGCCTCACCATCGACGAGCCGCAAGCGATCTCCTGTTTCGGGGAAAACCGTCAACTGGCGAGCGGGGTTGGAGACACCACTGATGGTCACGTCCGAAGCATGCCGCGAGCCATCGACGTCAAAAGCTTCAACCGCGATCGTTTCAATCAGGCGGGAGTCGCGAATCACGCTCGGTAGCATCAATTCCACCGCACCATCACTCGACTCAATATTCACCCGGTCGGCTCCGTCCCCGCCGTCAACCAACACACCGTCACCTGCGGTAAAGTCCGATGAGAATGAGACTTGATCATCGCCAGATCGAGCGCGGATCACATGTGATTCAAAGTCGTAGTGCTCGACGATCGATTGATTCACGATCAAGTCCGAGAGCAAAAGCGAAATCGTGTCCGAATCCGGGCTTCCGAGTGTCTCCAAACGGTCGGAGCCGTCTGCCCCACGAATGTCGAGTTCAGTCGTGTTTCGAAGTTCAAGTGGCGTTGACTGGTTGTATCGCAGGATCGATTCGTGGTTACCCAGTGGCGTGAACTGCACCAAGTCATCCGAGGAGTCCGCCGGCGGCACACTGCTTTCTGCATGTTCACCCGGTTGAAGAGGCTTGCTGAAGGGAATCCCATCACCCTCCTCTTCATCGCGAAACGCGGACTCGTTGGCCACGTTGAACAGAATGAGCTCATAGTTGCCCGATGAATCAACGACTGCATTCGTCAGCCGAACGTAATAGGTGCCGGCGGGAAGTGGAGCCGTCACCAGCGAGTTCCGCGAGACGCCTGCGAGGTTCGCGCCTCGCTCAATTACCGTCTCACCATCAGAGCCGAGCACTTCCAAGATTGCCTGCGTGAACTCGAGCGACTGCGTCGGATCATTGTTGACGACCGCCGCGATGCGGTGATTGTTGTCAATCTGCACGGCGACCAAGTCGGTGTCGCCAACGAGAACTTGGCCCCGAAGGCGGATCGCTCCATCTGTGGGGACGTCGATCCCGATGGGATCAGAGGTTTGATCGTTCGGCTCGATTTCGTCTTTCGTGTCGACGTTCACTTCATCCGCGCGTCGTTCAAAGTCGACCACCGAAAGCCCATCGGTGACGGCACGGGCGTTCTCCACATTCAGAACCAATAACTCGTAGTCGCCGATGGCTTCCGCATTGTCATTGGTAAGCCGTACGTAATAGGTTCCCGCTGGTAGGGGCGGGGAACTGACGCCATTGCCTGACTCTCCAGGCACATTCGTGCCGGTCGCGATGACCGTTTCCCCGTCGCTCCCGAGGATTTCAATTTGCGAGTGAATCGGCTGTCCCGTTTCGAGAGGATCGTTGTTAACGATCGCGGCCACGCGATGGTTGTGGTCGATTTGCACCGAGATCAAATCCGTATCGCCCACAGCGACCGAACCTCGCAAGCCGGCTCGATGCCCAAGCCCAAACAACAGCGAGGACTCTTCCCCAGCAACATCGTTCGGTTCCGATTCCTCCACAAACTCTTCAGGTTCAATCACACCACCAAAGACCTCAAAGTCTGAAATCCTCTTTCCGCTTGGACTCTGGACCTCCAGGAACAGGTGAGAGTCGTCGGCCTCCAGACCATTGGCAAAGACGACTCCCGAATGCTGTGATGTCGGACCGCCCATTTCTTCCTTGATCACCGAGCCATCCGGCCGCAAAATTCCAACTTGGGGAATGGGACCGTCTTCACGCGGTACGACGTAGGCGAATGCGCGAGCCTGCGGGCTGACTGGTCCGGTCACGCGATACGCGCGACTCGGCAAGGTCGTCCTCGATAACGCGTCGACTCGTTCGGCATCTACCTGGATTCGGTCAAATTCATCAGCCGTCACGATCACCTGAGTATTGGCGAACCGAGCGCCCCGCGTCGTCTTTCCGAGCGGCTGGTACTCAAGATCATTTGCCTCAATGAACAGCTCGTTCCCGCCTTCGCCGCCATCTAACCTCGTGTTCGCGCGGCCGATCTCTGAGTGAAATTGATCGTCACCTCCGAGACCATGGACGATCAGATTTGCGTCCGCACCCAAGCCGTGCAACTCGATCGTTGTGCGATCATCGATTTGGATCAACGGCAGCCCAGGATGCGTCACCGTGATCTCATTGGCTGCGCCCGTGGCAAAAACATTGACAAAAGGGTCCGAGTTCGCCAGTTCCATCTGCAGCGTATCGATATTGCGATACGTCAAGCTTGTATCAGCGTCGCTTGGTTTCTGAGCACGCGATTCTACCTTCCCATCACGCATTCCAGAGAGTGGCGCGAGTGTCAGTTGGCTGCTTCGCCCAGTCGCGATCAACCGATCGTCGCCCAAGCCGCCGTCGACAGTCACTTGAGCGGCGATCGGTTCCGTGAGCGTGATCCGATCGTTTCCGTTAAAGGTCTCCACGAACAAACGCTCGTGATTGCTGACGGCCACCGGCGAAAAGGCCGCGGTATCAAACAGTATCTGCCCTGAACCGACCTCGATCGAATCCTCGTCGGATGAGCCGAGCACAATCACCTCGTCGATTCCGCCTTGCAAGTCGCCGGCCACACTCTGCATCGCGTTCGCCGACAACGTGAACGTACCGCGGGAAGAAGAGCCCTCGACGGCCTCGAATTGCACGGCATGCCGGCGCGGACTCGACAGTGGAGTTGCTCCATCCTCGAGGAGTTGGACTTGAAGCCTTTCATCTGAGTCGGAGCCGATGATCGAGAGCGTGTCTTGTCCCGAGTCGGTGATCGTGACATCACCGACTTCCGTCATTCGCACGTAAGTCGTGACCACTTGCCCATTGACGTCGCGGTCCACGTTCACGAGGTCACGGAAGAAGGAACCGTTGTTGGGATCGTTGTATTCGTACCGGTACGACTCATCCCAACTCGCACCGTGGAGCACGACCGAATTGCTGCCCGTCCGATCGGTCTGTCCGAAATCGCCGACGACTTCGATGACGTTTAAACGTCCATTGGGACTGCTGTCAAATAGCTCCAAGTCGAAGTTGTCTTCGCCGCTTTGTCCGATCAACTGAAGGGAAGTAGGCGAACTGATGTTCTCTACACGGAAGGAATAGCTTTCCTTGTCGTCGATCTGAACGACGCCGAAAGACTGTTGGTAGAACAATGAGAATTGCTCGCTCCTTCCCGAACCGCGAACGATGTGGTTGCGGATCGTTGGCCAGACAATTGCGGGTTCGAGTCCGGAGAACTCAATGTCCATCAGCGGAGTAGCCACCTCGTCGCTGAACTTGATCTTTCCGTTGTGGGTGTCGGGGCCAGGCTGATACTCCGACGTCTCGATCGGCATTGCCGGTTCGCCAATCACTTCGAGTGTGTCAAACCCACCGACACCGCCGTCGACATAGATCGGCATGGCAATCAGACCACTGCCCCGCGAATCATCCACGTCAACGACGAAGAGGTCATCGCCGGTCCCGCCTTGGAGGCGCAATTCACCAGCACCGGCGATGCGAACATCAGGTCCGCCGGCCATCAACCGCGCGCCCACCGGATGCCAAGCGTTTCTGTAGCGACCAATCACCAAGTTGTCATCCACCACATCGGAGCCATGCAGCGAGACAACGTCCGATGATCGAACGTTGGCGGTGTAAGAACTCGCGCCACCGAGTTCGCGAAGTTCGAATTCAACCGCGCCGAAGCCATCGATGCTCTCGAGCGTCATCATGCTCATGTCCGACCACGTCACGGTCGGACGACCATTACCGGCCCCGACGAGGATGTCCCTGCTATTTCCATCGCCTCCGACTCGCAGTGGCATTGCGAGCGGGTCCGATTCGGTGGCCAGCTTGGGGATGACCAATGTTAAGTCGTCGTCACCATCGCCGACGAAGTGGATCTCCCGAATTCCTTCCAGGCGAATCTCGGGAACGATTCCGATGCCTTCAACCAGCGTCCCAAGTTCATCGACCTCCTCGTCATTGGGATTCAAATCGAAAACGCTTGCGCGAGGCTGGCCGACATACCCGTCCATCATGAATTCGATGGAAGTGTTTCCACCGGCTGATTCAAGCACTCGGATCAAGTCCGGAGCCTCGTTAATGAACCGACCGCCAGACGCCGTGTTGTTTGCCTCGCCGAGGTCGATCACCAATTCTTCAAAGCCGGTCCATCGGGCAAGCCGACCGTTAACCAACAGTTCGTTTTCGCTCGCATCCACTAAGTCGTCATCGGCTCCGCCAAGCACCTCGATGGTGTCGATGCCCAGACCGCCAACAATCTCGGGAACTTGCCCCTCGGGAATCTCAAATTGCACGAACTCGACCACTTCGGTCTCGATGTCCGCTGTCGCAACTTCGACCGACAGCGGTCCCTCGAGCGGTTTGAGGACTCGGAACAGGTCGTCGCTGTCAGTGCCTGTGATGATCGCATCGACGGCGTTTTCGAGGCGGGCTGTTTCGAATTCACTGAAATGAATGGGCTGGTTGCCACCGATGATCGATCGATCGCTGGACGTCACAACGTTCGGCTGGCCGCCGGCATCGATGATCAATCGGTCACTGGGTGACTGTCCGCCGGTTGACTGGCCGGGATCGCCACCGACGAGCACAAAAGCGGTGTTGGCGGACGGGGTGACATGAACCTCGTCCACCCGTTGAGCGGTCGTAAACCAGAGTTGCCCAATGGTCGCGAGGTCGGCACCCTGAGTCGTTGTTGAGGAAGGAAAAGCAATCCCGGTGTCGTGCACTTCGATCTGACTTTGAAGCACCTCACTCCAATCGAGCAGTTGCACGTTCGCAACGGAACTTCCTCCGCTCAGGTTTCGTCTAGCGTCGGTCGCGGCAAAGGTCGCGTTCGTCGCGTTGAGAAGCTCAACACCAAACCCACCGTTGTCGAATGCTTCGATCGTCTGAAGATCCACTGTGGGAACATCGGTGATGAAGATTCCGCTTCCGGATTGTTGTCGCGAGAAACTACCACCGCGGATCGATACCTGATTGGCACGCTGGATCGAGACGCCTTTGAACTGGTGCCCGGAAACTCGCCGGGCGGCTCCAAAGTAGGGTTCGTCGAAAACTATTTCGTTTGCATCCGCGATGACGACACCACGAAGCTGACTTCGGGTCGCGCCGGAAGCATCGCTGTCTTGGATCACAGCTTCACCAACAAACGTGATCAGACCGCTGACGGAACTTGCATCTGAATCCGAGCCATCAAGAATGGAGATGCCATCTCCAACGGAATCATGGTTCGCGTTGTTGTCCGAGATCAGTACGTTTGAGAATCGAACACCCGCGGCCACGTCCTGAAGGATGATTCCGCCATCGCGATTCCTCTCGGCCTCCGCTTGTTCAAAGAACACCTCGCCCGCCTGATCGATTTCATAGCCGATCAGGTTCCCACGACTCGCACTTCCGTCGATGACGATGGTGATCGCTGGCGAGTTCGTCACCCGGAATCCGGAAGGAAGAGTACGGGATAACGCTGAGGTAAATACGGACTTGGCTGATACGACGCCGGCAAATGAACGAGATACTCG
>JBCBOT010000295.1:0-10689 GCA_039821165.1 Planctomycetota bacterium | reverse complement strand
GCCGAGCCTGCTGAGATCACGAGGTCACTGATGCCGTTGGATGTGCAATTTGTGACCAGCGAAGCTTGGAGCCAACAAAGCTCGATGGCGGGTAGTTCCACGGTCGGATTGATGATCCTGGCCTTGCTGAGCCTCCTGCTGGCCGCCGAGCAGGCACTTGCCTACTGGGCGAGTTACCACACGTCTTCGGCACCCTCTCCCGGAGTCACCGACGGCGCGGTTCCTCGTCCCACGTTCGGCCTGAAGCACGACGGAGGGCAGGCCTGATGAATGGCAAGACAGAACAAACCATTCTGGAGTTCGCTCGCGCCTCATCCATCGAAGGATGGTGGTGGTGGGCGCTGTTGGTCACGTCGCTGGCCGCCGTTCTCTACGCATGCGTTCGATTCTATCGACGTGACACGCACGAATTGACGGTGCCCGTTCGCGTCACACTGATCTTTCTGCGATTGGTGACGATCGCCGCGCTCGTGTTCTTCTTCTTTGATTTCCAGCGTCGAACACAGCGCGAAATTTCGCGGGCGAGCGAAGTCGTCGTACTCGTTGACACCAGTCAGAGCATGTCGCTTACCGAGTCCGATCAGGTCGGCAGCATGACGCGGTCCGAACGAGTCGTGGAGCTGCTTGGCAAGAGCGAGTTGGCGGATCGCCTGAGCCAGGAACACCGTTTAAGTATCTATCGTTTTGGAGAAGCCTCCGAACCACTGTTGCTCGAAACGCGTGGCGGTGAGGGCGCAGCGTCAGTGGAAGATAACGCGGCGGAAGTGAAAGAGGCGGCGTCAAGTTTCTCGGCGGTAGCCGCCGGCGGGTTGATATTGATCGTGATCGCATTGGTGCTTTCAGTGGTTTCGCTCGTCGTTGGTGCGGCAGGGGCTGTGCGTCCGAACGAGGCACCTCGACACGGACTCGGATACTTGCTCGCTTCGACCGCCGTGGCGCTGGTGGTCGGTTTGATTTTGAGTGGCAGCGTTTACAGCTACCACACGACCCGCAGCTACGCGTCGCTGATTGGGTTGTCCGGTCCCAACGAATCGACAGCGACGGACGAAGAGGCCCCGGACGAAGCGGAAGAGACGGAGCAGTCGATTCGCGTCCTGAATTGGGAGGAAGCGATCGCTGCCTCGGCGGCACAAAGCAGAATCGGGGATGCGTTGACATCGGTGCTCGCCGCACATGATCCGACGACGCTCGCGGGCGTTATCGTTTTGACCGACGGCCAGAACAACGGCGGCAAAAGCGTTTCATCGGCCACCGCCACGGCGCGTCGAAATGAAGTTGCCATTTACCCTGTCGGCCTGGGAAGCAGCCAACCTCCTGTGAATGTTCGCGTCGTCGACTTGGATGCGCCGCGTCGCGTGTACCCCAACGATAAGTTTGCGATCTCTGCGGTGCTGCAAGGAACCGGCGGATCGGATCTGGAAGTTTCCATTCAACTTCTCGATGGCCTCGATGCGTCTGCAACCGAAGGCGGTGATCCTTCTGCTCTACCGACCAACGTCATCGATTCCAAAACGGTGACGATTCCCGGAGACGGCACCCTTTCGGGCATCAAGTTCGAACTTGAGCCGGCTTCGGTGGGGCGACGCCGTTTAGCGATTCGTGTCATTCCGCCCAAGCAAGATCAAAACGAAAAGGACAACATTCGTGACGCGCGCTACGAAGTCGTCTCGCGAAAGCTACGTGTCTTGACGATCGCGGGTGGCCCGACTCGTGAGTACCGTTTTGTTCGCAACTTGTTCTACCGCGACCAGTCGATTCAGCTTGACACTTGGCTGCAAACGGGTCAGGCCGGAATGAGCCAAGACGCGGACAAGATGTTGAAACAGTTTCCGGAAACGGCAGCGGAGCTGTTCGAGTACGACGCCATCGCGATGTTCGATCCGGATTGGACGGCATTCAGCGCCGAGTCGTTGGAGTTGCTCGATCGCTGGGTGGCAACACAGGCCGGCGGATTGGTCCTGATCGGCGGACCGGTGTATCACCCCCGATGGCTTCGACTCCGAACGGACCCTCGAACCAATGTGATCGCAGGCTTCTTTCCGGTGACATTCTCCAGTCGTGGACTCGGGATCAACTCGGGTCGCGAAGGCGGCCAGACGGCTTGGCCACCGGAGTTCACACCGGAAGCAAGGCGTGCCGACTTTCTCTGGGTCACCGACGACCCGGCAACAAGTTTTGAAGCGTGGGAATCGTTCGGCGGCGTCTACGACTACGTGGGTGCAAAATCGGCCAAACCGGTTGCGAAAGTCTATGCCCGTTTCTCAGACCCGACGACCCAAATCGGAGACTCACTTCCGGTCTACCTCGCGAGCCAGTTTTACGGTGCTGGTCGCGTCTATTTCCAAGGCAGTGGCGAGATGTGGCGGATGCGCCGCGAAAGCGTCTCTTACTTCGATAGTTATTACGTCAAATTGATTCGCTGGGTATGCGAAGGTCGACTGCTCCGCGACAGCAATCGGGGCGTGCTTCTCGTCGACAACTCGCGGGCGATGATCGGCGACACGATCACCATTAGAGCGGTTTTGACCGATGAGCAGTTTGAACCGCTGACGGAACCGGAAGTGCGAGCGAAGTTGCTCGCGCCGAGTGGAAAAATCTCGGACGTCCGTTTGACTCCCATTCAAGGCGAATCGCGGCCGGGTACCTACGGCGGACGGTTTGTCGTTCGTGAAGCCGGAAACTACGAACTTCGTTTGACACTCGGTGATGCACTCGATGAGCAGCTGCTCCGCCAAAGTGTCCAAGTCCGATTGCCAACGGTCGAGCTGGAACGGCCGCAACGAAACGATCGCGAACTAAGTGAATTGGCGTCGGTCACGGGAGGCGACTACATTCCATTGACGGCGGAACGTGGAAACGACGAGTTGACCGACCAGTTAGTCGAAACCATTCGACCGCAGCCACAATCCTCGGTACTGCCGGGCACTCCGGACCCGATTTTTACGGAACGGCGAAACGCATCGCTACTTTGGTTGATCGCGAGCGTTTTGACGATGGAGTGGGTGGTCCGACGACTTCACCGCTTGGCCTAACTGCAATGATTAACTGACCGCGACGCGTTCTACTTTTCTTAATCGACCACCTTCACACGTTAACGCACTGCCTTGCTTTCTAACGAACTCCAATCGCTGCTCGAATCGTTGCGACAACGCATCCGTCGCTATGTGGTGTTCGATTCGTTGTTGGCGATTGCGGTGGTCGTGTTGTCGGCATTCTGGATCGGTCTTGCAATCGATTACGGCCCGGTTCTGTTGGGCGGTAGTGAGATGCCGCGTTCCGCGCGGGCCGTTCTACTGTTGGTGGTCGGAGCGCTCGTCCTGCTGCTCGTGTTCACGCTTCTGATCGCGCGGCTCTTTCGACCGCTACCGGATGATAGCCTTGCGTTGCTCGTCGAACGTGTGCACCCAAAGCTCGGCGGCCGGTTGATTACGGCGGTCGAACTGACACGTCCCGGCCGCACCGGGGACGAACACGCACCCGAGTTGTTGCGAATGGTTCACCGCGAGGCGACGCAGAAAGTCGACGAAGTGGATCCGACCCGCGTTTTTCGTCCGGAACCGTTGATCCAAAAATCGTTGATCGCAACTCCGATGATTTTGGGAGTGATCGTTTTTGCATTCCTCAGTCCCAGCGCATTTGCCCGCGCAGCAGGAAGGCTCTCGTTGTTTTCGGACGAGCGATGGCCCCGACGCGCGATGTTGGAAATGGTCGGCGTCGACCTACCCAGAGTCCTCGCAGCGGAGACGGACGAGGTTGAACCAGACCGCATCGAGTTTGCGGAAGGCGTCGTCCGATTGCCCAAAGGAAGTAGTCCAACACTAAGGATTCGTGCGGCCGCGGGTGAGGATCGGGTGGTGCCCTCACTGTGCACGGTCTACTACGAAACCGACGACGGAACACGCGGCCAATCGAACATGCGCCGCGTCGGCCGTGAGCGAGACGGATTTCAAGCCTTCATCCTCGACGGCCCGCCGCTGAGCAATCTGACCGAGTCCTTTACGTTCTCGGTTCGTGGACTCGACGATCGTCTGAACGATTTTCGCATCGAAGCCATCGAGCCGCCGACGCTGACCGAAATGAATGTTCGCGTCCGACTGCCGGATTACTTGCGATCGAACCAAGACTCGGAATCACTCGAGTTCGATCTCGAAACACCCTACGAAGCGGGACTACGAATCAGCGAAGGCAGTGTCGTCACGCTAGAGGCGAAATCGAGCATTCCCTTGGGTAAGGTCGATGCAGCCATCGATGCGGGCGGCGAGGCGATCAAGTTGGATATCCCGATGGGTGACGACCCGACGACGATGGCGATGGTCCTTCCCGATTTTCGATCGCCGACTTCCATTCGGCTTGTGCCAAGTGACGAGCAGGGAATCGCAGCGCAGTCGCCGTTTCGCTATTTCCTGGGTGCCGTGATCGATGAACCGCCGACAGTGGACGTCAAGCTTTCGGGCATCGAGGCCGCGATCACACCGATCGCGCGACTACCGATCGAGTGTGAAGCATTGGACGACTACGCGGTCACCTCGCTCCAAGCGTTTGTGACCGAACGACGCGATCCGGAAGTTCAAAAGACAGCGGAGGAAAACAACCTTCCGCTCGAAAACTCTCTCTCAACCGAGATGCGTCCCGATCGTGATGGGCTCGCGACGACAGTCGTTGATCTCCGCGAACTGACCAACGACGGTAAGCTCGCTCCCATCGCTCCGGGAAGCACGATCAACGTCTTCGCCGAAGCGATGGATGGCTACGATCTTGATGGCGAGCACCGAACCGTCAGCGAGCGGATTCAGTTACGAGTCGTCACGGCAGCCGAACTTCTGAGACTAATGGAGAAGCGAGAGCTAGGGCTACGAACTCGTCTTGAACAAACGCTTTCGGAAATGTCAGGCCTTCGAGATCAGTTGGCGCGGTTCAGGGCGGACCGTTTTGAAATCACTGTCCCCGAAGACGAAGACGCCGAAGCGGCACGCCGACGCGAATTGCAGATCCTGAGGCTGCGAGTCCAACAATCGTTTTTGCAAGCGAATAAGACCAGCGAAGAGCTGACGGGGATCGCCGAGTCGCTGGACGACTTGTTGCAGGAAATGGTCAACAATCGAGTGGATTCGCCGGATCGGCGAGAGCGACTCGGTTCCGGCGTCCGTGATCCGCTCCGGCGAGTCGTGGAGGACCTGATGTCCCGACTTCAAGAACAGATCACGGCCATCGAAAACGCTGTCGACACCCCGCCACAGGCGGTCGCGGAGACCGAATCGGCCATCGAGACGGCTGACGAAGTGGTGTTGGCTTTGACGGCCGTGTTGGAAAAAATGCTGTATCTCGAAAGTTACAACGAGATTCTGGACTTGGTTCGCGGATTGATCGAGGAGCAGGACAAGCTCAAAGCGGACACCCAGAAAGAACGTAAGAAAGCGGTGTTAGACCTGTTTGACTGACACCGAACTCCCCTCGCAGGCCAGAATCGATGCCAAGTTCCATCCGATCGATCGTTGCTCTCGGAGTCTTGCTCTCCATCGCAACCGCAAGCCCTGCCCAAGAACCCGACCTTTCAAAACGGCAAACCGGCATCGCGGAACGCTACCAAGAGTTGGAAGAGCTGCTCTTGCGTCTTGCGGAAGTGGAAGCCGCTGAGAACCCCGAGCGTGCGGCGTTGCTTCGTCAGGCGTCCAAGCAATCGCGCGACAAGTTTGTCCTGCAACAACTGCGCAACGCGAGCAGTTCTCTTAAGAACCAAAAATACAGCGATGCACTCGCCAACCAAGACTTGGCAAAGGCCGGACTCGAGGAGCTTCTCAAGCTGCTGACGAGTGAAGACCGGGCGAATCGGATTCGTGACGAGAAGAAACGAATCGCCAAGATGATCAAAGACCTTCGCCGTATCGAGCGTTCGCAACGAAGCACACGGGCTCGCACCGAGAATGGAGCCGAGATGGACGGCTTGCAAGGCGAGCAGGAGTCG
Source organism: Planctomycetota bacterium (assembly GCA_039821165.1). Taxonomy (GTDB): domain Bacteria; phylum Planctomycetota; class Planctomycetia; order Pirellulales; family Pirellulaceae; genus Stieleria. The sequence goes on along the minus strand of JBCBOT010000295.1, from coordinate 4,727 downwards.
ATCGGTGATCGCAGCGAAAAGCTTCGAAACGAATTCGGCGAGCAGGACGACAATCCCGAATCGGGCGACAAAGACGAAAACGAAGGCGAGTCCGGCGAACCTTCGAGCGAAGGGGACGAACCCAAGGATGGCGAACCGAAATCCAACGGATCCGATGGAAAGCCAAACGGCGACTCCAAAGCGTCGGATGAATCTGGCGAGCCCAGCGATGAACCGGGCGAACCGAAGGAAGGCGAACCGAAAGAATCCGATGAGTCGAGTGATCCGAAGGACGCCGGTGATCCGAAGGACCCAAGTGACTCCGGTAAACCGAGCGAACCCAAAGAGTCGGGCGATCCCGAGAGTTCGAGTGAGAATTCGAAGGGAGACTCTCCGCCATCCGATTCTCCGCCACAGCAATCGCCTTCTTCGGAGCAGCCGTCTTCGTCACCGCCGAGCGGTGGTTCTCCGCAAAACCAGCCGCAACCGCAAACGCCAGAACAACAAGCGGACCAACAGTTGCAGAAAGCGATCGAGCGTATGCGTGATGCCGAGCAGGCGCTCGAAGAATCAAAACGCAATGACGCGATCGAAGATCAGCGCGCCGCCGAAGAGAACTTGCGCAAAGCGATTGATGAACTGGAGGAGATCCTTCGCCAGCTGCGTGAAGAAGAAATGGAAAGGGAACTCGCGAGGCTTGAAAGCCGTCTTAAGAAGATGGCCCAGATGCAAACCGAAATCCTGGAGGACACCGTGACACTCGCGGAGACTCCAAAATCGCAACGCGATCGTCAGACGGATCTTAAAGCGGGCGACCTTTCGTTCGCCGAAAAGAAGATCACCGTCGAAGCCGACCGAGCGATGATGCTGCTTCGTGAAGAGGGCTCGAGCGTTGCCTTTCCCGAGGTGATTGAACAAATCCGCGAAGACACCGAACGCGTCGCTCAACGCCTGGGCAAGACGCAAATTGACTTGGTGACTCAAGGAATCCAGCAAGATATTCTCGCCGCGATCGAAGAGATGGTGCTCGCGCTTCAACAGGCCCAACGGGACCTAGAAAAGCAAAAACAAGAGGGGAACGGGCCGCCGCCTCAACAAGCCGGCCAACCAGGAGAGCAACCGCTTGTCGACGCAATTGCGGAGCTCAAATTGATCCGCACGATGGAAACGCGAATCAAAACGACCACCAACCGTTATTCCCAACTGTTACAATCGGACGAAAGTTCGGCACAAGAATTGCTTCCTTTACTGAAGAACTTGTCCGAAAGACAGGATCGCCTATACAGAATCACCCGCGACCTCGTGATGCGGCGTAATAATTAGGCATGTCTGGAGCTATACGGGGCACGTCTCCATCGGAGTTTCCTGAATGAGTCATTTTCGAATCGACTTCCGCCGGATCATTTTTCCCTGTCTGCTCGCCCTCTCGGGCTGCCTCGTCGGAGGCCTCGGAATCGCAGACGACGCCTTGGAACAGGAAAGCGGTTGGCAGCATTTGGATGACGCCGGTGCGACTGACGCGTTTCGGGATGCACTCGAAGAATACGGATTAGCTCCCAACCTTCTTCGACAAGCGACGGAACAGTTTCGCCAGCGATTGGGGCAACCCGGTGAAGATCGCCTCAATGCTCTCGTCGAAACGCTCGCCGAGTACTCGGAAGCGATCGAAAAACTCTCGACCCTCGCTGCCCAAGATGCTGTCAAAGCGGCGAACAGCATCGATCCTGACGCGTCGGGATACGGGGACATTGAAGTGTTACCAAAGACGATGCGGATGTCCGTTCGTACATGGCTCGCCCGGTCTCTGATTCGCGATCGACTCTACGATGAGGCGATGCCTGTGATCGCCGAGGTGGATCCAGAGTTCTCGATCGATCCCGCGAGTTCACTGTTTCATCGCGGAGTGTGCTACCACGCTTTGCTGATGAAAAAGGAAGCACTTGCGGATCTACGGACACTGCTCAAAAACGAAGATGAATGTCCGGTGCGTTTTTCGCGCACGGCCAAACTGATGGTCGCGGACATCAAACCGCTCAAAGAAGACTCGCTCGACGAAATCTCGCGTTTGATGACCGACGTGACTCGACGTCTCGATCTCGGGCGGAGCGGAGAGAAAGTCGAGGACCAGGAACAGAAGATCATCGACAAGTTAACGAAGCTGATCGAGAAGCTCGAACAGCAGCAGCAACAGCAACAACAGCAGCAACAATCCTCGGGAGAAGGCGGTGGCTCGAACGGCGGCCAGTCCTCTCCGATGGATGACAGTCGGATCGCGGGCGCGTCCGGTAAGGGCGATGTCGGTCGCAAGGATCACGACATGGAAGATCGATGGGGGAATCTCCCCGCGGCGGAGCGGAAAGAAGCGCTTCAAAAGATCAGTCGCGATCTTCCCACTCACTATCGCGACGCGATCGAAGCCTACTTTCGGAAGCGAGCGACCGAGCGCTAACCTGTCGCCTGACCCTCGGAATTCGGACAGTGTCTTGTTGAGCCACGTTGACTCATTGGCTTCCCAAGACGGTTTGAGCGCAGCGACATCAGCCCAGTCGATGTACGGTTCTTGCTCATACACTTATGAGCACCGATCGCGTTCGCCACTTCATTCGTGGCTTCTTAGGGTTGTCGATCCCTCCTTGATCGGCTGAATTTGCAATCGGGTTTCCACCCGCCGCAAACCCTTGGTTCGCGTTCTCCCTCAACCCGCTTGCCGGGGTATTTCTGCGAGCCATAGAAGAGTGCAGCTGGTTCGTTCCGTAGCGGCTCTGTGCAGGTCGCGGCGGACGAACATCCACACGGCTTTCGGTTAGATGGGCACACCGGGAGAGAACTGCGCAGTGACTAGGTCATTCGACGCTCCGAAAGCGACTTCGACGTCGCAACGCTTTACGATGCAAGGCATTCGCCGCTTGGGCGGATCGCTGGTCGTCGTCGTATGGCTTGCGGTGACGGGTGTCTGCGTCGCATCGTTGACCGCCGCCCACTGGATCACGCTCCCGCACCCGCCCGTCGGCGACACACTCAAAGCTGTGGTAGCGGAAGATGAGCGGCACGATCAGCTTCGTGCGTTCCATTTTCTGTACCGAGACTGTCCCTGCTCGCGACGGGTACTTGATGACGTCCTCGACCGTCCGTCCGTCGAAGGCGTGATTGAGCGAGTGGTCCTGATCAGCGTTTCCGCACATGACGACGCCGAGACGATCAACTTTCCAGAGGATTTCGAAGTTGATCGGTGTACTCCCCCGGAGTTGTTGTCCCGCTATGGAGTCGAATCGGCGCCGCTTTTGGTGGTCGTCCGCAACGATGGTGAAATCGTCTACTCCGGCGGCTACACCACTCGAAAGCAGGGACCGGAGATTCGCGATGAAGAGATTTTGACAGCTCTCGCGCGAAGTGAGTCGGTCGAGAGTCTTCCTGTCTATGGATGCGCCGTCTCCGAAGAGCTCCAGCAACTGGTGGATCCACTACGTCTTAAATACTCGGCGTGGGGTGGAAGAGAATGATCCGACCACTCGTTGCCGCAAAGGAATACCTCCTGCTACCGGATCGAATCTCCAAGTTCGAGCACGGTTACCTTCTGCGGCTGAATCGCATCGCAACGATTCTGTTTCTGTGTCACTTACCCGTTTTCATTGCGATCGCGTACTTCAACGAGACGGGCCCGCTTCTTGCAACGGCCCTCACCTCCGCCGTGCTACTCGGTCCACTACTCGCATCGCGAGTCTTTCAATCGCAACGAGCGATCTCCGTGGTTCACGGATTCACGATGGTGCTGATGTGCGGCCTATTGATTCATTTTTGCCAGGGCCCGATTCAGATTGAAATGCACTTCTACTTCTTTGTGGGGTGCACGTTGCTATCGGTGTTCGGCAATCCGATGGTGATCTTGGCAGCTCTGCTCGCGATCGCCGTTCACCACTTCGGACTCTTTTACCTGCTACCCGAGAGTGCTTGGAATTACGAACCTTCGGTTCTGGTCTTGATGACGCACATCGTGTTTGCCGCGCTGGCGGCCGCTTCCGGAGTGTTCAATTCGCGAACGTTCTACAACAGCATTGTTCAATTGGAGCAACGCGTCGACGAGCAAACCAAAGTGGTCGGGGCGCGAAACCGTGACATCGGAATGATCTTGCAATCCGTCGAACAAGGATTTCTCACGATCGAGCGAGATGGTCGTGTGCATCACGAACGGTCTGCTTCGGTGGATCGCCTGCTCGGCGAAATCGGCCCTGACGAAACCTTGATTGAAGCGGTTGCTCGTCACGACGAAAAGTTTGCGAGCTGGCTCGAATTCGGACTCGGTGAAGTCTTCGAAGGAGTGCTTCCGCCGGAGGTAGCGGTCGATCAATTGCCAACCCAGTTGACGGCTAATGGCCGGATTCTTTCATTGCAGTCCTATCCCCTTCTCGTCGATGACACCGTGAGCAATTTGAAGGTCGTTGTCACCGACGTCACGGCCGAGCTCGAAAAGCAAAAACTCGAGACGGAGACTCGGGAGATGCTGTCGCTCATCGACCGTTACGCCACCGATCCCAATGGCGTGATCGAGTTCTTCCGCGAGTCGGGCAAGATCATCGAGGAACTTCGTAGCGAGTCGCGCGATGACGTGGTGCTTGTCCGTCGCCGATTACATACCCTCAAAGGCAACGCCGCGACGTTCGGCCTCACTCGTCTCTCCGATTGTTGTCATTCGTTGGAAGATGAGAATTTCGAACTTCAAGCCACTTCGCGTCGTCTGGAGTGGCTTGAAG
>JBCBOT010000294.1:0-10752 GCA_039821165.1 Planctomycetota bacterium | reverse complement strand
GCGGCGGAGCACCTTGCCCAAGAAGTTCTTGGGCAACTCGGTTGTGCAATGCGTGAAGCGACGCGGACGCTTGTGTGCAGCGAGGTGTTTTCGGCAGAACCGAACCCACTGGTCTTCATCCCATCGAACGCCGGGTTCCAGGACGAGGTGTGCATGAACGATCTCGCCACGATCTTCGTCGGCGTCGCCGACTACCGCAGCGTCGAGGATTCCGTCACACAGCCGCAGCACCTCTTCCACATCTCGCGGATTCACATTGAATCCCGACGTGATGATCAGATCCTTTTTGCGACCAACGATGCCATAGTTGCCGTCCGGATGCTTGACGGCCAAATCACCCGTGTGCAGCCAACCATCACGGATCACCTCCGCCGTGGCTGTGGGTGCGTTCCAATAGCCGAGCATGACTTGGGGACCGCGAACGAGCAGTTCTCCCACTTCACCGTCCGGCAGAATGATGGACGGATCCTCGGGATCGACGATGCGACAAACGGTTTCCGGAAGCGGTAACCCGATCACTCCATAACGTGGTTCCCGAAACAAGTGACCGACGTGGGTGACGGGCGACGCTTCGCTGAGACCGTAGCCTTCGACGACCTGCGCGCCGGAGTGGTCGGCAAAACGCTTCGCGATGGACTCGTCCAACGGAGCTCCGCCCGAGATCACCCACTTGAGTGAATCGATTTCAATCGGTTTTTGATCCAATTGCGCGTTCATTGCTGCAAGCATCGCTGGAACGGCGTGCATCACCGTTGGTTGATGCTGCTCGATCAAACCGATCACTTGTTTGGTGTTGAATCGATGATGCAAGATGGTGGTTGCACCCAACATCGCGCTTCCGATCAGCGTCGCAGACATTCCATAGCTGTGGAAAAACGGCAACACCCCCAGCATTCGCTCATTCCCAAACGAGTGCTGAGTCCACACCAACTGCTGCCACGCGTTGGCAACGAGGTTCTCGTGACTGAGCGTGACCGCCTTTGGCGCGGCGGTGGTCCCGCCGGTCGCCAAAATAAATGCGGGTGAGTTTGGATCGACGTTCGGAGCTTGCCAGTCCGGTTCCGTTCGCGAAAACTCCGTCCAAAAATCACCGACATAGTCACTGCGTTTGTTGGCGGTGCGGAGTCGTTGCACGCCGAGCTTGAGCCAGTATCCGAATCGTTGGTGTGTCGGCAGCTTGTCGCGCAGTGAGACGAGCAGCGTCACGCGATCCGTGTCGTCGTGTTTCGTTAGCAGTGGTTGCAGCAGGTCGAGACAGATCAAGAATCGACAATCGGTATGGTCGAGCAGACTTTGAATTTCGTCTTCCACCATCAACGGACTGAGCGCCACCGCAACCGCACCCGCTCTCCAGATCCCGTTCATCGCGACGACATACTCAGGAACGTTCGGCAACAGAATGCCGACACGATCACCGGGCCGAACTCCCAGGCCGGCAAGCGTCGCGGCAAACTGAATCGCGTCGGCGTTGAGCTGGTCGTAGTTGCAAGACCAGCCACCGTGGATCAGTGCCGTATGATCGGGAAGTTGTTCCGCAGCATGTTGCAGGACACCGTACGCAGGGATTCCGCGATACGACTCCAAGCCGCGCGGCGCGGAAATGCTAAGCCGATCCGATGGACGTCGAGGTCCATACGGATGCCGCTGCGACGCGTGCGAGTCGAGCGCAAATCCCCCTTGATTGCCAATGGGTGAAACCATCGCATAGACCCCCAGGGATGAGGGGATACCGTCCATGGCGGGACGTGTGCGGTATCGTCCGCAGTGGACGAGACGACCGCTCCAGAGAAAAGACGCGAGGCGAGTTGCTCACGCTGTCGAGACAGCAGCATTGCGCCCGCGTGACATAACGATCTTACCCTCATGTCCACTTAGGGGCAAGTAAATTCGCATTAGGGTTTTTCTGTGGTGCCCGATTCGCCTTAGTTCCGGCTGGTGCAGTCCGTTCGGGTTGTTGGCGAATGGCCGCCAGGATCCGGTTGCTGCTGGAAACGAAGTGGCGAACGGGTGCGATCGTCATTCAGCGGCCGCAGCGTTCGACGATTGCTCTCAGCTGGGGATCCGCGTCGGCTCTGAGCGCTTCAGCAATCAATGACTCGGTCTCCGCGGACGACTCCTTGGGAAGCTCGCACGGAACCGTGAACAGCGTGCCATTGTTCAGCACAAACACCAGGCTTTGACTTTCCACCGCGATCGCCTTGCCATCGACGAAGATGCGAGTGATCCCGTCGTGCTGTACCGTCACTCCATCGACCGGCGCGGCTTGCTCGAAGAAGACAGCCGCGGAGCACGCGCTTGTTCCATCGGTGAATGTGGTTTGGTCACGCAAGCCATTGAGCCGTAGATCGTCAATCGTCACCGCTAAGGAACTACTGCCGCCCGATTTGATGGTCGGTGCTCGGCGTTGTCTCTCGCATCCTGCTACCAGCAAAACCGCAAACGCACCGAGGGTGACGATGAAACGCTTCGTGTGAACCGAGATCGCTGCCGTTTCCTGCGCGACGTTGTTCATGGGTTTGGCGGAGTGGGTTGGGAGTGAGATGGAAACGCAGAGCCGCAGAGAGTTGGGGATCCGTTCACGCCAAGGGAGGTTCTCAGTGGTTCAGGTGGAAGACGTATCGCGTTGGATGTCACTGGCACGATCTTCGTGCCCTTACCGTCTTTGTGGTTTCATCTAACGCTTGATGTGCGTCGCGCTCAACAGAGCGATCGTGGGTTTGCCGCAGTCGGTGAGGGTAAGAGATGAAAACGCAGAGCCGCAGAGTTCGCTGAGACGGGGAGTGAGAGCAGATTGCGTAGAGATGGGGAGTGAGAGTGGAGGCTAAGACCGCGGGGCGTGCTGAGTGGTTCAATGGGACCAAAGGACCGTATTGGTAAACCACACAGGACACGATGAGCACGAAGGTTTCAAATGTTTGTTGCCTGCGATCGCGGAATGAACCTTCGCATCGAGCCACTGAGGATCACTTCGAATCGCTTTCCCATTTGATTTGAAACTCGATCTCTTCGCTGCCGTCCTCTCGTTCATGCTCGATGTTGTAGGTTGCGCGAACAGGAACATAGACGCGCTCACCCGCGATTTGAATTTCGAATTGCTCACCCTTTTCGAGGCAATCGGCCAGTCGACGTAGTTTGTCGACGAATTCGTTGATCGGGTATGTCTTTTCGAGATCGCGATCAGGTTTCATTTTGTGTCCAGGTGCGTGTGCGTGGAGGCTTGACCGAAGCGAGACCATTCAAGGGATGAGGCGTCCAGGAACGCAAATCCATCCCGGACGCTTGACGTCCAGTTTGTTGATTCCGAACTGGTCAATCGTGGAGACCCGCTCGATGTCGCTTTCGCTGTCGGCTTCATAAACCATGAGGCAAGCGGTCGGATCCTTGATCGGAAAATGCTCTTCGTGATGCCACTCTTCGGCGGGGACACAAACGTATCGCGGTTTGCCGGGGACCGGCTCAGGCAAAGCGAGCGATTCAGGGTCGGCGATTTCAAATGCGAGGAAGTGGTTGAGTGATTCGGGGACGTCTGCGGGAGGCCCATCAATCAGGCGTTGGGCGGGCATGACAAAGAACGCCGGGGTTGCCGCCGAAACGGTGAACGCTTCTTTGCCGCTAAACGCATCGGTGAGACGAATCGTCTTATTCGCTTCCGGTTGGGGTTTTCGGATGGCGTACCAATTGAGAAAGGCGGGTTCCGGCGTCTTGCGAGTCGGAAGCGAAAACAGTTTGGGACCCCGCAAGGTGACCCATCGACGATCGGTGTCGAGGTCGGCTTTCACTTCGAGCCCGTGAATCACGGCGTTGCTGGCTTCCGTGACTTCGAGCACGAAACTCCTCGAGTCCGGTGAGGGCGTCGCATCTTGCCCGCTAGCCGGTGTTGGTGTGAACGAGAAAGCAAGGCAAACGAAGAGGACTAACTGGGCTCGCATGGCGGGGCTCCGTGGATTGGGTGACGCCTCTAGTTTTATCGGATGGCAACCGGGAGTGGAGCCAGTGGCGAGTGGCGAGGAGCGAGAGGGTGAGGAGCGAGAGGGTGAAGAGCGAGAGGGTGAAGAGCGAGAGGGTGAAGAGCGAGAGGGCGAGAGGCGAGAGGGCGCGTGGTTGGCAGAACCGCGGGCTACTGGGCAGGCTACTGGGCTGCGGTGTCTTCGTAGATCGGCAGGTGCCGATAATAGACTTCGAGGTTGAGCAGATTCATGGTGGTGACATAGAGCCGGCCGGCGTGCATGCCCCAGCGATCGCGAACGGGCAACTCGGGGTCCCACGACCCGGACTCGGGACCACGTTTGATCTGTGTGTCGAGCAGTAGCGGGTTGAGGTAACCGTTCCAACGCTCCCAGTATTCGTCGCCCATGTGAAACATGACTTGGGTGGCGTAGTACCAATAGTAGCCGTCGCGCAGTGTTCGTTGCTGGTCGCCGAGTCGCGGTGGGTAGCGAAGCAAGTACTCCGCCGCGGACTGCATCGACTCGTTGTCTCGGCGCCAGCCGTTGTACATCCGCATCAGCATGCCGACCGCAGTCATCGTGGGTGATGGCAAGCGACCGTGGCGTTGTTTTGCGGTGTCCGGTGCGAAGGGATCGTAGCGATAGCGATCCATCCGTCCGCTTTGCTGCGCCAAGGAAAGCCACTTGTCGATTCCGTCGTAGGCCGATTGGGGAACTTCGAGGCCCGCGAGGTCGCCGCTTTTGAGTGCCATCATCATCCAACCGGTGACACTTGTGTCGCTGCTGATTTGTGGCGTGTACCGCCATCCGCCCCGTTTGACGTGCTGGGTGTTGACGATGTAGTCGAGTGCGTCTTGCGCTGCGGTTCGCAATTCGCGATCCTGAGTCATTCCGTAAGCTTCGCAAAGAGCGAGCGACGCGATGCCATGGCTGTACAGCATCACGTTTTCATCACTGACCGGGTTCTCGCTGCGATACAGATTTCCGCTCGAACGTTGGTTGTCCAACAGGAACTTAAGGCCCTTGCTGACGGTATTGGCGTATTGGTGTTGCAGATGCGTGTAACCGGCGCCCTGGAATGCAAGCAGGCAGAGTCCCGTCGCGGCGGTGTCGCTCTGCAAGATCACGGCATCACCATGGCCTTGCAGCGACCAGCTGCCGTCTTCGTTTTGAACGCTGGCGAGATAAGCGAGTCCGCGCTCGATGGCTTCTTCGGTCGCCGGGCCTCCCATACCGGGGGCGCTCGATGACGTTCCACCACTGGTGCGCATCACTCGGCGTGAGAACGATTCAACCGCAGCGATCTGAGTTCCCGCCGGTGTGGCAGGGCCGCCGACTTCGCGTCGCGGCCTACCCTCACGAGGCAACTCCATGGAAGCGATTTCGGGTTGCATGTCGCCCGGCATCAGGCCGACGATCGCTGCCGGTTCACGACCGATTCCGATCCCATCCAACTCGGCGAGCAGGTCGAGTGACATGTCAGGCGCCCCACTCGGTGCGATGTCGCCGGTGTTGGCCCCGCCTGTTTCGCCGCTGCGCTGTGCGGGGCCGTCGCCATCGGTGTCTGCTAGCCGGTCCTCGAGTGACTCCGATGTGCCCTGTTCCCTGCCCTGCCCCGTCGTGCCTTCGGTCATTTGCGGCAACGAATCGATCGGGTTGGCGGACCCGATGGGCGCAAACCCTTGGGCGACGTTTGCTCGACGCGCCCGACCGGGTGCGCGTTCGGCGGACCCCGCATTGACCGTCGGCGAACCGGCGCTGGCGGCCATGGTGTTGCGTGCGACTTCGGTTCCCGCGCTAGGTTGCTGTTGAACAGTCTGGGCCATGTAGCTGGGAGCTTGCCCGGACGATAATTGAGCACCGGAAGTTTCGCCGCTACGTGTCGTCGGGATTTCGGCGGGTGACAGCATCATCGCGGCGGTGGGACTTTGCTGGGCCACCGACACCGTAAGCGGGGCGGGTGCGGAGCCGGCGATAGCGGCCGGGGCGGAGATCGAGCGTGAGCGACGCATGCGAGTCAGTCCGGCATCACCGAGTCTCGGGAGCGGCGTGTCGGGGCTGTTCGAGGCGGCAGCGGTTTGCAGCGGTCGCGGGCGAGTGACGGGCATCGAGTCGGGCGACTCCGAACTCCTTTCGGGCTGACTGGCGGCGCGGCTCGCGGCGCTCGAGCGCGAAGAATTTGCCAGTTGTCGTTCGGACGGTTGAGCTTCGACGGGTTGCGTGGCACTCGAGGAGTTCTCGGGCACTTCGATCGGATTGCTCGTCGGCTTGGGAGATTCCTGCTTGCTGATTCGTCGCGCGAGTTTACCGGGTGAGTCGGCGAGTTTGGGTTGAGAAGGTGTCGGTTGGTCGCGCTCCATCAGCGACTTTTGCATCGGTTGCTTCTCGGGTTGCCGCGGTTTGGGAACCTCCAACCGTGGTTGAGATCGCACGACCGGCGGGAGTTGACGAGCCTCCTTTGGCACGACCCGCGATGCTGTTTCTGAGTCGACGGGTTTGGACCAGTCCGGTGTTTCTTCGGAGTCACGTGGTGTTTGAAAAATATGTTCGGGGACCGTTTTGCGAATCGGCGTTCGCTTCTTCGATTCCCCTTTGGTTGCCATCGGTTGAAAGGCGGTGAAAACGATGACGTTGACCGCGAAGATCAACATCAATAAGTGCATGCAGAGACTGAACAGGAAGCCGATTTGAATCGACTTGCGGAGGAACTTCGACGTGACGGTGCGAAGCAAGAATGCCAGAGCCAGTGAGACGACCACGACAAGAATCAGGTACGTCCCGGCGTTGTAGAGTGGACGCGGATCATGCCAACTGAGATTTGTCAGGATCAGCAGTAGCACCAGTCCACCGAGCGCGGCTGCGGAAACATCCAGAGGCCACATCCGTTGCGAGTCCGGCGGCCGATAATCGACCTGCTGGAGTCGCATTCGTTGGCGTTTCGGTGGCATCGTGTGGTCTCTTATCGAGTTGCGATCTGCAATGAGTTTTGCGTCACGGTTCGTTCAGGGTCCGTCATGTCGTCGGCTAAGCGGCGGCGCTGACAGGGCTCGACTCATCCACCGGGACCATCTTGGGTCGTGACGGAATAGTCGCTGATTCCGGATCGATTGCAAACATCCATCACGCTGACGACGGGCTGGAAAGACGTTTCCCGATCGGCGCGGATGACGGCCGATTGATTGGTCGGATTCTGCGCGACGGCGGATTTGAGCGTTGTCTCCAGATCTTCGAGCGTGATCTCACTTCCGCGGAGATACACCGCGCCGCTTTCGTCGACATCGATGATGATCTCGCGTGGCTTGCCGACCATCGGGACGGCACTGGTTGCCGTCGGCAGCACGATGTCGAGTCGACTTTCTTCTTCTTCGAACTCGCTGGTGACGAGGAAGAAGATCAGCAGCAGAAAGACCACGTCGATGAGCGGAGTCAGGCTGAGCGTTCCGGCGACGCTGGATCGTTTGATCTGGACCGCCATGGGTTACCTCGACTGTGACGTTGTAGCTTCCTTGTCGAATCCGCTTCCATTCTTTGGTGGCGGAGGTGGCGGCGGCGTCGGTGCCTGTTCGGTTCCATCGGGATGCATCGCCATGAGGGCACCGGAATGATCGAGGCGACGTCGGCCGGTGAACCGTTGCAGTCCGGGCGCAAGATCGAACGCGAATTGCTCGACGCGATGGAAGAGGCTTGAGACACGATTCTCGAGATACTGCGCGAAGATGGCGGCGGGAATCGCGACGACCAAACCCGCCAGCGTGGTCACCAGTGCGGTGTAGATGCCTTCGGAGAGTTGCTCGCTCCGAGAGCGATCGGCGGAGAGAGTGGTGGACTCGTGAAACGCTTTGATCATGCCCCAAACGGTACCGAGCAGACCCATCAGCGGTGTCGCGGCGGCGGCGAGGTTGAGCCAGCGGATCGGCGCGGCACACCGGTCGGCTTCGCGCTGGATCGTTTCGCTGGCGGTCCGTTCGATGTCGGCTAGCGGTTGACCGGTTCGCAGGAGCATCGACGCAACGACGCTGGCGGTCGGCGACGGGTTTTCCAAACAGACTTCATAACCACTTGTCGGAGAGAAGTCCTCGATCGGATCGGCGAGTGGTTTGAGGTCTCGCACAAGCCGACGCGGCATGACTTTGCCGGTCCGGAGGCTGAGCATCCGTTCGACGGCGAGCGTGACGACCAGCACACTCATGATGCCGATCGGGATCATGAACCGGCCGCCACTGGCGATCAGCGTCAGCATGTCGATGCCGCTGGGTTCATCCGCGGGGACTTCTTCGACGGGCGGTTCGTCGGTCATTACGGCTTGAATGTCGGCTGCATCGATCCTGGCGTCCGCTTCGTTTTGGGCCAGCGCCGCGGAGTGCACCATGGCGACGAGAAGCAGCGCGACGAATGAAAACGTCGCGAGTCGCATTCGCTGCTTCGAGAGAAAATTGCTCGGCACGTCAGATTCTCGTGTTTGCGTTCGGAGGGCCGGTTTGCCGATCACGGCAACGCCTTCAGACGTTGGGCGGACTTGGGCGCCAATTCATGGTCCGGGTGTTTGTCGATCACGTACTGATAAAACTGGGTCGCGAATTTGCGAGATTTGGCTTTGCCGGACGCCGTCGGTGCTGATTGCATGAGCAGCTCACTGCACCGCGCGGCTTCGAATCCACTCTTCGCTTGCCAGTTCTTGATCTCATCGGGGGCCTTTTCGGCACCGAATCCATACATGACTCGCTGGAATTCGGGGATCGCTTTGTCAAATTGCTTCTTACCGAAATAAATTTCGCCCATCATAAAGCGTGCCCGCGCGGCGACTTCACTTCGGTAGCCGTCGGCGACTTGGGTGAAGTTGGCAATCGCGCGGTCGTCTTGTTTCTTCTGCTGGTATGCGAAACCGGTTTCGTAGAAGACTTGGGGAAGGTACGAGGTCGAGGGGAAACGTTGTTTGAGCTCTTCGTACCATCCGATGGCATCGTCCCATTTCTTGAGTTGGGCGGCGGATTGACCGCCGTGCAGCAGGATCAGTTCACGCACGCGACGTTCCGCCTTGTCGCGAATCGTTCTCGCGCTGTCGTCGGTCTGACCGATTCGACGTCGCCCTTCTGCGTAGGCTTGAAGCGCGGTCGTGTAATCGGCTTCTTTGAAGGCGCATTCGCCGACCATCATGACCGCGTCGAGTGAAAGGTCGCCACGAGGGTGTTTTTGAGCTTGCGCGTCGAACGCGGCGCGGGCCTCGGCGTAGTTCTCGGCTTTGAAGTGAGACCAGCCGAGTCGGTAGTAGGCTTTCTCGTTGAGCGCAGGATCGGTTGCTCGTTCGGTCGCGGTTTGAAAGTACTTGGTCGCGTCGTTCCATTGACTCGCCGCGTATTGCTGCTGGCCGACAAAGTAGGCCGCTTCGCCCGCGAGTTCGACGTCGGGAAACTCGTCGAGCAGTTTCCGGAAGGCCTGTTCGGCGTCCTTGTCTTGTCCTGCTTCGCGGAGCGACCAACCCAATTCATAGAGCACCTTATCCATGGCTGGATAGTCGGGCACGTCTCGAACGAGTTTCTGAAGATTCGAGGCGGCTTGTGTGTGCCGCGATTCTTTCTGTTCGATCAACGCGAGTTCGTAGAGAGCGTGTCCTAGGTTGGTGCCCGTCGGTTTCGAATTGAGGTAGTTGTCCAGATCACCCTTGGCCTTGCCCAGATCACCGAGCGATCGATGGCAAATGCCGCGTGCAATTCGGGCGTCTCCGCTGACACGATGTTCGGGCATTTCGTCGATCAATCGTGTCAACATCGCCACGGCTTCCTGGTGCTTGCCGAGTTGCATGTTCGACCATCCGTGACCGTATAGCGCGAAGGGGATCAGGGATTGGTTTTGGCCAGCGTCGATGATTTCGTAGTAACGTCGAACGGCTTGCTCGTGATCACCATTGGCGCTTGCCAGTTGGGCGAGTTTGTAGCGTGCTTGGTCGAGCACGCGGGAATCGCCGTTTTCCAACATCGCTTCCCAAGCCTTTTGGGCTTCCTCGTTGTCACCGCTGCTGAGCAACGCAGTGCCTCGCAGCAATTGAGCCTCCGACGCGCGTGGCCAGTTCGGATCGATCGAAAGGCAACGACCGAAGGAGACGGCCGCATCGGCGGGGCGTTGTGACATCAAGTGGGCCTGCCCGACTAGGAATTGCGCTTCGGCACGCTGGGGAGGCAGTTTGATGCCCGCGTATTCGGCTTTGAGCAATTCAATGGAATCGTCGTAGCTCCGCGAGGCATTCATTGCGGTCGCCGTGCGAAGCACCCACACCGGACGCTGAGGATTCGAGTCTTCGGTCGAGCGGAGCAACTCCTGGTAGGTCCGAATCGCAGGTTCTGTGTCACCCGACATCAGCTGGGTTTCGGCGACGATAAACCGAACATCGGCGGCGAGTCGGTCCTTGGGAAAGCGTTTGATGAATTCGCCTGCCAAATCACCGGCTTGCTTGTAGTCGTTGATTTGGAGCGCCGAAAATGCGGCGTTGTACAGGGCCCGGGGCGCGAGCGGATCGTTGGGTGCGTCGCGATAGGCTTTCTCGGCAACGGCGATGGATTCGCGAATTGTGTCGGCGGACAGCGCGAGCGCTTCGGCCAGGTCCACCTGCAGATCGGTCGCGAAGTCGCCTTCGGGGCCCGCTTTCAATTGGTCTCGCGCGATTTTGACCGCTGTCGGGATATTCCCTTCGGTGAGCCGGATTCGGACCAGCCAGTGCGCGGCTTCGGTGGCAGCTTCCACGTTGCGGCTGCCCAGAATCTCTTCGAATCGTTTTGCGGCTTCGGCCGATTTGCCGCCACGGTACAGACTC
>JBCBOT010000293.1:0-10766 GCA_039821165.1 Planctomycetota bacterium | reverse complement strand
GTGATCGAAGAACTCAACGGTCACACGGGAACGATCACCGCGTTGGCTTCGGACGGCGACTCGTTGTTCTCAGGCGGGTTCGACGCAACGTTGCGACGTTGGGAATTGAGCGGCGTTCAAGGCAATCGAGAGCGTATCGCTGAACGCGAGCAGCCTTTGGGGCGATAGGCTGCTGCGTGAGTTAATCGGCGTTACGAACGACCACCCATCAAGCTCGGCACAGGAGGTGCCAACGCGTGATTTGGAAAGCGAAACGAGTTCGCAAAACCGCTCGTCCATCGGTCTCGGAATTGCTCCGACGGAAGGCCGGTCCACAGCGGTTGGAGCCCCGTCAACTTCTCGCGGCCGATCCGATTCACGTCGGTGTGGTTTACCTCGAGACAGATTATCTGGAAACGGACAACGATGTCGGAAGTGATTCGCGCGGCGATCGTTTTCTGCTTTCCTTCACCGGCGGCGCTCCCGACACGGAACTGACGCAGCTCCGGATCAACACGGATAAAGACGGAGACGGGATCACCGTCGGCGATCCGATCTTTGATACCGAACAAGGTGGACGAGGGAAACGCGGCGCGCATCCTTTCCAACTGCTGCGGATTCAGACTTCCGATGGAAGGCAGGCGACCGCACAGGCCACGGTTCTAGATGGGGGGCAAGAGTTGATCCTCGATCTTCAGAACTTTCGAGCCGGTGATCGACTCGAGTTCACGATCGATGTCGACGAAGTCCTCCGCAATTCGCTCGATCTTGCGCTGTTCAATGACCGGCTCGACGTCATCACCTCCGGACAGGAATTCCAGGACTCGATACTCGAAGACGGCTTCGAGGCCCCGCATTTCGAAACCGCCACGGCGGATTCGATTTTTCTCAACGACTACGGTTCCCCCAATGAGGACTTCGGGCTGAACCTGCCGCCCGACGAAGGCAACGACATCGACAGTCGCCCCAACCGAAGCGCCGCGGCCGTCGGTTCAACACAACAGCAACCGTCGCCGATTTCCATCAGCGGAAACGTCTGGATCGACAGCAACCTCGACGAGCGACGGGGCCAAAATGAAGACGGGCTCGCAGGTGTCGATCTCGCACTGTTGGTGGCTGATGAAAACGGGGCGTATCAAGACACCGGACATCGAGCCGTCACGGACGACAACGGCGACTACGAATTCGCCGAGTCGTTGGGGCTGTTGCCCGGAACGTATCAGGTCGTCGAAACACAACCCGATGGCTACTTCAGCGTCGCGGCCGTTCCTGGAACGGTCGACGGTCAAGCCACCGGCGTCGCCGCATCGGTCGACGTACTAAGCGCCATCGAGATTCCACTCGGTGGGACTCAAGCCATCAACATGGACTTTGCCGAAGCCGCGCCAGCGTTCCTTGGCGGTTTCGTTTATCACGATCTCAACAACAACGGTTTTCGAAAAGCGGACGAGCCCGGGATCGGCGGCGTCACGATTCGACTCGTTCCCATCGATACCCTCGGCGATCAGCCGGTACGGACCACCACGACATCCGAGTTCGGAAACTACATGTTCGGCGACCTTGCGCCGGGCACCTACGAAGTCATCGAGGTCACACAGCCGGATGGATTCGTCGATGGACGCGAGCAAGTCGGCACAATCGGGAACTTCGTGGTGGGGGTCGCCGATGATCCGGGTGACGCGATCCGCGGCGTCCGACTCCGCGGAGGCGATATTGGGATCGAATACAACTTTGGCGAACTTGCACTCGGTTCGCTCAGTGGCTTCGTCTACCTGGCCGCACCAGGCGAGGATTGCACCGGCGACCACGACGCGATCGGAAACGATCCACTCGGCGGTGTGATCGTCGAATTGCAAACGCCGGACGGAAATGTGATTTCACAAGTCACGACGACGCCTATGGGAGAGTACCGATTCGACGACGTGGAGCCTGGGGAATACCGTATCGTCCAGTGGACGCCTGATGGTGTTTTGGATGGCGACTCTTACGCGGGACAGATCGACGGTGTCGTGGTCGGGAATTCGATCGACGGAACCTTGATCCGCGACATCACGCTCGCTCCCGGCGGAACGGGTGTTGCGTACAACTTTTGCGAAATCGCGCCGGCCACGATCGCGGGCTACGTCTACCATGACCAGTCCAACGACGGCGTACGCGATGCAACCGAAGCAGCGATCCCCAACGCCGAAGTTTCGCTCGTCAACGCCGAGGGCAACATTGTCGCGACGACGACGACTGATGAGACGGGACGCTACGAGTTTCTCGGCATCGAACCGGGAACTTATGAGCTGCGGCAACGCCAACCCGATGGCTTTCTCGACGGTATCGACACACTCGGTCGCGTCGACAACCAAGAGTTGGGAGTCGTCGAGAACGATCGGTTCCGCGAAATCGCGCTCGCCCAGGGCGTGAACGGTCGCGACTATAACTTCGGCGAGCTTCTACCGGCGTCGCTCTCCGGCGGTGTGCACGCCGACATCGATGGTGATTGCATCCGCGACGACGACGAACTTGGGATAGCGGGTGTCCTCATTCGACTGTTGGACGCATCCGGAAACGAAGTCGCGCAAACTCGGACCAACGCTGAGGGCATCTATCGCTTTACCGACCTCGTTCCAGGCACCTACTCCGTCGTCCAGGAGCAACCCGAAGGCTACTTTGACGGCGACGCACGTGTCGGTTCCGAGGGTGGAGTCTCCGGTGAGAATCGAATCAGCGCGGTGTCGCTCGGTTCCGGTGTTGATGCCGTCGACTATGACTTCTGTGAAGAGCCGCCCGTGAGCCTTTCGGGTGCCGTGTTTGTCGACAACGACGGGGACTGTGTTCGACACGCCGATGAACGTGGCATCGCAGGCGTCGTGATCGAACTTCGTGATGCGGCGGGCAACAGCGTCGCGACGACCACAACCGACGAAGACGGGAACTATCGCTTCGAAGGTCTTCGCGGCGGCGAGTACACGATCTTTGAAGTCCAACCTGAGGGGTACTTCCAAGGAGGCGAATCGCTCGGTTCGGCGGGTGGTGCGATCCTCGGGGTAGACCTTATGTCCGTGACACTCACGCCCGGTGAGAACGCCGTCGACTACCTGTTCTGTGAGTACGAACCGTCCTCGATTAGCGGCTCGGTCTGGGCCGACAACGACTCCGATCAAGAACGTGACGATGATGAACCGCCGCTACCAGGCGTGGTGGTAAAACTTGTCGATGAAAACGACGTCGTGATTCGGACCACGACCACCGACGTCGACGGAGCTTACCGGTTCGACGATCTTCCGCCCGGCATCTACAGCATTTGCCAAGAACAACCCGGTGGCTATTTTCATGGCGGTGAATTGGTCGGCACGGCCGGTGGTTTTGCGGTTGGCGAAGACTTGATTGTCGCAATCCCGCTGCTGGGCGGCGTCGATGCGGTTCGCTATGACTTTCCCGAAGTCCCGCCATCCATCGTGTCGGGATTTGTCTTCGTTGATGGTGATCGTCTCGAAACGGCATCACCGATCGATCGCGCCGAGATACGCAACTTCCGTGACGGGAGACTGACCTCCGATGACCGTCGTCTTGCCGACGTGACCATCGAGATTCGAGACGTGTTTGGCCAACCGCTCGCCGACGACGCGTTCTTGGACGGCGATGCGGAAACGAATTCCGTGGTGCAGACCGATGCGAGTGGTCACTATCGTTTCGAAGGTCTTCGACCTGGAACGTACACCCTTTTTCAAACACAGCCGGACACGTGGATTGATTCTCTCGATACACCCGGGACAACGGGTGGACTCGCCATCAATGCCGGCGACCTCTATACCGCCGATCAACAAGACTTGATCGCTCTGGTCACCGGCAACTCGACTAGCGACGCGATCCTCGACGTTCGCGTGTGGCCGGGGGGCGAAAGCGAAGGCAACAACTTTAGCGAGATCGAGTGGCGCCAAGTCACGCCACCACTGCCGCCGCCGCCCGTGCCGCCCACACCACCTCCTCCACCGACCGATTTCCTGCCGATACCCGATCGGGAACCAACCTTCTTGAATCTTGCGGTGCCACAAGAGTTTCCGCGCGTGGAGAGAGTCTTTTTGCCACCGGAGACTCGAGCCGAACTTCCGCAACCGATTGTCGGCGACGTTGACTTCGTGACTTGGCACCTGAGCGTCATCAACGGTGGATTTCCGCGCGGCGTCGTCCGACCCGGCGGTGTCTTTCGTGAAGCCGCCGTCAAACACGTCGAAGACCATTGGCGAAAAGGCGAGCAATCCGAGGGGCGTTGGCGATTGATGACGCTGGAGGGCGAAGTCCGCGAAGAGAGTGACCAGATGAACCTCGGTTCCGAGGAAGCAGTTGCTTTGGTCGGCGATTTCGATGGTGACGGAAAAGACGAAGTCGCGGTCTATGTCGCCGGCGAATGGTTCGTGGATCTCAATGGCAACGGCGTTTGGGACGCCGGTGACCTCTGGATCCTGCTCGGTACCGAAATGGATCGTCCCGTCGTCGGCGACTGGGATGGTGACGGAAAAGACGATGTCGGCATCTACGGTCGTCGGTGGGAGCGGGATGAACAACGCATCCGAGTCGACGCGGGACTGCCAACACTGTCCAATCAGAACCGCAACTTCGTTGAGAGTCGCAAGCAACTCGGTTTGGTCGCCGCGAAACTTCGCGGTCAATCCGGCGAACGTGTTCTTCGTCGCGGTGAGAATGGCGATCTTCGCGCCGATGTCGTCGATCACGTCTTCCAGTTTGGTGACGATGTCGACACGCCAGTCTCGGGGGATTGGAATGGAGATGGTGTCAACCAGATCGGCGTCTTCCGCAGCGGACAATGGGTGATCGACGTGGAAGGTGACGGTCGGCGTAAGAAAGCTGAAACCACCTTCGAATTCGGCCAACCCGGTGATCAACCGATCGTCGGAGACTTTAACGGCGACGGCGTGGATGAAGTCGGAGTAGTGCGAGGCAATTGGTGGATCATCGATACCGACGGTGACCGACGCCTGACCGCAGCAGACCAGCAGATACGCATGGACGCGCCGAAAGACGCTCAACCGATCGTCGGTGACTTTGACGGCGATGGCAAAGACGAGCCGGGTTACTACTATCGCTAGCGCTACAAGTCTGCTTCTGCGGAAGCCTCCTGGTTCTCGATCCGATGTCCCCAAAGTCCCTCGTGCTTCTTGAGCGTGAGGTCTCCCAGCACTCGGCACTGGCACGCCAGGCGGAGTCCCGAGTCCGATTGGTGCGGCGGAACGCTCAGCCGAGTTCGTTCGATCAGCGTCGTGGGTGTCACGTCGCCTTCGATGGTCAGTGAACAGGTGCCACAGGTTCCCAGCCCGCGGCAATGAATGTATTTGGACGCACCGTTGTACAGCGGCGCATCGGCCCGCAGGAGGACCTTTCGGAGGTTCTCACCGCGTTCACATTCGATCGTTCGACCGTCAAATCGGATGGTTGGCATCGTCGAGGTTCGAGTGGTTGAGGTTGAATAAAAGCAACACGGATGTGGCCGATCCGCATCATCAAAGTCGGTATTACAGCACTCTCACGGAAGAAAGCACGGGCTTGCAGTCACTTTAGCGCTTCGGCACACCACCTGCTTTGGAATCGGGGCCTTCGCCCCCATCCTTCCCGAGCCGCCTATGCATGCCGTTGCCCTCGCCGATCTGGCCGCCACGCTTTCTCAGTACGGTCCGAGTTTTCTCGTCTCCCAACCCGATGTCCCCTCCGAGACGACGCTTCGATATTGGGTCGCCTGTCGGTCCCGCCACGAAATGTGGCACCGAGCCATCGGCGAGCATCGTGACGCGGCACGCAGCGGAGACTCGGGGCGGATCGCCAAGTGGTGGAATCAGAACGTCGCGGTTCTCGAAGAAATACTGATCTCCGAGTTGCTTGCCCGAGTGGTCGCGGCCATCGTGGGTGATGGTTCCGACGAAAGCGATCAAGCCGACCATCAAAGTCTCGCGGCTATCACACATGGCGTTTTTATCTCCCAGCTCGAGGCCAGCAATCGCGTTGCCAAGTTGCTGCTCGATGGGCGAGGCAACTCGGTTCACGAGACCATACGGCTGAATCGACTAAGGTATGGAGTTGAACGCTGGACCGACTGGTTGATCGGCCGCGCGAGTGTCACACTCGAGCACACTCTGAAGTTTGCGATTTGCCGCGACAGGGCGGAGTCGTTTCGTGAGGAATTGCGGGAGAACACGCGCGATGTCACGAACGATCCGACCACGTGGCTGATGAATGTCGCGATGCGTGAAATGCTTGTCCGTCGCACCGGTGAGAAGGCCGCCTTTCCGGATGCGAACTACCAGGTCGCATCCTCTGCACTCGCGTTGTTTCGCCCCGAATTGTTCGATGACTACGGTGCCCCCAAATCGCTTTGGCTGCGACGTCTTGAAAAGGAACCGAGCAAACTCAAACCGTTTGACTTCGCAGTTCCTATCGACGAGCCACTTCAGGCAGCACCCATGTCCCGAATGGTGGATTAGGGGCGAGGATTGGACAGGACGGGATCGGCGGGATGAGGAGGCAACGGAAGAGTTTGAAACGCAGAGTCGCTGAGGACGCAGAGAGAGATTGCAGCTGAAAGCCCGCAGTCATCCTGTGCATCATGTAAATCCTGCCGATCTCCCAGTGGCGCTCTCTTCCGACATGTCTGCTGCGAAATGGGAAACCGGGGTGCGCGGACTCTCTACGGCAATTGCAGCAGACGCTTCGCGTTTTCGGTCGTCACTTCGGCGAGGTGTTCGGGCGTGACGCCTCGAACGTCCGCCAAGCAGCGCAGTGTGTGCTCCACGCGGGCGGGTTCATTCGGCCGCTTTCCACGAAGAGGTTCCGGACTGAGATACGGCGCGTCGGTTTCCACCAGCAACCGGTCTTCGGGAACTTGCCGGGCGACGTCGCGAAGGTCCTCGCTTTTTTTGAACGTCACCATTCCCGCAAAACTGATGTGCAGACCGAGGTCCAGGCACTTCGTGGCCAGTTCCCAATCACCCGTGAAGGAGTGCATGATGCCCGGCGGCACTGTGGACTGTCGTTGAAGTTGCTCAACGATCAGGTCACCGCTCTCACGCATGTGAATGACCATCGGAAGTGCCGTTTCGCGACACAACTGCAGATGCCGCTCGAAGTACTCGTGCTGCTGCTCGATGGGGGTGTCGTCCCAGTAGCAATCGAGCCCGGTTTCGCCAATCGCTCGAACACCGGGGTAGCCCGCGAGCTCTTCGATCACGCTGAAATCGTCTGCCTTCGCTTCGGCTGCTGAGTTCGGCTGAATGCCAACAGCCGCAAAAACAAAACCCGGGTACTCGGCAGCCAAGTCACAGGCGCGGCGACTGGTGGCGGCGTCGATGCCGATCACCATGATGCCGACGAGACCGACATCGCGCGCACGCGAGACCGTTTCATCGATGATGCCGTCAAACGCATCCACATTGAGGTGTGCGTGCGTATCGAAGAGGCGAAGCGTCATTACTTGGTGAAGAAGTGGCGGGTCAGGTGAAAGAACACTGGGGCGGCGAAGCAGATGCTGTCGATCTGATCGAGTACTCCAGCATGCCCCTGGACCAATGTCCCGGTATCGGTCACGCCTCGGTCTCGCTTGATCGCACTCATCGTCATAGCGCCGCCACAGGCCATGAGTGTCACGACGGCTGCCAGCACGCCGGCCTCGTAGGCGCGAAACGGAGTTGCCCAGTACAGCGCTGCGGCAATCAACCCGGTTGTCACCATCGAGCCGAGGACGCCTTCCCAGGTTCGCGAACCATTGATCTTTTCTGCGATCACATGCCGTCCCGCAAGCTTGCTCCAGCCGCGCTCTAAGACGCCCGCCAGTTGTGCGATCACGACCAAAAAAATCAGCACACTGACCGTACTGCCGTCCCAGTCCTGGCCGCCCGTTCGCACAAGGTCCAAGTCTAAGAGCGCCGGTGCATAGCTCAGCGCGTAAACGCAGATCAGAAGACCCGCCTGGATCTTCGCGCTCCGCTCCAGGAAGCGTTTATGGTCTCCCGAGATCGCCGCCCGCGCCGGTATGAACAGACTTGCGTAAACCGGAATCATGATGCTGTAAAAGTCGTAGCAGTCGTCGGTTCTGAAAAACGCAGGAGGGTCTTTGCCAAAGCCAACCAATATGTATTGGAGCGGCGTGAAAATGAAAAATACCCAGAACAGCGTGCGATGGTCGCCGCGCTTGGTCGGCGTCATCGTGATGAACTCACGCAGCGCCCAAAACGATACCAATCCGAAGAGGATCACGACGCCCGTCCGCTGAAGCAGAAAGCCGAGAACGAAGATGATGATCATCAACCACCAGACGCGCATCTTTTGGTTGTAGCGCCGGACGATCGCATTCTCGATGCCCATCGTTTCGCGACGGGCGAGCAGGAGCCCGACAAGTGTCGCGATCCCGAGTGCGATCAAGACCACCGCCAGCAGGATCAGTGCCCGCGTCGGTAGCCATTCAGCTGTCGCCAGCATGGTGAACCCGTCGGCAAGCATCGTGAACTTGGTGGCCATCATGTTGCCGCCTCCTACGGACGTTCTTCAGTCTAAGATGCGATTCGATCCACTACCGCGGCGCCCATTGCCTCGGTGCGAATGGATTCGCCGCCTCGCGCGATGTCCGCCGTCCGTAGCCCATCCGCCAAGACTTTCGAGACGGCATTCTCAACCGCAACGGCTTCTTTCTCAGCACCGAGCGAGTGCCGCAGTAACATCGCGGCGGCGAGGATTGTTGCCAACGGATTGGCAATGCCTTGACCCGCGATGTCCGGCGCCGAACCGTGGATGGGCTCGTACAATCCTGGGCCGTCACTTCCCAAGGATGCGCTCGGTAGCATCCCCAGCGAGCCGGGCAGCATCGAGGCTTCGTCGGTCAAGATGTCGCCGAACATGTTGCCGGTGACGACCACATCAAAGTCTTTCGGTCGATTGATCAAGTGCATTGCCATCGCATCGACCAACACGACGTCGTAGCTGACATCGGGAAATTCTTCGGCCATCACGCGGGCGGCCACCTGCCGCCACAATCGACTGGGCTCAAGGACGTTCGCTTTGTCGACACTCGTGAGTCGATTGTCGCGTCCCTGAGCCGCCTTTGCCGCCAAACGAACGATCCGCTCGACTTCGGGAACGCTGTAAACCATGGCTTGGGAAGCCGACTCGGTGTCTCCTTCGCCCGTGCGACCCGATGGCCCGAAATAGATGCCGCCCGTCAGTTCACGCAGGAACAGAATGTCGGTGCCTTCGATGATGTCGCGCCGTAGCGGTGACGCATCGATCAATTCATCGAACAACTTGATCGGTCGTAAGTTTGCGAACAGTCCTAACTCTTTGCGAATCTTGAGCAGGCCGACTTCCGGCCGCGTCTTGGCCGTCGGGTCATCCCATTTGGGCCCACCGACGGCACCCAGCAAAATCGCGTTCGAGTTGCGGCACGCTTGCAAGGTCGCTTCGGGCAACGGATCGCCCGTCTCGTCAATTGCGATGCCGCCAATGAGATGCGACTGGAAATCGAACTGATGGCCGAAAACCTCGGCAACGCGTTCCAGAGTGAGTCGAGCTTGTTCGGTGATTTCGGGGCCGATCCCGTCGCCGGGAAGCAATACGATCGAGGCTTTCAAAATGGTACGGTGGCTAAAGGGGCGTCGTGAGTCGACGATCGCTCATCGCTCAGCAGAAAAATCTCTCGCGGAGGAGTTCCGTCGCGACCGCCAATTTAGCGAACACGAGCCGAAACCCCCAGTAGCGGCGAACCAGTCCGCGGAATCAAACCGAGGGCACCGAAAAAGCCGTGATTCCCGCGTAATCTGACGCGCCGAGCGCAGTCTCGATGAGCCTTTCGCGAACTGTGAAGAATCCCGTGCCGATCGCGGTTCCCATAACGCAGCCTGTAACAATCTGTTCGTTTTGCACGGCGCGAATCGAACCGGTCGAAATGTCAGCGACGTTCGACGGACATTCGGCCGATCCGAGACTCTCAACCGGACGTGGTTCGATGCATCCAGCTGACTCACCAGGCTCGATCGCCTACACGCTCGGCCAGACACAATCGGTTTCTCCCGTCGTGGTGACACCCGTGATGGCATCCGCCGTCGCTCCGTCGTTGTCGGGTACGCTGCAGACGCGTGTCCTCCATCTGGTCAACGGCGAACACTTCTCGGGTGCCGAAAGGGTCCAGTCTCACCTCGGACGCTGTCTTCCACAGTTCGATGTGGCAGCTGATTTTGCGTCCGTCAAACCCGGTAAGTTCGCGGACCTTCTTGACGAACAGGAAGGGCGTTGGGGTACCGGTCATCGCATCGAAATGGCAAGCCGGTTCGATCTGCGCGCGGCCTGGAAAGTGCGACGCTTGGTGCGTGAAAACGAGTACCACCTGCTGCATGCACACACGCCTCGAACCGCGATGATCGCGTCGGCTGCCTCGCGCCTCGCCGGAGTGCCCTGGGTGTACCACGTTCACAGTCCCGCGGCGCGCGACTCGGATCGCTGGATGATCAACCATTTCAACGCGGCGATTGAAAGAGTCTCGCTGATCGGATGTTCGCATCTGATTACGGTCTCCAACAGCCTACGAGAAGACTGCATCGCACGCGGCGCCGCAGCCGATCGCGTGACCGTTGTTCCAAATGGTGTCCCAGGCATCCGGCCCGAACGAACGCAAATGCCGGTCGTGGGCGGACGTTGGACTCTTGGAATGATAGCCCTGATGCGGCCAAGGAAAGGATTGGAGGTACTGTTGCAGGCTCTCGCAAAACTGCGTGGCGAATTCGACCTCAAGCTGCGTATCATCG
>JBCBOT010000292.1:0-10768 GCA_039821165.1 Planctomycetota bacterium | reverse complement strand
CGTTTCCACATCTGCTTCGGTCGCCTGTCCGAGCAAGTATCGATCAATGCGTTCTTCCGGTGTCCTGTCGATATCGCTCATGGCAACTCCAGCCTCAGCTTCTTTTCAACACACTTCGACAGGACACCGGAAGAACGCATTGATCGATACTTGCTCGGACAGGCGACCGAAGCAGATGTGGAAACGTTGAACAGATTGCTCGTGGAAGATGAGCAGCTGCGAAAGTTCTATCGATTCCGAGTCTCGCTGGAGGGCGGCTATCGTGAAGCGGCGATACGCGGCGAAGAAGAGCCAGTGGTTGCTGGTTCTTCGACAACGGTGACAGTCAAGCAACCTTCGCGCAGTCGCTTTCACAAAACGCTTGCGATAACCCTGGCCTCATTGGCGGCGGTGGTGTTGCTCTCGACGGCGCTCTGGAGGCTGAAGGATCAAGAGGCGTCCGGCGACGCGCCCTCGCCGTCTTCGTTTCCTGTCGCGCGGTTGGTCGCATCGATCGATGCAGAGTGGATTGGTGTCGAGCCAATCTCGGGAGCGTCGCTCGAGGCCGGTGACTTTCGCTTGAACAGTGGCACCGTTGAGTTGGAGTTTGGGCGGGGAGCGCGTGTCACATTGCAGGGGCCTTCGCGTTTCGAGTTAAAGAATGCGGATCTTCTGCACGTGTCGTCGGGGAATCTGGTCGCAAAAATCTCTGAAGAAGCGATCGGATTTACGATCACAACAGATCTCACCGAAGTCGTCGATCTCGGCACCGAGTTTGGACTTTCTGTCAAGGATGGTGGCCAGACGGAGGTCCATGTCCTCGACGGACTGGTCGAAGTGTTGCCGCGAAATCAAACCGAGGCTTCTGCTGGCGTCATGATTTCCGAAGGCCAGGCCAGGAGCTTTCACCTCGATCACGATGACTCTCCGGATGTCATCCCCATCAGTTCGCGCGAGGCGCTCGTCGGTAACGGTCGTTACCGTGATCTTGGTGTGCGAACGTTGCGCGGCTCCGTTCGGATGGCGGACCGTCTTCG
The DNA here is from genome assembly GCA_039821165.1 of Planctomycetota bacterium. Classification (GTDB taxonomy): domain Bacteria; phylum Planctomycetota; class Planctomycetia; order Pirellulales; family Pirellulaceae; genus Stieleria. The sequence goes on along the minus strand of JBCBOT010000292.1, from coordinate 9,752 downwards.
CGCGGAGGACTACGTCCCGAACAAGGAGGGGCGGCATTGGATCAATTTGATCGCCGAACAACAGAGTGTGACTCTGAAGGAACCACTCATGGTGACGCTGAATACTCCTGGTCGATTTCGCAAGTTTGTCGGTGGGCCAACGATTCCCAAAGGCGCTCGGGTAAACAGCTACCTGCTGCATTTCCGGCCAAGCTCCAGGAAGGCGGTGAAAGGTGTGGTCCGCTTTGAACAACCCATCCTCGGCGTGCTCTGTATTCCACAGCAGCTCGAAGAGTCCGATTCGATATTGGGCGTTTCCACGATGGACTATCCGAAAGACGCCGCTCCTCGCGGACTGGAGCCTGGGCCCTATTTCGAGGCCTATGTCGCGAAGAACGGAATGCCGTCGGACTTTCAGCCTGATGAGGTCATCCTTTCACAAGATCGGTCGACGCTCAGTATCAGGGCGTCAGCGGATCCAGAAAATGGATACTACGATCAAGTCCGAATTCTGACCCTCGCGCCTGAGTGAGCCTGTGCCTGAAAGAGCCTGTGCCTGAATGAGCACCTGCGTGCGAATGATATCTGTTTCCCCAGCAGTTCCCCCTATCCCATCGCGGAAGTAATGAAGTTGCGAATCCTCTCGATCACCACGATTGCACTGCTCGCCTTGATCACGTCAGAGTCGAGCGCCGCAGAGAATGAATTGCAAGTGATCGCTGAATTTGAAAACGATGCGTTCCTTGCGGGGAAGAAGACGTCCCACAGCGCAGCGGTCACCCTTGTCCAGGACGTGCCGAAGGGGGGCAGCAAATTTGCCGTCCGAACCGTGGTGGATTCAAACGCGGGGACGAAAGGGTTCTTCGGAACGGGGTTCAAGATTCCCGTCACCGACTTCACCAAATCGGGTGAGATCCGGTTTTGGGTGAAGGCCGATTTTGAAAGTGGCTTTAACTTTCAATGCAGCAGTGGAGCCGGAAAGACGAGTGTGTTTCCGTTTTCCACATTCGGTTCGGCGGGGAAGTGGAAGCTCGTTTCGGCGCCCGTTGCCAAATTCAGCAAGCCCCCCTGGGCAAACGCCAAAGCGGATTTGACAGCGATCCATTTCTTTCAAGTCACCGCATTCGGCAGCCCACCCTACGACGGAAAGACCTTGCTGCTGGATCACGTTGTCGGTGTTTCGGGGTCGAGTCGCAGTGCACCCAACGGTGATGCAGATTCACGGCAAAGAGCGGCGGCGCTCGCAGCACGAAAGGCTCGACTTCGTGAGCCCAAGATTCTGAAACGTGGCGAGCCCGTCGACATGTTCGATGGCGAAACGCTCAATGGCTGGTTTACGACACCTCGCTTGTATCTGCCACGAAGCGAAGTGTTTGCAAAGATGCCGTCCGATCAACTCTACGACGAGGTCATCAAGTTCTACACCGAAAACGAAGGCGGGAATCGGATTCCGAATCAGGAGCGCGTCACTAACCGCGGCGTTTGGGAGGTCCAGGACGGAGCGGTGATCGGGGGACAGGTTCCGGGCTCCATCGCCGGCTCCTACTTGATGTCCGAAAAGAAGTACGGTGACTTCGAATTAACGCTGGAAGCTCATCCTGATTTTCCGATCGACACGGGCATCATGGTTCGTGCACACAAGCTCGGGTCGATTGGTTATCAAGTCCTGATTGATAATCGCCCCAACGGTTCGATCGGTGGCGTCTACGGGAACACCGTCGGTTCATTTCTGGCCTATCCCTTCATGGTCAACGGTGATGAAGAACCCGGGTACAAAATTGCCAACATGCGAGAAGGTGACACGAGTGCTTTGACAGTCCCCGGCGGTCAATTCAAAACCGATTTTGCTGCCGGCTTCAGTGAGTTCAAAGAAGTCTGGAAACCCAATGACTGGAATCAAGTGAAGATTCGTTGCACGGGCCGCCTCCCGTTGATTGAAACCTGGATCAACGGCGTTCCGATCGCAAAACTCGACACCGCGACGCTTGCCGATGTGGTGCCGGGCTACGACGCGGAGAAGATCTTTGGCCGTGTCGGGCGAAAGGGCCACATCGGATTCGAAGTGCACGACAGTCCGACCCGTGAACGTTGGGCTCCCGGAGCAAAGTGTCGATGGCGCAACGTGCGGATACGAGAGCTTGAGATCGACGAAACAAAGCCCGCGAACATCACGCTCACCACAATCAATGGGCGGCACTGGTTGGTCGGTTCCGACGGCAAGCCATTCTTCGCTCACGGAATCACACATTCGGGAAATGGGCGTGCGAAGTTCGACCTCAAAGAGTTCTCGGCCGCCTGCAAGGACGTCGGCTTCAATTCGTATGGCTACGGTTGCCCGGACCCGCTTCGTTCGGACATGCCGTACTTGGAAAGCTGGAATCACCTGGTCCCCATTTCGATGTACCGCGGTGATGGAACGCACGAATACTGCGACATCTTTGATCCCGCCGTTCAGGCCTACATCGAAAAGGGCGTCAAGGCGAGCTGCGATCAAAGTCGAAACAATCCGAATTGTATCGGGTATGCGTGGACGGACCTCGCGACGTGGCCTCTGAAGAATCAACGCAAAAAGAGTTGGGTCGATTTCATTCGCGGATTGCCAGACGACTCTCCCGGAGCGCGGGCATACAAGGAGTTTCTCGCTACCTGGAAAGGCGGCGACGAATCGGCACGGGATCAGGCGTTCTTGCGGTTGATCGCCCGCGAGTATTTCCGCGTCATCGGAACCGCCAATCGCAAGTACGATCCCGATCATTTGATCTTCGGAGACCGCTTGTCTTTCTATACCTACGACACGGATGTGCTCGAGGAGATGCTGCCGTGGATCGACGCGATTGCGTTCCAACCTCACTTTTGGCACACGTTCCCCAAGAAAGAGTTCGATGCGATGTACGAACTTTCGGGAAAGCCGATTCTGCTGTGCGACTTCGCAATCCGCTTCAAAGATGGAGACAAGGATGTGCAGATGTGGCAGATGGAAGAGGACTCCTTCGCAGCCGGCCGTGCCTACACAAGCTATGTGATGGAGGCATTGAAATCGGAGTACATCATCGGCGTGTTTTGGTGCAATCCCGTCGACACTCCCAAGGGCTTTCGCAAGGCCGGCGTCAAGCAAGGATTCTTCGGCGATGGGCTTTCCAAACGTCCTGGTCTGCATGACGCAGTACGGAAGCTGAACGTGTTTCGCGAAGAGATGACGCCGAAGAGTATCGCACCATGAATCGGCAACGCGTCTCAATCCTTTGGTTCGGCTTGGCATGGGCCCTCTCTCACTGCCAGGCCGAAGAGGTGAGCTTCACACGCGATATCCGTCCGATTCTTTCGGATCGGTGTTTCAAGTGTCATGGGCCGGACGCCAACGCACGTGAAGCCGATCTTCGTCTGGATGAATCTCGCGGTGCTCTCGACTCGGGGGCAATCATTCCGGGAGCGCCGGACGAAAGTTCGCTCATTGAACGCACCACAACGGACGATCCAGACCTGCGGATGCCTCCCGATGGCGAGCCGTTAACCGCCGAACAAATCGGCGTGTTGCGAGACTGGATCAGTGCGGGGGCGAAATATGAACGGCACTGGGCCTACGAAAAACCGAATCCTGGAACACCTCCACGGATCGAACAAGCGGACTGGCAACGGATCAATGCAATCGACCAATTCGTCCAGGCACGCCTTGTCGAAAACGGGATGCAGCCCGCTCAATCGGCGGAGCCTGCCGTGCTGTTGCGTCGGCTCTCGCTCGATCTGATCGGGTTGCCACCAAGCGTCGATGAGGTCACCGCCTTTGAGCAAAACCCATCGCTAGAGAACTACGAAGCCGCAATCGATCGTCTGCTCGATTCGGAGCATTTCGGCGAAAAGTGGGCGCTGCCTTGGCTGGACCTCGCCCGCTATGCCGACTCCAACGGTTACCAGCATGATGATCTGCGGACCATGTGGCCGTACCGGGATTGGGTGATCAACGCACTGAACCAAGACATGCCATTCGATCAGTTCACGATCGAGCAGCTTGCCGGTGACCTCTTGCCCCAGCCGAATCGCAACCAACTCATCGCGACGGGCTTTCACCGAAACGTGCCCACTAATTTTTCGGGCGGATCCAAGGTCAACGAATTGCGCGCCGATGTGTTGCACGATCGTGTCAGCACGACGGGGCAGGTGTGGCTCGGAATGACGATGGAGTGCTGCCAGTGCCACGACCACAAATATGATCCCATCTCGCAAAAGGATTACTACAAGCTCTACGCCTACTTCAACCAATCGGTAACCGAGTTCGCGTTGGAGGGTCCCGGGATGTTCCGCAAAAAGTTCATCGGCGCGGAGCTTCCGGTTGTGGCGTCACGGGAAGATGCGGCACGTGTCAAAGCAATCTCGGAACAGATCCGATTGGAGGCCGCCGCGTTGCAAGAGGCCAAGCCTCACGCGCTTGCGGAGCAGGCCGCGTGGGAAGAGGAATTCAAGGCCTCGGGTCGCGCCGCCGACATCCCTTGGGAACGGTTTCGGTCTCACCTGCGTCGCGGCGACCGTTTTCTGGGAACACCACCCGAGCGCCGCACCGGCGATGAACAGGCGAAGGTGGAGGCACTGCTTTACTACGACCATCGATTCACTGGCCCCTACGAAAAAGCCATCGATCGACTTCTCGCCGCTCGCGAGAAGATCGTCGCTCGAACCATGGTGATGAAGGATGCGGACAGAAACGTACCGACTCACATCTTCCTTCGAGGAGACTACCGAAGTCGTGGCGAGCAAGTGAATGCCAGCGTGCCGGAAGTGCTTCATCCGATCGACCCATCGCTTCCGCCCAATCGCCTCGGGCTCGCAAAGTGGCTTGTGCATCCCGACAACCCGCTGACGGCCCGCGTCACCGCCAATCGAATCTGGGCAGAGATTTTCGGACAGGGGATCGTCACCACGCTCGAAGATTTTGGCATGCAAAGCGATTCGCCATCGCATCCAGAACTGCTCGATTGGCTTGCAATTGAATTGGTTCGCGATGGTTGGTCAACGAAACAGTTCATCAAAACCATCGTCATGTCATCGACCTATCGGCAATCGAGCGCCGCTGCTTCTGAACAGTTGGAAAACGACCCTTCCAATCGCTGGCTGGCTCGCGGGCCGCGTTTCCGATTGTCCGGCGAGTTGATTCGAGACAACGCGCTTTTTATTTCGGGTCTACTGACGGAAAAAATCGGCGGGCCTTCCGTCTATCCGCCTCAACCGGACGGATTGTGGAGAGAGATCTCCGGTGCCGACGTCACGACCTACCGCGTTTCTCAGGGTGCAGACCGCTACCGCAGGGGCCTCTATACATTCCTTCGCAGAGGGAATCCAAATCCGATGGTGCTCAATTTCGACGGAAGCAATCGTTCGTCCTGCGTGATCAAACGCGGTCGTTCAAACACACCGGTTCAAGCTCTCAATTTGCTGAATGCTCCAACCTTTGTCGAAGCGACGCATGCCTTCGCAGACTGGATGGAGAGCATCGAAGGAAAGGACGAGGACAAGATCGTGAGAGCCTTTCGCCGTGCCGTTGCGAGGCATCCCTCCGACGCAGAAATCGAGGCGCTGTGCTCGCTCTATCGAAAACACAACGATTGGTTTTCGGTAGCGCAGGTCCTCCTCAATCTCGACGAAACCATCACCAAGTCATAGCGGTGCCCGCCCGAAGAATCGAAGCCAATGCAACTGACAGACCTAAAGAAACGTCGTGAGTTTCTCCGAACAGGGACGCTTGGAATCGGTTCCCTGGCCCTTTCGCAGTTGCTTGCCCGAGAGACCAACGCATCCAGGCGTGACCATGCGCCGCGCGCAAAGAACGTCATCTTCTTGCACATGGTCGGCGGTCCATCACAGATGGACACCTTCGACCCCAAGCCGGCACTGGACAAGTGGCATGGAAAAAGTCTGCCCGAAGAGGTGACGCGCGGGCAGAAGCTGTCTTTTATCAAGCCGGACGCCAACGCGATCAAATCGCCCTACAAATTCTCGCCCTGCGGCGAGAGTGGCATCGTCATGTCGGAGTTGTTTCCGCACCTGTCAACCGTGGCAGACGAGATGACGATGATTCGCAGCATGCGCACCAACGAAATCAACCACGGGTCCGCCGAACTGTTTTTTCACACGGGGCATGGACGTTTGGGACGGCCCACATTCGGAGCATGGACCTCGTATGGTCTGGGCACGGAAAACGACAACCTGCCCGCATACGTCGTGCTCAAAGACCAACACCCCAACGCGGGACCCGCGGCCTGGGGCAATGGGTTTTTACCACCAAAGCATCAGGGAGTGCAGTTTCGAACCGGAGCGAAGCCGCTCTTCTTTCTCGACAACCCTGAGGGGGTGACTTCGGCACGACGAGCGGACGTTATTGAGACGATCGGTAAGCTGAATGCATTGGCTTTCAATCGATATCATGATCCTGAGATTCGCACGCGGATCGCTCAATACGAACTGGCGTTCCAGATGCAAACGTCGGTCCCCGAACTCGCCGACTTCAATCGCGAGCCCGAACACACTCTCCAGCTGTACGGCCTCAACGGTGACGGAAACGGCGGTGATTTCGCAAAGAATTGCTTGCTCGCCTGCCGGTTGGTTGAACGCGGCGTGCGTTTCGTGCAAGTGTTCAACAAGGGGTGGGATCATCATCAAAACATCTACGCCGCGTTACCCGGCGCGGCACGACGCGTCGATCAAGCGTGCGCGGGTTTAATCAAGGACCTGCGACAACGTGGACTCCTCGAGGAAACACTCGTCATCTGGGGCGGCGAGTTCGGACGCACTCCTATGGTGCAGGAGAATAACGCGGGCACGGGAGCAAAGACCCAGCCAGGACGCGATCATCACAAAGAGTGTTTCAGCATCTGGATGGCGGGCGGCGGAGTCAAACGCGGGTTCACTTACGGAACCACAGACGAGTTCGGTTTCGGGATCACCGAGAACCCCGTCCACGTTCACGATTGGCACGCAACCTGTCTGCACCTCCTGGGGATCGATCACGAGCGACTGACGTACAAGCATCAAGGCCGTGACTTTCGTCTCACCGACGTCCACGGCCACGTCGTGCACGACCTTCTTGCCTAGCTGCTACCTCGAACGCGGCTCTCGAGACCATTCCTCGTGGTTCATTGGCAAGGTTGTGAGATTCCTGGATAAGTGAGTAGCCGCAAATCCGGAATGCAAAGCTCCAGGCAGTCTTGGTGTTCACGTTTCAGATCGACGATAGCAAATTTCTCAACGAGTCGATCAACCCGACGCCGTCAAACGCTCGGCAATTTGCCGCTCCGACGCGAAGCTCTCGGGTGTTGACCGAGCACTGTGAAACGCGATACTGGAGACACGCAGGGGTGTCCAACCTGGGCTGAGAGTTTCGACAACTTGGATCGAAACAACCCTTCGAACCTGATTCGGGTCATACCGACGAAGGGAGCGAGACGGCAACTTTGATTCTCTCGGACCGAGCCGTTCTTTCTTCTCCGAGTCATTCGCCCATGATGCCTATTAAAGGGAAGCGATGAATCCTCCGAACCTGCCGACGTTGAATGTCCCGGACAATACCAAGCGGCGCGACGATTTCCCAGGGCAGTTCACCGATGATGTGGACAACTCGGAAGAGATTCGGGCGATCGAAAACGACCCCACGTTGTTCCCAAATTCCACACGCATCTATATCGATGGCGAGATTCATCCAACGCTCAAGGTTCCGATGCGCGAGATCCGTGTTTCGGACACCGAGCATCCCAACGGCGAAATCGAAAAGAACGATCCCGTGCGAGTCTACGATTGCTCGGGGCCTTGGGGAGATCCTGAGTTTGATGGCGATGTGACTCAGGGACTTCCAGCCCTGCGGCGACAATGGATCTTGGATCGGGATGATGTCGAAGAGTACACGGGGCGCGAGGTCAAGCCAGAAGACAATGGCTATCTCTCGGAGGAGCACTCCGAAAAATACAATCAGTTGAAACGGGCGAAGAACCGTCTCAAAGAGTACCCCGGGTTAAAACGAAAACCGCTTCGTGCCAAGGACAGCACGACCGCGGATCGTGAGTGGCACCCGGTCACGCAGAAGTGGTATGCCGATCAGGGAATCATCACGCCCGAGATGGAATACGTGGCGATCCGCGAAAACCTCGGACGCAAGGAAGAGTTCAAGGCGATTGCCGACAAGTACCCGAATTTGAGTGACCTGCCACCGGAAGCGTCCGAGAGGATTCGGCAACTGTGTTCCACGCCCGAAGGTTACGAAATGCCTCGACCCTCGGAGGTCGATCCCAACTTACAGGTGCCTCGCAACCGCATCGATCATCAGCATCCCGGGCAATCCTGGGGTGCCATGACGCCGGCCTTCATCACCGCCGAGTATGTGCGCTCGGAGGTCGCCCGAGGCCGAGCGATCATTCCGGCGAACATCAACCACCCCGAGAACGAGCCGATGATCATCGGCCGAAACTTCTTGGTGAAGATCAACGCCAACATCGGCAACTCGGCGGTCGCGTCGACGATCGACGAAGAAGTGGAAAAGATGCGGTGGGCGACCAAGTGGGGCGCCGACACCGTCATGGACCTTTCGACCGGCAAGAACATCCACGCAACCCGCGAGTGGATCATTCGCAACAGCCCCGTGCCCATCGGGACCGTGCCGATCTATCAAGCCCTCGAGAAAACGGGCGGACAAGTCGAAGCTCTCACGTGGGAGTTGTTCCGCGACACGCTGATCGAGCAAGCGGAGCAGGGCGTCGACTACTTCACGATTCACGCGGGCGTTCTCAAGGCATTCATTCCCCACACCGCCAAACGAATGACGGGCATCGTTTCCCGTGGCGGGTCGATCCTGGCGAAATGGTGCATTCACCACGAGAAGGAAAACTTCCTTTACGAACACTGGGACGAAATCTGCGACATCTGTGCCGCCTACGACGTGAGCTTTTCAATCGGTGACGGCTTGCGACCCGGTTCGATCGCCGATGCGAATGATTACGCTCAGCTAGCCGAACTTGAAGTCCAGGGCGAACTCACCAAGCGAGCGTGGGCCAAAGGATGCCAAGTCATGAACGAGGGGCCGGGGCACGTTCCCATGCACCTCATTCAGGAAAACATGCAGAAACAGATCGAGTGGTGCCATGAAGCACCGTTCTACACGCTCGGTCCACTAACGACTGATATCGCCCCCGGCTACGATCACTTCACCTCCGGAATCGGCGCCGCGCAAATCGGCTGGTACGGCTGCGCGATGCTTTGTTACGTTACGCCGAAAGAGCATTTGGGTCTGCCCGACCGAAACGACGTTCGTGAAGGAGTTGTGACCTACAAGATCGCGGCGCATGCCGCCGACCTGGCCAAAGGGCATCCTGCGGCTCAGATTCGGGACAACGCGCTTTCGAAGGCACGCTTTGAATTTCGTTGGCGCGACCAGTTCGCGCTCGGCCTCGATCCCGCGCGAGCGATTGAGTACCACGACGAGACCTTGCCCGCCGAAGGTGCCAAGACCGCGCACTTTTGTTCGATGTGCGGTCCAACCTTCTGCTCAATGAAGATCACCGGCGACGTCCGCAAGTACGCCGAAGAAAAAGGCATCGGAACCAAAAGCACCGAGAACCAGAAAACCGGAACGCTCCCCCGGTAGCTTCCATTGCCTCAGAGTCGCTGCCCTCAGGGTCAGTGTCCTCAAGCACCATTGTCCACGAGACGGAGCTTGCTAGTTACTCAAACTGAGCGGTTTTGGTGAATTCACCCTCCCTCGTTTTGTCTTTGATGCCAACGGCATCAAAGACAAAACG
>JBCBOT010000291.1:0-10783 GCA_039821165.1 Planctomycetota bacterium | reverse complement strand
GCTGAGTCACGCTTGGCCGTCGCACGCACCGATCGCCGTGGCCGAGGAAGCAGCGTCCAAGGCACGCGAATCGAAGTGCACTCGGCACCACGCGCGGAGGGTACGGAACTCGTGCCGGTTCGTCCCACGCGCACCGAGCTTCAATCCAGACCCGTCACGCAAACTCGTGAGCGGCAAGCCACTTCGCTGCGGGTCTTCCGCGCCGTCGTTCACGCGGGCCTCTCGATCGCGGCCGCTTTCCTCGTCGGCTTCTTCATCATGTCGTGGGTCGCTGACCCCAGCCGTACCGCTCGGGCTCAGCAGGGACCAGAGAGCGACAACGTCGCCAAGCCATTGCTGGTGCAACGCGAGGACCCGATTGGCGACTTGCGCGGTCTCGTTCGCGACCTGGAGGATCGAGGCTCGCTCCAGCGTGCCGACCTCAATCGATTCGGAGAAGCCGTCGCGGCACTGGAGACTCAACGGAGCCGACTCACCGTCAAGGACGTCTTTTGGATTGCCGAAGCTTGGAAGCGCCTTGGTGATCGCGCGACGCAACCTGAACTCGCGGGAAAGTGTTACCAACAAGCCGCCAGTGCATACGCTTTTGCGGGGACCATCGCCGCTCCCGAAACGGAGCGAGGCTCCGTGGCAAACCAAAGAATGCGAGCGATGTTGGCGGACGCCAAGGCGAAGACCACTCGCTAGGCAGCGGGCATCAATTAATGTCGCTTGCAGGTATTTGTTCGCCTCACTCTGTCTTTTGGGAGAGTCGAGCGAGAAGGTGATCGGTGTCGCCCTCCCCGCGTTCCGATCACTTTCGCGAGATCGAAACGCGACCCTCCCGTCCGGGAGGGGTAAAGCTCGCAAGCGAGTGACTCTCCGTTTAAGTGCAGCTTGGGTCAGTCAAGCTGTGCATCACATCCTCGTCACGCAAACGGGCCTCGCACTTAAACTTGGACGCAACGATCAACGGAACAACTCGCCGACTCAGGCGCGAGTCAGTTTGGTGACGCGTCCTGTCGAGACCCACTCGGCGACGAAGATGTCTCCATTCTTGTCGAAGCACGCGTCGTGGGGATGCACAAACTTGCCCTCTTTCCATCGCGAAGAATCAGAGCGGATCGCCTTTTTCTTGTCGTCCCGAATTCGATCCTGGTCTACACCGATCGTTGCCACCGTTTTGTGATCGCGATCGAGCAATGAAACGCGAGCGACCAACTCGGGCACCAGCATCAAATCGCCTTGTGTGTCCAAATTGGCCGGCAAACCAAAACCCGTGACGGTTTTCTTGTAGTTGCGATCCATGTCAAACACTTGCAACGTGTGGTGCGCGCGGTCGGCGACGACGATTTCCGGATCTCCACCGGGGCGATCATCGATCCAGATGCCGTGCGGCGTTGCAAAGGTTCCTTCACCCTTGCCAGGGCCGCCAAAGCAAGACTTCCAGTTGCCGTCCTTATCGTAGTGATGGATCTGGAAGGCACCGTAACCATCCGCCAGTAAAAAATCACCGTCGGGAAGGAACGCAAAATTGGTGGGCATGAAGCGGTCCCGCCCCCACTTTTTCTCGGGATTGCTCGCTTCGCCTTCGGCGTACTTTCCGGATGCCATCGGCGCAAACTTTTGCCAAACCGTTTCGCCGGTGAGCGTCAACTTGGCGATCATTTTGACTTGTTGATAAGCCGCGATATAGAGATACGGCGTACCGTCCTCGACCCGGACTTCGATACCGTGACCGCCGCCCTGGAATTGATTTCCGAACGCGCGAATGAACTTTCCTTTGTCATCGAACACGAAAATCGAAGGATGATCTTTCAGCTTCTCTTGGCCTTCGTGGATGACATAAAGATTGTTGTCGGAGTCCACCGCGACGTTGTGCGTCGTTTGCCATCGATACTTCTCAGGCAACTCCGGCCACATGTGCTTGCAGTGAAAGACGTGGTCTCCCGAGCCGATGACTTCTTGTGCGGCGGTGCGTTTTGAGGTCAAAATCGCGCCGGCGGCAAAAACGGAAGAGGTTTTCAGGAACGTCCTTCGTGACTTGTTGCGGGACATAGGGCATCCACTCCAGGGAGAATCGTCAAAACAGGGAGAGCGACATTCTAAACAACTGCTACGCGTCCAGTTCGACTGCTCGTTTCTCCGTTGCTGATTCATAGCAAGCATCGACCAAAGCCATGGTCCGCAAATTGTCTCGGCCGCTCATCTCGGGTTCCTCGCCACGCTCAAGAGCGACCAGCAATTCCGCCATCGGTCCTAAAAATGCGTCAGGGAACCAGACTTCGTCCCAGCGAGGACGGTTCCAACCGCCGGTCGAAACAAGTGTGTAGTCGAGGGTACTCGGTGAGCGCTCCGGATAACGGGGCCAACCGATCGTCCCCTTCGCCAAACCCGCGGTGCCTTCGATGCGATAGTTGATTCCGAGATCCGCTTCGGCGCCCTCACGCGCGGGTCCCGTCCACACATCGTCGCAGATCATGCATCGCAAGCCGGATTCGTACTCGAGAATGTAAAGGCCGATGCCGTCGCGGTGAGGAAACTCGGTGCGCGGGTCCTCTCGAAAACTGGCGTACACCCGAGACGGTTCACCGAACCAGAAACGCATCGCGTCAAGATGGTGGATCGACATGATCCGGCAGGTGACCCAGCCCTGATGTTCTTGCCATGGCATCCAATGCGGGATCGCACGCATGTCAATGGTCGCCAAGACGGGATCTCCGAGTTCACCGCTGCGGAGTAATGATCGACACGCGCGAACCGATTGGTCGTAACGCATGTTTTGGTTGACGCAGAGTGTGATGCCCGACTGATCACATAGTGAAACGATCTCCTTCGCCTCAGTGAGATTCACGCCGAGCGGCTTTTGCGCGAGCACTCCACGGACGTGCTTGTGGCAGACGATTTCACGCATCGTGCCGAGCAGCTGATCCGGCGGGACGGCGATGTCAACGACTTCGATCCGCGGATCCTCGAGGAGCGCTCGCGTCGTCTCGTGAACGGTCTCGATCCCATGGCGATGGGCAACGTCGCGAGCCTGTGTGACCCGCCTCGAAGTAATCGCGATCGGCCGGATCCCGGCGGTGCCGTAAGCCACCAAGTGGCAGTCGGCCATAATGAAACCCGCGCCGATGCAACCAATGCCGACCCCGACGTCGCGCGGCAACTCGGGGAGATAATCGAGCACCGCATTCGCGTCACGCGTCATTCGGCCGACTCCAGCGCGCTTGCGCTCGTGTCACGCCCCGGATCCAAAAACGCTGTCGATTCCTCATCGCTAAATCGTTTCGCGCCGACTTGCTTGATGACATGATCTTCGACACGAGCGAGCGGCGTGTAACGAGGATGATGCGAGTCCTTGTACGGATCGTTGCTCTTCGCGTTGTAGCAACAAATCATTGACCAGCGAGGCTGATCGGACTCGTTGCGATCGCTACGGTGCAGCACGTTCGAATGGAAGAACAGAACGTCGCCGGGGTCCATTTCGACGTAGACCCGTTCCATCCGTTTCAGGATCTCGTCGACACGATCGACGTCCGCGCCGGCTTGTTCGCCACTCAGCTGGTGCTCGACGCGTCCGCAGTGGTGCGAGCCACGGATGACTTGAAGGCAACCGTTTTCGCGCGTTGCCGGATCGACGGCGATGAACGCGCTGACCAAATTCGGGGTGAGAACACCGTTGGAATACCAGTAGCCGTAGTCTTGATGCCACGTCCATGCGCCGCCGACTCGGGCATCCTTCATGATCATCTTGGAGTGGTAGTGATACGGCTCATCACGCAACAATTGCTCCGCCGTTGCGGCCAGTCGTTCACAACGGGCGAAGGCACCGTAGATGCCCTCGCCGGGATGATTCCAAAGCGACAGCCGAACCGTGCCGCCTTCGCCATCGTCGCGGCCAAAGGAGTGGTCGTCGAGCGCCTTGTCCTCCTTCGCCGCACGACGAAGCAACTCCATCTCTTCGGCATCGAATAACGAGCGGCGAATCAGGTAACCATCGCGGTCGTAGTCGAACAAGTCTTGTTTAGTCAGCGATTGCATGGGGTACCTCCGGCAACGTTTTAGCATCTGCCGGGGGCATCGGGTGAGACCGTCGTTGTTTCACCCTCTTTCTGTCGAGCCCGCGGTGCAACCCGCCGCTTGCTGTCGCGGCATTGGAATGCGATCGACTCAAAACCCGTGTCGCTTCTTCAATTCAAGACAGACACAATCGACTCCGGTGCGATCACGAGGACGTATTGATTGCGACCGTCCTCGATCCGGATTTGGCAAGCGGTCGGTGGCGCAAAAACCTGACCGCTTGGAGAGAATGGTGACACAGCCAACTCGTGGTCGCCCGCCGGCAACTCGGCCCGCAGGACTTGAATCTCTCGCGGAAGCGTCCCCCAGCAACGCGTGTCCGCTCGCTCGGTGGCACTCCATGCATTGACTGATGCGAACTCAAAAAGCGACGCGGCGTTGCCGGTCAATCCGAGCGCGTTGGATGTCGCCGACACCGAAGACTCTTTCAAAACGCGTCGCGCGACGGCTCTGGCGATCGTCCATGGCAGTTGGGCCTCGCTTCGTTGCGTCGCCAAATCACCGATGTCGGTCAGCGTTTGGGTCGCGCCGAGCACCTGACCGTTGACGGCAACACCGACGGCGGCGATCGGACTCGGTGGGACTTCAACGACAGGGATCTTCACGCTCGCCACGTTCGGTAGCACTGGTTCATCGTCTTCGTCGTTGTTGTGATTACGGACAGTGCGCAGGATCGTCGAGGCGATCTGCAGCGATGCCGTGGTTGTTTCCGCGACTTCCTCAACGAGCCGCGGTCCACGACCAACGAAGCTGACCACGTATAGGACACCGTGACCTTCGCGACTGTGGTTGCCGGTTTGTGCCCGCGCGATGTCATCGGTTCCGGGCAAAAAGTCGGGTCGAATCGAGCTCACCAATCGAAACGCTCGTTCGGCATCGTCGTAGTTTTGATGTGTCGCTTCGCGGAGTGTCCCGTGCAGATACGGTGCGAGCGCGACGGGTTGAAAGCCGGCGGGAGAGGGTTTTTCCTCCGCGAGTCGATTCAGCTCCTGCTGTCGATCCCTGGCTTGGAGGCAGTAGGCTTCGGCGTCCGTCCCATCTCCCGCGAGTGAACAAGCCGCCAAGATCGATCTCAAAAGAACCTGTTCGTAGCCGGCCAAGCCGAAGCCTCGGACATTATCATCGAGCGCGAGTGAGGCGGCATCGTCGAGTGACGCACCACTCGGAACCGTATCAAAATGGTCTCGCAATTCGCGCAACCGGCGCTCGGCCGCCGCGGATTGCCCCCGAGCGAGTTCGACCATCGCCAAGTCCAATTCGGCGACGCGTCGCGACGATCGACGCCCCTCGGAGAGGGCTTGAAACGTCTCCGAGGCGGCGTTCAGATCCCCCGCAACGTAGGCCAATCGAGCGTCGTGAAAACTCGGTCGTGTTGATCTGCATCCGACCAATAAGATCGCCGCGCAGACCAGCATCGCCAGCCTACCGCGACCGTTTGCCGAGTCCGTGCGGCTCACTCGCGGGCGGTTCCCAGACCGACGATTCACCCGTCGGCCTGGTCGAAGACGCCGTAGTTCCACCACTTGCCTGCCCGCGACTTGGAGTAACCCTTACGAATCTTGGCCGACTCTTTGAGGAAGTCACCAGTGTGGAGGTTGACGATTTCCAGCGTCAGCAAGTAGTCGCGTTGGCTGGTCCGATTGCGATCCGTTGTCCCACTGGTGATCGTCGCGAACAGCAAATAATCGACTGGTGAACCATTCTGTCCAAGAACTCCCGCGAAAATCTGTCGGTTGTTGGGTAGGAACAACTCATCGGGGCGGAGTCGGGTCTCGCGGAGGGCGGTTTGAACCAGTCGGCGGCTGACACCGCGATAGCCCGAGTTGGCGTTGACCTGCGAATCAATCCGCTCGATCAACTGATCCTTGAAGTCACCGAGTTCTTCGGAGCTTTTGTTTTCGATTCCGACGAAACAGACCGTTGAGGGGCCCGCGAAGGCGGAATGGACAACCTCCTGATCGATCACCACCCCATCGGGACCTGCGAAACCGGCGGGTCGAACATTGGGTGGGCAACGGGACAACAATTGAGCGACGGCTTGGTCGACCAGCGGATTCCAGGTCGCCGCACCAGCCGCGTGGCTGCCGACGAGGTCTTTGTCATCCGAGGCCAGAAGATGTCCGTATTGACGCCCCGCACAGCCGGCCGACACGGCGAGAAACAGCAACAGGAGTGGCGAGACGCCGAGACGCAACGCTTTCGGGCCCGACCTGCCGAAAAATTGGCGATGTTCCATCATTTTGCCTGAGTGTGGAGACGCGGTACTTCCTGGACCACGGCGGGACTCGGTGGAAGGCGGGAGAAAATCACCGCTGGAGCGGCAAAATTCTCCGGCGGTGCCTTGTCCGAGACCGCAGAGGTATCAAAATGTCCCGATCTCCAACCAGACGGATTGGCCGGAGCGTGCGGAACCCTCTCAGTTGGTATCGGCACGTAGGCACGCCCGGATTCACCTCTCAAGCGACCAAGTCTCGTCATCTGGACCGCAACTGAAAGTCGACGATCGGACCGCCGTTTCATTTGCCAGCAAACCCAGTCCTTCCTCCTCCACGTCCTGTTTCTATGAGTGTAGCTCTCGCGTCTGAAAACTTCGTCGTTGCGCCGGTCGTCGGGGAGCCTCACACCAGCCTTCCTGCGTCTGCGCCCGTCGTCCCCGTGTCTACCCCGCGGGCTGCCGATGATGACGAGGACCTGGATGAGGATGACGATGATGACGACGAAGACGACGAGGGTTTCGCGGACGATGGCGAAGGTGGAGCCGGCGACGAGGTCGACGACGGCTTCAACGACGGACTCGACGACGATGACGATATCGATGACTTCGACGACATCGATGAAGACGACTTCGACGACGACTTCGACGACGATTTCGAGGAAGAACTCAACGACGACTACGAGATCGAAATCGACGACGAGATCAGCGACGAATTCGGTCTCAGCACCGGGACCAAAGACGATGAAGACGTCGATCTCGACGACTTCGAAGACTTCGAAAAGGTTTAAGCTGGCGAATTGCTAGTGGCGAGAGGCGGCGAGAGGCTAGTGGCTAGAAGCGAGCTACGAGAGTTGAGCAGCTCGCTCTCGCCGCGGCGTGATTTTCAGCTTGGGGACAGAGAACACCTAGTCGCTTTCTTCTCGCGACTCGACCCTCGCGACTCGCGACTCGCCACTCGACCTAAGCTACCTTCTTGCCGCCCGGGGCTCGCAGGTCAAACAGGCCGAAAACCTCTTCTCGACTCAGGCCGGTGTTTCCGCTCGGGGCTGCGTCGTTTGAAAACAGCGTGTCGAACATCTCACGCTTCTGATCCAGCACGTCGTTGATCCGTTGTTCGATCGTTCCGACGGCGATCATCTTCGTCACCGTTACGGCTCCGGCCGCTCCCAACCGGTGTGCCCGATTGATCGCCTGGTCTTCGATCGCCGGATTCCACCAGCGATCGAACAAGAAGACGTACTCGCAGAACTGCAAATTCAGTCCGACGCTCCCGGCGCCGTAGCTCATCAGGATGACGTGACTCTTCGGATCATTTTTGAACTGATCGATGATCGTGTTCCGCTTCTTGTGAGGCACTTTGCCATGGTATTCGAGCGGTCCATACGGCGCGAGCGCCTGTTTGATCTTGTCCAGGCTCTTCACCCACTGGCTAAACACGATCGCCTTCTTACCGCTTGCGGCGACCTCTTCGATGTCCGCCGTCAAACGCTCCAGTTTGCAACTGGACCCGGTGACGGGATCGAAGTTGCAGATTTGCTTGAGTCGTAGTACGAGCTCGAACACGTGCTGAATCGTGAGTGACTGTTCCAGGTTCTCCAGATGCACCACGCCTTCTTTCTCAGCCGCTTCATAAGTCGACCATTGTTCGGGCGTCAGCTCGAGGTCCGCGTCTCGATAGAGTTTCGGCGGCATGTCATCGAGCACCATGTCTTTGGTGCGACGCAAAATAAACTCGCGAGCTCGCTCGGCGATCTGAGGCATGGGCATGCCCGGCCGCAGATAGCCGGGCGACAGAAACTCAAAGATCCCGACAAGATCGTCGGGACAATTCTCGACAGGTGTCCCGGTGAGCGCCCACGAGCGAGTCCTCGGGATGCTGCGAACGACTTGCGCGGTCGTGCTCGTTCGGTTCTTGATCCGTTGCGCTTCGTCCAGGACGACAAGGTCAAAGTGCATTCCGCCATCGATGACGGTGGATTCATCCCGCATCAACAGTTCATAGTTTGCGATCTTGACCGGGATGTGCGGTGACTGCCATTGAAACGATCGCTTGGACGCGTTGCCTTCGATAGCCGCGACCGGGATCTCGGGTGCCCAGACGCTGAACTCCTTGAGCCAGTTCGTGACCAGCGGTTTGGGACAAACCAGCAGCACGTTCTTGACTTCACCGCTGCACAGCAGCAAACGAATCGTGCTGATCGCCTGCATCGTTTTGCCTAGCCCCATCTCATCGGCGAGGATGCCGCAGTAGCGTGGGAACAGATACGCCATGCCATCGAGCTGATAGGGAAACGGCTCGAAGGGAAATTTGAGTTGCCCACCACCGATCAGCAAGTTGAGTGGAGGTTGCAGCAAGTAGAACAAGCGGTCTTGCAGTTTGACGACGTCGCCTGGTGGTTTGATGCGGTTGTGTTTCGCCTGACGCTTGCGAGGCTTGCCCGTCGACTCGTCTGCTGGGGCAGCTGCTTGGGGATGTTGCTTTCGTGTGGGTTTGTCCTTGGATTTCCCGAGCGGCATCCAACGACTGGCGGCCGGAAAGAGAAAGCCGTTGACTTTCGTTTTCAGCTTCGGAACGCGGATCGGGACGGCGACCGCCTCAAGCGTTGGCGGGACCATCTCATGGGTCTCAACCGAGTAGAGGTCCGACCTGTGCCACGAATTTTCGGTATCGATCTCGGCAACGAGTCCACTTGCGGGTCGATCCATCAGGCGGCTTCCGGTCGTTGCCGAGCCAATTGCGAATGAGCTTCCTTGATCGCCTCTCGAATTCGCTCAAAGGGTTCCACGGCATCGGGCAAGTCTTCGAAGGATTTGCCGAGGTGACTGATCAATTCAACCTTTTCGATCGGGACGAACAGTGTGGCGCCCGCCACCTCGACCGGCTCAATACCGTTCAGCATGTCGTTGGAGATCGGGCCCTCGTCAAATTCGGCGGCCTCTCGCACCAACGCGACTGGCGAATCAGTAAACGATTCGATGGTCAGTGCTTCGGGTTGATCGACGCACAAGATCGTGAGGGGCGTCCGACATTGCTTGAGGAGGGCAGTGCCGATGACTTGACCGATGACGTGCTCTTTGAGGGTCGGCCCGAAAAGGATCTCATGGGTCCGAGCGGGACGAACGGGAAGCGTGCACTGAAACTCGATAGGGCGTCCGGCGTCATCCAAAACCAGTAAGCCGCCGGTCCATCCATTGCGATCGTCATCGACCACCGTGAGGTAGCCGATGGTTGCATCCTTCTTCGCGTCTTGCATCCGTACCGATTGTTTCGAGTGTGCGCTGGGTAGCGTCTGTCGCGATTGCACTGGGTTCGCGTCAACGCCGCATCGCTCTCGTTCGGCGCTACAGCATTCGCAACTTGAGTGGTCGCGAGGAATCGAGGCCGGATGTCGCAACCAAAAAGTTTCGCATTTGCGCGATTTTTCCTATTGTGACAGCGGATTTTTACCGGGCGATTCGCGAATCAGACCCACGTCTCGGGGAGTCGGGTTATACTCGCGATCATCAACAGTCCGAGCGATTGCCGGACGAAACGGATGTCATTCTCTATTCATCAATCTGGGTGATTCACCATGTCATCATTTGAACAGGAACCTTTGTCACCGGTCTTTCGCATCGACGTCTCAGCCGAGGCGGAAGCGGAGCCGCGTAAATCGAAGGATCAAATCCTGGTTGACTTGATGCGACACATGGTTGCGGCGCAACAGCAACAGAATCAATTGCTGGAGCAGTTGGTGCAACAGAACAACGCTGCGAACCAGCAACGCGCGAGCGAGCTGCAACAGTGGAAAGACGCGAATCCGGAATTAGCCCGCTCCTGCCGTGATGCCGCCGAAACGCTTTCGCGAGTCCAAACGCAGTTTCTCGATAACCTGACCGAGGAAATCCGGGACAGCGAGGACAGCCTTTCAGACAGCGAATTCATGCTCAACGAATTTGTCGATCGATTCGGCCCCCGCCTCGCACACCTCAACGGCGTGCTCCAAGTTCTGGCGCAGCTCGGTAACGGCGAACCAGCGGGCAATTGATCCGCTTGGGAACATCGCTTTCGCAAACGGGAACGACTCATCGTTGAGTGGGGAATTTTCGAAAGCCCGGGTGATTTTCAACTCGGGGAGTGTGTCGCCCCACCACGAGATCGCTTCTTAAAAAGTGAACCTTTCGCCAAACGGCGTGGTCTTGTACTCTATCGCCGACACACGCCAATTCGGGGCGTAGCTCAGCCTGGCAGAGCGTCTGGTTTGGGACCAGAAGGTCGCACGTTCAAATCGTGTCGCCCCGACTGATCACGAAAGTGATCCTCTTTTTTACGGGAATCGATTCCCGCTCAGCGAATTGGCGCGGTACGCCAAGGTATTCGACGGGATCGAATGTCTGTTTGCCAACGAGGCACGGAGTGAGGGCAATCTGCCTGACTTCGTGAGCGACATGGCGCTAGCCCGGATATTGCATCGGTAGTTATAGCGGATTTGCTTTTTTGCTTTTGGTTGGATTTGAATTGTAATTGGG
>JBCBOT010000290.1:0-10814 GCA_039821165.1 Planctomycetota bacterium | reverse complement strand
CCAGTTGATCTGATTTGCTTGCTCCGATGAGCAGTTCTTCCATCAGCTCTGTTGCTTCAGCGAGCCCCCCCCTTTTCTTCCGCCAGCACCAGCCCCAAAAGGAATTTCCCCTCCGCGTCAGCGGGCTCGACTTTAAGCCTCCCACGAAGCAACTGCTCGGCCACCACAAAATTCTTTTCCTGCATCGCGGTATGCAACGCCCGGTGGTAGTCTTGGTAGTCGCGAAGTTCATCGCACGAAGATCGTTCCGCACAGACCAGTATCAGAGAACTGATCACAAAGATCCGCGTCAGATTTGGTGCCCGCTTCATGGCTTTGGTTCTGGTTCTGAGCATGGTTTGCAACGAGTCAGTCGCGAATGGTTTGCGTGCGACCCTGCTTCACTCCTTTTCAGCGTTGGTGTGAGGACCGACGAACAAGGATCAGCGTGTCATGGGGGACCGCTCTGAGAACAACGGCCTCCGCGGTGAATGCTTCGACGTTGAAAACGGTGCCTTCCGAAGTGAAGCTGCACTGCAGGCACATCTCGTAGTTCGGTTTGGTCGGAACACCGGTTTCATCAGGTGCGTTGAGCGCCGCGCGGCGATCAAGGGCTGCTTTCAAGTGAGCGAACTGCATTGGAGGGATCGGCATCCGAACCTGTTGATCGCGCGGTAACAGTGTGATGGCGATCGATGTCCCATCTACGTTCAACATCGCCCGACCGCGCTGAGGGGTGCTCAGGACAATCCCACGCAGCACGATCTTCGGAAGCTCCGGCAGGGGAGCGATGGCCGCAACCTGTCGAGTTTGCCGTGGCTTGACCGTTCGGGGTAGCGGTTCAATCGGGGGTTCAGGTTTGGGGATGCGGTCGAGCAGACTCTCCGGCGGCGCCGTTGGATCCCGAGACTCGGTACTCGCCCCACCACCAAGCTGTGGCGGTGGAAACGCGGGACGGTTTCGATCGTTTTGCAACGCGGGCGACTCGGGGCGACTTTCGGCTCCGAAAGGCGGGAACTCCTGACCTTGGGCGATGCTGCTGACGGCAAGCGCGGACACCCACACCCAGCCGAAACAAGTGATCATGAATCGAGAAAACACGGATCAGCCTCCAGCGGCAAATAACGCAACAAAGAATGCAAGATAAACGTAGCCCACGATGCCGCCGACAACGACGATTGTCGCGGGCTCAATCATCGCGCTGAGCTTTTTAATCGCGGACTTCAGTTGAGCTTCGTGGAAACGTGTCACGCGCTCGAGCACTTCATCCAACTGCCCGGTGTTTTCCCCGACGGCCACCATGCTCGACAGCATAGGCATGAACGCACGCTCTTCGGCGAGAGGCGACGCCAGGTCGCCGCCTTCCATCACGGCTTCACGAGCCGCCGCGACGCGAGCCGCAAGAAACGTGTTGCCATGAAGCCCTTCGACGGTCCGGAGCGCTTCCAACACCGTGATTCCACTCTTGAGCATGACGCCGAGTGAACTCGCGAAGGTCACGGTACCCGCGAGCCGGAGTACTTTGCCAAGGATTGGAATTCGTAGGACCCAGCGATCGAATGCCGCACGTCCGGGCGGCCACTTGTAAATCACCACCAACGCGGCGATAGAAAACAGGATCATCGCTAGCGCCGTGATTCCATTGACACGGAGCCACACAGAGAGGTCCAAGAGCGATTGTGTGATTGCTGGCAGGCGACGACCGGTTGCCGAAAGGAACTTTTCCAATTCCGGAATCACATACAAAACGAGGTAGCCCGCGACGCCGATCGCGGCGAGACCGACAAAGATCGGATACGCCACCGCGGTTCGCACATTGGAGATGTTCTCTCGTCGCGCCGCCATTTGTTCGGCGGCTCGCTGCAACACCACGTCGAGATTTCCTGTTGCCTCTCCCACCTTTGCGAGTTGGACCGCGATCCGTGGAAAGCAACTGTGTTTCGCCATGGCTTCGGATAGCGAATCGCCCTCTTGGATGTCCTCGGAGACCTGCGTGCAAATGGCTTGCAGCGGCCGCGAGTCGGCTTGCTCGGAGACCGTCTTGAGCGCCTGCAGCAGACCGATGCCGCTCTGGAGCATCACCGCGAGTTGTTCCAGAGCGACTTCGACGGCGATCGATCGAGGCGGAAGCCGATGAAGTGGATTGGAGAATTCAATCGTCCCGGACTGTTTGGCGACCGGCTTGGCACTGATCAGTCGTTCGCCCCGCGCCTCCAACAGCGAGCGCAGCGCCGACGCCGAGTCCGCTTGCATGTGACCACGCTGCATTTTGCCGGCGTCGTCACGAACGAGGTACGAAAACTCGGGCATCACCAGACCACAACGGCTTCGAGGACTTCCTGGTACGTCGTGGCGCCGCCGAGCATTTTTTCGATCGCGTCATCCATCAGTAAGGGACGGTTCCGTTGCCGCGCGTTGGCCAAGAGCGTTTCCTCACTCGCCTCGTTCGTGATCAATTGGGCGACGGTTTCATCGCAATCAAAGCATTCGATCAATGCGATGCGACCAACATAGCCACGCCCGGCGCAGTACACGCAGCCTTCGGGGTCGTAGACCGTTTGGCCGGCCAAGTCCGTCCGGCCCAGCAAGGAAGCCTCCTGGTCGGTCATCGGCCTCGGTGAACGGCATTCCTCGCATAAGCGACGAACGAGACGCTGAGCGACCGCCAGCCTCAGGGTGGCCGCGATCAGGAACGGTTGCAAACCCATATCCATTAAGCGGGTCACAACGCCGGATGCCGTGTTCGTGTGAAGCGTGCTGAAGACGAGGTGACCCGTCAGCGAAGCCTTGACCGCAATCTCGGCCGTCTCCAAGTCACGAATCTCGCCGATCATGACGACATCGGGATCGTGTCGAAGGATGCTGCGAAGTGCCTTGGCAAACGAGACCTTGTCGGCCGAGTCGATTTCAACCTGCGAGACCTCCGGCATCTCGTATTCGATGGGGTCTTCAACCGTGATCACGTTGCCGCCGCGAGTGCTCAAGAGTTCTTCGATGGCGGCGTAGAGGGTCGTGCTCTTGCCGCTCCCCGTCGGTCCGGTCAGCAACACCAGTCCATGTGGGCGGCCGATCGTCTTTCGAAACAAGCCCAGGTCACGGTCATTCATTCCAAGGTTGGTGAGGTTGATCGTGCTCGATTGCCCACCGAGCAATCGCAGCGTCACGCGTTCACCGAAACGCGTCGGTAACGTCGCCACACGGATGTCGATCTTGGTTTGGTCGGCGCCGATTCGCGCGGTAAAGCGACCGTCCTGTGGTGCTCTCTTCTCGGCAATGTCCAATCCCGACATCACCTTGAGTCGACTGACGACCGCCCCTTTCAATTGGCTTGGGATCTGCGTGTAGGTCTCCAATTTTCCATCAACTCGCATGCGAGCGATGAGTGCCGTTTCGTTGGGTGTCAGGTGGATGTCGGACGCTCCACGCATCGCCGCGGCTTGAAGCAACTCTTCGCAAACGGCGACCGCGTCTTCGGATTCGATAACCTGCGCGTCTCCGCCGGCGGCTCGTGGCTTGGCGGGCCCGCTCGAAAGACCTCCGTAAACGCGCTTGATCGCTGCTCTCAGCGAGGTCGGCTCCGCCGAGAGTAACCGCAACTCGCTGTCCAGGATCCGCGCGAGTTGTTGCTGCGCGGTTGTATCTTCAATGTCTTCACACGCGACCAGGACTTTATCGTGAAGCTGACAGACGGGCATCACTTGTTTGCGCAACGCCAAAGAAGCCGGAATCTTGAGTGCCCACTTGGGGTCCACCACGACCCGGTTCATATCCAGTTCTTGGTATTCGATCAGCCCCCGCGGCGTCACATCAATCAGCTGGTTTCGCTGATTCAACTCCTCATCGACATCGTTGGCATCAACCCACTGGCTTGTCTTCGGTTCAGAACTCATCGTCGACCTTCCGTTCGAGTTGGTCGTTGTCGTCTCAAGCGAGTCAGCCGATCTTGGACGATGGATGGGTTTTGTGCGTAAGCCTCCGCGGCTCGAATGCTGATCATTCCATCGTGCACAAGTTCGGCGAGGTTCTGATCCAGCGTTCGCATCCCGGAGGCTGCGCCAGACTCGATCAAAGACAGGATTTGCGCCGACTTTCCCGAAGCGATCAAATTGGCGATTGCCGAATTGACTCGCATGATCTCACTTGCCAGAACGCGTCGCTTTACCTCACGCTTGCCTGCGTTCTCATCGGCAACCACGGCTGGCCCATCCGCGACAATCAAGTGCTGGGCGATGACTGATTTGAGTACTAACGCAAGTTGTCGCCGGACGCCGGCTTGCTCTGCGGTCGGAAACACGCTGACGATCCGCTCGACCACGCCCATGCAATCGGGGGCGTGAACTGTTGCGAAAACCAAGTGGCCGGTTTCGGCCGCGGTGATGGCGGTCCGAATCGTTTCGAGCTCGCGAATTTCACCCACAAGAATCACATCCGGGTCTTGCCGCAGCGAGGCCACCAATGCGTCATTGAACGAGTCGCTGTCGATGCCGATTTGCCGTTGGTTGACCAACGACTGCTTGGGCGGATGCAGATACTCGATCGGATCCTCGATGGTGATGATGTGGGAATGATGATGTTGGTTGATTTGATCAATCAACGTCGCCAGCGTGGTGCTCTTTCCGGAGCCCGTCGGACCGGCCACGATCACCAAACCGTCTTTGAGGTTCGACAGCTCGTAGAGTGATTCGGGCAGCCCGAGTTCCTCGAGTGGACGGATGCGTTCCTCGAGCCGACGAATCGCGACCGCCGTCTCATGTTGTTTGCGATAGAGATTGAAGCGAAAGCGGCCACCCGATGCAGAGGTCGCGCCATCGATCGCGCCTCGATCCCAATCGGTCAAATCACGCTGGGCCAAGACACTCGCGACGACGAGCACATCTTTGCCGTCGAGTATCGGCCATCCATCGGCCCGTTGGAGCTTGCCATCGGAGCGAAAAAACGGAGGCTGGCCGCTACTCAAATGCAGATCGCTCGCACCGTTCGCGATGCAGCTTTTCAGCAACTCCGACAATAGCTCTTGAGCCGATTGGCTTGTAAGAGGAGTCGCAAATGGTTTGACTTGCGTCGCCTCGCCATGCGTCGTTTCCTCTTGCACTGCGGATCTGCTTGGCTCGGTATTTGGTGGCGAGTGTTCAAGCATCACAAACTGCTCAAAGAAACTTGGTCGGTTGCACCATTTTGGTCGTCTCGGTCAGACCAAGATCGTCAAAGTCCAAATCCGCTGCGATTGTCTCGCCTCGCTCGACTGCAATTCCAACGATTCCATTTGTAGGGACAGTGGCAGGACCTGTTCGAGTTCCGTGGAAAGCGTTCGAAGCGCTGATTGAAGATCTTGAAAACGTCCGCGAACCTTGATTTGGTAGACCTCTCGATCGCCCAAATCAGTCGACGAGGGCGATTTCTTCCCGGCATCATCCATCAAAAGATCCCGGACTGGTTTCACAACCTTCGCAATTCGGTTGCCCCCACCCGAATCCGGTTGGCTTTCGAGCACTTCCATGCGATGGCCTTCCATCAGGCTTGTGACACGTTGCATCGTTGCGGCTGGAAGCGAGGGAGATTCCAGTTGTTGCCGCATTCGATTTCGGGTCGTGATCAACTCGTCTCTTTGCGCTTGGAACGATTCAAGCTTGTCTTTCAGCTCGCGCATTTCTTTGAGCGACTTGGCGGATTTCCGCTGGGTGTCGACGATCCCGTGTTCGGCTTCATGGTTGCCCGCCGACAGTGTGTCGAATCGCGACTGTGCCGCTTGGATCGACGATTGCTGCGGCCCGTAGAACGCAAAGCTGTAGACCGCCAGCACGAGGGCGACCGGCGCCAAAAGCAGGATCTTGCTTGGAGCTTCTTTGGGTTGACTCATCGTGGTTGGGTCTCCAGATCGGAGGACAGTCGATGGACCATGGTTTTGGATCCGGTCGCCGCGAATGGGTTGGGTGGAACGTTGACGACCGCAGAGTCAAAATCGGGGGATTCGACTTCGCGATCGGAGACTTCCAAACTCACTTCAAACTCGATGAGGGAAAGGTCGTTGCGTTCCGTCTGCGCGGGGTGAACCTTCCAGCCATGCGGGCTCGCGTATCGTTCAAGATTTGTCGCGAAGGCAGAGATCTCATGATTGGACGCGGCTAACCCCGTTAGCTTGACCATGTCGTTGTGTGTCTCGAGCCCGCGAACCCAGCAACTGCCATCGTTCGCTTTGGCGAGTGCCGAAACCAATTCGACCCATCGCGTTCGCTGGAAGTTTCGGACCCGGTTCGCTTCGGCGAGATCCGCCAAAAGTTTCTGTGTCTCTTCTGTGACGGACGCAAGCTCAAGTCGCTGGTCCGCTAGTGCCTTGTCCAGTTTTTGAAGCTGGCTCTTCCCTTGAGAGAGTGACTTCTTGGTTGCGTTGAATTTGTCGATCTGGGCGTTCAGTTCCGTCAGGTGTCTCTGATTGACCAGATGGACTCCGACGCAACCCACTGCGACCAACACGCCCATGCAACATGCGAGCACCATTGCGGTGCGACTGGACATCGGGGGTTTGGAGGCGATTACGATGGGCATCTGCGCACCGTTTCGCGGGTCCGACTGCAACGTGCCGACGATCGCTTCCGCCCAGCAGCGAAGAGCCTCCTCACCGAAAAACTGTTCGGTGCTTCCTTCAGGATGAAGCTCATCAGGCCCCTGCGGGACATCATCGCCAAGAAGCACTTGAGCGCAAGCGGAGTCGGCGAACAGCTCGGGCAGAGATTGGTCGGTCACCCAAGCAACCGATTCTTTAGAACCGGCGGTTTGGTTGCACCAATCGAGTAGCTGCGAACGTGTCCGCTGAGTCTTCAGGTCACCGAGCGCGATCACGTCACGGATGTCCGATCCGACGCCGCTGATCGAAAGAGTGGACTCACCGAAGGCCTGATTCAATCGCCACCTTTCGCGTTCGGAGTCTTCAGAGCTCCGCTGGATTGCAGAGGGAAACGCCGCCAGTGACGGATGACCGATTCCCGCGAGTTTGCCGCCGAATTGCTGCACCGCTTGGTTCACCTCATTCCAATCGGCTTGAGGCACTTGGGTGACCCACCACCGAGATTCCCCGCTCGCATCCCTCGGTAAAGGTTTTGTGCCGAGCCGCGATTCAAACGCGGAAACGCCCGAATAGGTTTCGGCCTCAAGTGCGATGGCTTGGTCGAGCTCGTCGCCGTCCAGGGCACCCGCAACATCACTCGCCAGATGGATGACTCCGGTCCAGAATTCGTGGCAGAGTAAAAACACTTCGCCGCACTTTTTGGGCCCCAAGCGGAGCGCGGCGTCGGCGAGTGTCGCGATGGACTCGCCGGGAAGACGTTCCAGCGTCCACACACCTTGAACACGCGGATTCTTACCAACGGTCACGTCCACCCGTGCCAGTTGGGATCCGGTAATGAGCAGCAGAGTGTTTCGGTTTGGCATTCGGGATCCGCACCTAGAGCGTGAATGGAGGCAAGTTCAACGGCTGCATCGGTGTCACTTCGATGTAGCGGATCGTCTGAGTTCCGTCGGCTTGTCGAAACACGAGCGCGCGTGTTCCAACCGGCACCTTCTCGAATCGAAAAACGTCGTCGCTATCGTTGCCGTCCGCATCCTCCATGACGGCGAGATTCGTGACCGACTCGAGTGGGTCCGGATAGACTAAAGCGACCTCGGCGGTGGTGCCTTGGATGCGACCGGAAACTGTTTGCATTTGCACGTTTCGAACTTGGTTGCTGTATTGCGTTGTGACGGCAGGCCACGACACACGCGCTTCGGCTTCCGTCGCGGTTTCGACCAAGTCGAGTTGAAAGGGGCGTCCCCATCCGTCGCGGACTCCGTCAGCCGGATTGGAAACAGAAACGTAGGGACCACGCCAACCACAGCGGAGCCTGACTCCCGTGCAGTCTGCGTTGGTCGGGTTGTTCGCATCGGTCGCATTCGGTCCTGTCCGTTCCGCAACGGGAAACGTCGAGAGCGGAACACGCGCGGTGACAACGCCGGTGATCTCATCTCGCTCAGTCAGCTCGCTCGCGCCCGTTTCATCGACCAAGTTCGCCGTCGACTCCGGCAAACGGCCGATGTCGGAGACGAAGCCGGAAATCTGGCGCGTCCCATCGGCTAGCCTCGCGTCACGGACGATCGCGTCTTCGATGACGTCCAGTGTTCGCAGCGTTGCTTCAAAACGTGTTTGATCGGCGATCGGTTCGAGGGAGCGAACCGCCACACCGGCGAGGACTGCGAGGATGGCCAAAACCACGACCACCTCGATCAGTGTGAGCCCTTTAGCGAAGCGTGAACGAGACATAAATGTCGTCTCCCTGGTTCGCGGGAGTGAGTTGCGATTCGAACAGAGCCTCGTCGATCTCCAAGACCCCGTTTTGGCCGGCCGAAACCACGCGAACTTCTCGAGTGTCCCCGAGGACGTAACTGGCATCGGGTGCTAGGTTCGCGAGCGTTGGTTCCTGAATGACCATCGGTCTCCCATAGACATCGAGCACGGCGAAGTCAGTGAGAGTCCCATAAGAGGTGGTGAATCCGTTTGCTATGTCGACCGTGTAGGTGTTACGGAGGTCGTACTGGAGGTACTCACCATTCCAACCAAGAGCAATCTGTGGATCGAAGTCGTCTTCGGGTGCGAACGGAGAGACCAGGAGGTCGCCCATCAGTAGGCGCTGATCGCTCGCTGGTGCTGCTGGATAGAGATACTTGCAATCGGACCAATATTGCATCACGGCGTCGCGGACCTCGTTGACCGACGTCTGCGCGGCGATTTCGCTGCCTTGCTCCGCAGTCGAACGTAGATTGGTCACCGCCACGCCGCCGAGTGCGACGAGGATCACCAGGACGACAACCAATTCGGTCAGCGTCAAACCCCGCGCGCAGCGGAACTTCAATCCGCGCGCGGAGCGCGATTCGCAATGAGAGTTCTTCATCACCTACTTGCGCCTGGCAAAGCCAAAGAAAAGACGAGGGGGCACTCGGCGCATCGGACGCCGAGTGAACGCGCTGCTTGATTCACCGCGATGACAGGATTTGTCGGCGCGAAATCACAGTCGATGGCCCGCGCAAGAGCGAGCCCTCCGAGATCAAGAATACAAGAGCGCAATCGGCTCGCGGTCTCTACCGCGAGTGTCAGGCGACTCGTGGATCAGTTGTACCACTCTTGCAAGTGAGTCGCGACGCCTTGCACGCCGTCCGGGTGCGGGGCACCCACGCCGATGTAACGTGCTTCGGAATCAGTCGTTCCTGCATCAGTCAACTCAACCACCAACAAGACTCGAGCGTAGGCGTTGTCCGCACGTTCGCTGTGAGCATCCACGGCGTGAAGTGGCGCCTCGGCGAAGAATGCATCTTCATTGGCACCGACCAGCGAGCACTGTGCACCAAGTCCAAAGACGATGTACTGAGCACCCGGCTGCGGTTGGTAGTTCCAGACTTCACCGAGAATTCGAGTGGTCTCGGTCGAAGCCAACGTGCAAACGTTGAGTCCGTCGGCGAGCGTGACCGCCGCGCCTTGGTGACCTTCGAACGTTGCGTTAGCAACCGTGTCATCCGATGGGACAAGTTGAGTGACGCCAAGATCGTTCAACGCGGCAACGTCGTTGCCGGCCAAAGCGTGAGTCGCGTAAGCACCGCTTGCATTCACAAACGCGGCCGGGGTTCCGCTCAGACCGGTATTCACGAGTCCGTCGAAGCGATCTCCCATCTGCCCGCTGTTGAGCAGAATGTTCTGACGGATGGAAGCATCAATGGTCGGCAAGCTGGTCGCGACCGTCGCGACGTGAGTTCGGTTCAGCATGTTGGGCAAGGTTGCCGCAGCGATCCCACCGAGAGCGACGAGGATGGTGAGGACGACAACGAGTTCGATCAGGGTCAGGCCATTTCGGCGGGGCATTGTGTTTTGCATAAAACTGGAATCGATGAAAGCTGAAGATGTGCGATTTGAAATAACAGTCGAAACAGACGCGTACCGCCGGCGCAGCGGGTACGGTCAACATGACGCACCATCCTCGATTCAATTCGAGTGTGCGTATCGGATTGCCTTCCTTCGATGAAAGGCGACTGTTACGTCCAAATCGGAGGGCCCCGGGGACCCGATGCTCCGATCGACGGAGGAGAGAAAGCGGCACTGCTTTCTACAAAGCTTTCGTCGGTAGCCAGCCTAGAAACGTTGAATTCGACATCGACAGCCACCGTGGCGGGGGCTTCGAACTCCAGCGAAAAGAAGAAAACCTGAGAGCGTTCATCACGCGTCGGACTTTGGTCTCCGTGTTCCCCCGACGTGGTCTTCGATGGCTCATTCGAAGCGTGCGAGTTGGCACTGTCCGCGTGCTCGTGATGTGTATGGGACGCCGAGTCACCATGATCGTGGTGCTCATGCGAGTGGACTGCACCCGGTGTGTGAATGTGCTGAACATCTGCCAAGTGCACCACGCCGTGGAGCGTTGGCCCGACCGCCCAAAGAAGCCCGAGCAAAGCGCACAGCATCCGCGGCAGCCATCTCTGACTGCTTTGAAGTCGCGTGGATCGGGTTTTTGAGGAGGCCATCTCGGTTTAATTCACATCCAATTGGTCACAGCATTGAACACCAGCCGCGTGACTCTTTCAATCTTTCATCCCCCGAAACCGACGGGTTTCGGACCTGCAACACGAAAACATCACACTCACGGGGCGGATTCGTCTTCCGCACTCAATAGGTAAAAGCGTTAGGCCCTGACAATTGCCTCCCCTCTTGAGGGTGGCGTGCCTGGCCGATCTTCAACACGTGGGGGTGCGAGCCGCAATTTCCCTCAAGCCGCAGAAACCGCCTAACCGATACAACTTACGCGGTCTTTTGTTTCCAGTTCGGC
>JBCBOT010000289.1:0-10818 GCA_039821165.1 Planctomycetota bacterium | reverse complement strand
CACCATTTTAGCGACAGAACCTAGCTTCGCCGTTTGCCAAGCATGCGTGCGACAACACTCTCACTCAACATCTGGTACCGTCCACGAAGTATTCGATTGCTTTGCAGGCGTTGAACGAGTTCTTCGCGCTGGTCCGTCCCGGAAAACTCCAGCCCGACGATCGCACGCCCCACCCGTTCGCCAGAGTATTTGTAATTGAAATAGCAGATGTTCGCGGAGTCCTGTATCTCGCCGAGGAACTCGTGGAGTGCGCCGGCACGTTCAGGAAACTCGTAGTTGATCATGAGCGGATGACGAAAGGTTTCCGCTTCAAAGTGAACCACGCGGAATTGAATGTCTTCTCCGCCTGAGACATCTTCGACTTCAACGCCGATCTCTGCGCATTTGTCGTGCACCTGCCGAAGAACTTCCGGAGTCGAATCAAAACCGATCACGGGGTACGCCCACTTCGATTCCGACTTGCCGTATTGAAACTCGACAATGTTGCAGCCCGACAAGGCTTGCTGCATCAACCCCAGCAATGAGCCCTGTTGCTGATCGATGCGAAATCGCAGGTGATGGCGATGGCGTCCGCCGATACCGGTCTCGGCACCGATGACCGCGAGCTGTGAAAAATCCATGTTGCTTCCGCACGTCACAGTCAACACACGCTTGCCACGGAGCCGATCTCGCTCAGCCAGCATTCCGGCAAGACCGATCGCGCCCGCCGGTTCGACGACCCGACGACGCCACGTCCAGAAATTGCGAATCGCATTGCAAACCTGTTGATTCGAAACCGTGACGAACTCGTCGATCAACTCCGCACAAAGCTGGTACGTCAAATCGCCTGCCCGCCTCACCGCCGTCCCGTCACAAAAGATGTCGAGTTCGTCGAGTTCAATCGGGGCACCATTCTCAACGGCCCGCTTCATCGAGGCTTGGCCTTCGCCCTCGACGCCGATGATTCGGATCTCCGGCATGTAGTGCTTCAGCCAGCACGCAACCGACGCCGCCATTCCGCCACCGCCGATCTGTAAAAAGGCAACATCAAACTCTCCGATGCCCGACATCACGACTTCATCCGCGAGCGTTCCTTGCCCACCCATGGTCACCAAATCATCGTAGGCGTGGACGAACGTTTGACCGGACTGCTTCGCATGCTCGCGAGCCACCGCGTATGCCTCGTCATACGTGTCGCCACTCAAGTGGACCGTCACACGATCACCACCATGTTTACGAACCGCGTTCTGTTTCATCTGCGGCGTCGGACGCGGCATGAACACGGTCGCCGGACAACCGAGCTCGGCAGCCGCCAAAGCAACACCCTGGGCATGATTGCCCGCCGATGCGCATACCACACCGCGTTCTCGACACTCAGATTCAAGCGACGCGATGTTGTTGTAGGCACCACGCCACTTGTAGGAGTGAATCGGTGGCTGATCTTCACGTTTGACCCACACCTCGATATCTGGACCGACGTCCAGTCGCTCCAGCGGTGTCGGACCGCGGACGGCATACACTCGCTGACGAGCAAGCAAAATCTGCTGAAAGAGCTGTTCCCGGAGTGATGGCGAATCGGTCTCGTTTCGGTTCAATTCAACGCTCGGTTTGCGGGTAGCGAATCCTGCAAAGTCTAGGCGCTGTCCCGCAAACGCAGAACCTGTCCATTGCGGCGTGCCCGGGAAACCGCAGGCATCTGACATGGGTTTTCGTCGTTCACGGCAACGCTCGAAACCAATGGGGCGACTCGTCGCTTGCGGATCAGGCCAAACGAGCCCGCATCCTCTTCGCGGCAGCGCACTCGAATTCGACGGAAACGAAAGCCGAGACGGCGAATAAGAGAAACACCGACATCCAATCAACGAAGGACGTCGGGGCACCGGTTGTCACAATGGAAAGTTGTTCGAGGATCACGTTGAGCGTGTACCCGAAACCCATCATGATGAATCCGGAGAGAAACCGCTGAGCAACACTCACTTGGTGAAGGGGAACAAAAAAAGACCGAGCAAAACGGTACGGCAAAACGGCCACGAAACAGACGATCGCGAAGATCAACGTGTTGAGAGAATACGCGACGGGCGCAGCCAAAAAGTAGGTCAAGACAGGCGTCGGCCCCTGCTGCAGCGTGTACCCAAACTGAAAGCCGAGCATGCAGCCTGCAAGAAAGGCGAGCGCGGCGACAACACGATGACCGTCGCGATCGGGTTCGACCCTTGGCAGCTCTACGCCCTGTTCGCGAGGCGGATCATAAGGATTGGGCACAGGACTGTTCCGATCAAGGACACCGTCAGAAACGCGGGGTTCATCAGACCATAAGGGCCACCCGAAGACCAAAGGCGCTAGCTGGTCTCTGCGTCGAACAAAGCCGATGGTCAACGAAGAGAAGCTCACGTCACCATTCGAACTGAAGATTGGAAGCAACTCTGAATCATATCAAAATAGCGGACCGGCAGGTCGTTTTGTTATCCTCCAGGAAGGCAACCGGAGTAAGTTTGTGTCGGCATCGGATCACTTGTCCGAGCGGCGTTCTTCTGACTGAATCAACGATGTGATCAAGGTAGGAATGATGAGAGAGTTTGGTGGGGACGCGTTGCGCGTTCTGAAGACCGGTCGGACGGCCGCGTGGCGAGCCTGCTTTTTATTGATTGCCGGGCTCCTGTTTCATGCGACCTGCCTTTCGGCAGAGAACGCCTCCAACCTGCCTCACATCGTCGTGATCATGGTCGATGACATGGGCTACGGCGATCCGGGTTGTTACAACGCAAACTCGAAAATCCCGACGCCGCATTTGAATCGACTGGCCAGTGACGGGATGCGATTCACCGATGCGCATGCTCCCGGGCCACTTTGCCATCTTTCACGTTACGGGCTGATGACTGGCAGGTATCCCTTTCGTGCAAACCCCGGTCAGTGGCGAAAGAAGCCGACGATCGCGCAGGATCGAATGACCATCGCTTCGCTGCTCTCGGATTCTGGATATCGGACCGCGATGGTTGGAAAATGGCACCTCGGGTTCGCCGAAGACGGCTACGACAAGCCGTTACCGGGAGGCCCCATTGACCGTGGTTTTCAATCGTTCTTCGGCATCCGCGCCTCAACCGACATCCCGCCCTATTTCTACATCCGCGGCAACCGCGCCGTCGAACCACCGACGGCACAAATCGACGCCAACAGTAGTCCGGGTTGGACTCCGATCCAGGGTGCATTCTGGCGTGCCGGCGGCATCGCGCCGGGGCTGGAACTGAATGACGTGTTGCCGAAATTCACCGACGAGGCTGTTCGAGTGATCGAGGAACACGCTGATTCGACGCCTGATCAACCGATGATGCTCTACCTTGCCTACCCAGCTCCCCACACGCCTTGGCTGCCAAGTCCCGAGTTCGTCGGGAAAAGCAATGCCTCGATGTACGGCGACTTTACCGTGATGGTCGACGCGATGATCGGTAGAGTCCTGAAGGCTCTCGAACAAAAGGGCATGAAGGACGACACACTCGTGATCGTGACCTCGGACAACGGGCCGGTCTGGTACGAGATGGATGTGAACCGGTTTGACCACGACAGCGTGGGCGGCCTTCGCGGTATGAAGGCGGATGCGTGGGAAGGCGGACACCGAATGCCGTTTGTCGTTCGTTGGCCCGGGGTCGTGTCACCGGGTTCGGTCAGTCGACAAACTGTCTGCTTCACCGATCTACTGGCGACGTTCGCCTCCATTGTCGACGTCGAACTTCCAGCGGACGCAGGCCCCGATAGTTTTAGTCTCCTGCCGATTCTGAGCGGTGAGCAACCGAACGACAAACCGATTCGCCCCTCGTTCGTCATGGAATCGGGCAACAAAACAATGACCGTTCGCATCGGCGACTGGAAGTTGATCGAGGGCCTCGGCTCGGGCGGTTTCTCAAAACCGTCCCGTGTCAAACCGACCGCTGATGGCCCAACGGGACAACTCTACAATTTGGCGGACGACCCTGCGGAGCAACGGAACCGTTTTGAGGAGCAACCACAGGTCGTCGAACGATTGCGAACGGAACTGTCTCGGGTGCGCGATTCGGGACGTAGCCGCTAGAACACACGTTCAACTGTCTGAGCCTGCTTTCGAATAGAATGCGTTCAGTCCTCTCACCCAAAACAAGCGAAACCAAATCATGAATCGCCCGATAACACCCCAACGCTTCCTTCTTTCCCTGCTCGCTCTTTCGTTCCTCTCAGGTGTACTCCACGCGCAAAACGGCGTGAAGCTGCAGTGGAAGTTCAACAAAGGAGACAAGCTGCTCTTTGAAATGGAGCAAGCGATGGAAATGAAAATGTCGATCGCTGGACAAAACATCCGCAACGGGAACTCGACGAAAACATGGATGGCCTGGAACTGCGCCGATGTCAAAGATGGCATTGCCACGATCGAATCGACCATTGAGCGAATGTCGATGGACATGATCACTCCCAGCGGACCGATTAAATTCGATAGCGACGACAAGGAACATTCGCCGCAGGCGGCCGCTGTCGCGCAAAGCGTTGGTGGACTCGTGGGCAAGACGATGACTCAAACCATGAACGGACGCGGAGAAATCTTGACGGTCGAGCTTGGCAAGGAGGTCGGGGAAGCACTCGGGAACCTCGGGGGTCCACAGATGGCGGACATGGTCAAACAGATGTCGAAGCAAGCTTCACTTGTCTTGCCCGAAAAGCCGCTCTCCGTCGGAGACTCATGGAATGAAGTGATCGAAACACCATCGCCGGCCGGCAACGTTCGGGTGACGCGGACCTTCACCTACAAAGGGATGGGGCAAGCAGACCGCAAGGGCCTGCACCACTTCGATGTCGATCTCGAAATGAAGTTTCTCGGAGGACCTGCCGGCGCAAAAATCGATATCGTCGAGCAATCCACCAAGGGCGACCTGTACTTTGATGCGTCTGCCGGACGGGTGACCGACTCGAGCGTCCTTCAAAACGTCAAAATGCGGATCACGACCGGCGGGCAGCAGCTCGATCAGTCGCTCAACCAAACCATCAAAATGAAGGTTTCGGAAGGCACCGCCGCGCTCAACAAAGCGGGGTAGGTCCGACCGCCATCGATAGACGATGCGTTTCTTGATGCGGCATCGTGTCCAGAGGTAGCGGTGAGGGTCGGTTCGGTTCAGAATTAGCGGGTCTCGAATGATCCCGCCCATGGAACGCCGAATATGCCCTCACCGATCAATTGGTCGAAAACGATTGGATTTTCCCGGTTTCTCTCTGCAGCACTGTTCGTCAGCGCTGCTTGCCTGAATGCGTCCTCCGCTGACCCGGTGAAGCCGGAATTCAAGGATGGAGAAGCACAGGTCGTCAAAGCGTTTTCGGATCCCGACTACTGGGTCCGGCATGACCTGTGGGTCGAGACGAATTTCGACACCGATGGCGATGGAAAGCTCGATCGCATGCATGTTGCCGTTGCACGGCCAGGCCAAACCGAGACCGAAGGATTGAAGCTGCCTGTTGTCTACGTCTCGAGTCCGTATTTCGCCGGGACTGGACACGCGGGCGACGACTACTTCTGGAATCCGCGTCAGGAACTCGGCAAATTACCGCCGAAGCGTACCAACGACCCAGGGGTGAAACGGAAGGGACAGCGTCCGATCATCTCTAAATCGCACATCAAGACTTGGCTGCCACGCGGGTACGTGGTCGTTCACTCCTCGTCGCCCGGAACGGGCTTGTCGCAGGGCTGCCCCACGGTCGGCGGAGACAACGAGTCGTTCGGGCCGAAAGCGGTCATTGATTGGTTGTGCGGCCGTGGCAAAGGATTCACCACCCCCGATGGCAATGAACAAGTCGAGGCGTACTGGTCCACCGGCAAGGTTGGAATGACGGGGACCTCCTACAACGGAACGATTCCACTTGCGGCTGCAACCACAGGCGTCGAAGGACTCGAAGCGATCATTCCGATTGCCCCCAACACCTCGTACTACCACTACTATCGATCCAACGGCCTGATCCGACACCCGGGCGGCTACGTCGGTGAAGACATCGACTGCCTGTACGAGTTCATCCACAGCGGCGATGAGTCCAAACGCGAGTACTGCGATTCCACCGTTCGCGATAAAGAAATGGCGGAAGGATTTGATCGGGTCAACGGCGACTACAACGAATTTTGGGCTGGGCGTGACTACCTCAACGATCTCGAGCCTCTTCGATGCGCCGTGTTAATGGCTCACGCCTTCAATGATTGGAACGTCGTTCCCGAACACAGTGTCCGAATCTACGAAGCGCTCAAGAAAAAGGGCGTCCCCTGCCAAGCATTCTTCCATCAAGGTGGCCACGGCGGGCCACCTCCAATGAAGATGATGAATCGATGGTTCACTCGCTACTTGCATGGCGTCGAGAACGGTGTTGAGAAGGACGCTCGGTCGTGGATCGTCCGCGAGGGAGACGCACAGGACAAACCGACGGCTTACGAAGAGTATCCCAATCCGAAAGCATCACCCGTCTCCCTCCACCTGAAACCGGGTGCTCCCGAACACGGCGAGCTGACGATGGAAGCGAGTTCGAGCAATGGCACTGAAACGCTTGTCGATAATTTCTCGTTCAGCGGCGACACGCTCGCACAAGCCGACTGGACTGAACACCGCCTGATGTATGTAACACCGGAGTTGTCCGAATCGGTACATCTGTCTGGGACACCACGCATCTCCATCAAACTCGCTTGCGACCGCCCCGCCGCAAACCTATCGGTGTGGCTGGTGTCTCTCCCATGGAACAAGTCGCGACGCTCCAAGATCACCGATAACATCATCACACGCGGCTGGGCTGACCCGCAGAACTATCGATCCCTCACCGAAAGTGAACCGTTGATCCCCGGAAAGTTCTACAAGATGAGTTTCGATCTGCAGCCGGACGATCAAGTCATCGCCAAGGGCCAGCAAATCGGGTTGATGATCTTTTCGAGCGACAAGGATTTTACGCTCCACCCGACTCCCGGCACTCAACTCACTGTGGAGCTAAACGAAACTCACATTGAGCTGCCAGTTGTGGGCGGTAAAGAGGCGCTGACCAAAGCGTTCTCAAAACCCGAAACCGAGTGACCGTCAGCGGGAGAGTTGTATGAAATCGATGATAGGCTTTGCGGTCCTCGGCGGACTCGCGATCGGTTTCATCAATTTGAGTTGGCTTTACCTCGCGTTTTGGATCGGCCTTCACACCAGCGGCATCGGAGTGTTCCAACTCTACATGCTGCTTTGGTTGATCCTGAATATCGTCCTCTACATCGTCTTGCTGCGATTGGCCAAACGGCGCGCCATCGCACTCTCCTACTGGAGTGGTGTCGGAGTCGGCGCCTATGCGGCATTTTTCTCAGGCTTGGTCGCCGTATTCGCGCAGATCGGCTATTTCCACGTGGTGAATCCTGGATGGCAGATCTACGTGACCGAAGCGGCGCTGGAGGCTTTTCAAGAACAAGGAGTGACGGGCGAAGAGTTGCGGCGCAAAGTGGAACAGACTCGACTCGCGACCACGGCGACAAACTATTCGATTCAGTCGTTTCTCTCAGAGACTCTCCTCGGCGTCATCCTGTCGATGTTGTGCATGCTGGTGTTTCGTGAAAAGCCGACGGAGAGCGAACGTTCCAAAAAGGAATCCGAGTGAAGTTTCAAAAGCCCCTTTTGCTACTCTGTTTCGTTTTTTGTCTCCCAACTGCGAATGCCGCAGAACCGGACACCCTTCCACCACTCAATGAAGGTGCCGCGCCGGAAACACTCGACGCCATGTGGGCGGGTTTCGACCCTCGCTCCGAACCACTTGAGACGGAGCTGCTACACGAATGGGAAGAAGACGACGTCGTGTTGCGCGTCATTCGGTTTCGCGTCGGTGTCTTCAAAGGCCAAACTGCAACGCTGGCGGCGATCTACGGATTCCCGAAAACCCTGCCTGCAGAAAAGAAACTTCCCGGCTTGGTTCAAATTCACGGTGGGGGCCAGTATGCGGATGCGAAAGCATGCTTGACCAACGCGAAGCGAGGCTACGCGACCGTTTCGATTGCCTGGGCGGGGCGAATCAGCTCGACGAAGTATCGCGTGAGCCCCGATGAAGTGAAGTTGTTTTGGGCGAACCAAGTCAATGATCCCAACTACCGACTGACGACCGATTGGGGAGCCGTCGACGGCTATCACGCTCCAGGCCGAAACCCCGGCAACCAATTTCCGAGTATCGAACCAGCGGCGTGGACGCTTGACGATGTCGAATCACCGCGTAACAGCGGTTGGTTTCTATGCGCCATGGCCGCACGAAGAGCGTTGACGTTTCTCGAACAGCAACCCGAGGTCGACGCGACACGACTCGGCGTCTACGGCCACTCGATGGGTGGCAAACTGACGGTGCTGACATCGGTGGACCCACGGGTCCAAGCCGCCGCGCCATCGTGCGGCGGGATCAGTGACCGCGACAATCGCAGCCCACTGTTCCGCAAGACGTTGGGGGACGGAGTGAGCCTCAAGCGGATTCAATGTCCCATCTGTTTTCTCAGTCCCGCGAACGATTTTCATGGCCGCATCGGTGACTTGCCGACCGCTATCGACGAACTCCGAAGCGAACAGTGGCGGATAACATGTTCACCGCATCACAACCACCAGGACACGGCCCCTTACGAAGTCGCGACACAGCTTTGGATGGACCAGCATCTGAAAGGGACGTTTGAGTTTCCTACGACGCCGGAAACGAAGCTCGATCTAAACGGCCCCTCAGCATCGCCAGTCTTCACGGTGACACCCGACGCTTCGATGCCTGTTCAATCAGTCGACATTTTCTACACGTCTCAAGGCAAGGCGGACGAGCGTCCTGAAGACCGACTCCAGACCATGCATCGATTCTGGCATCACGCTGAGGCCAGTGAGAATGGCAATGTTTGGTCCGCGGATCTACCGCTTGAGACGGTCGATGCGCCGCTCTGGGTGTACGCAAATGTCCGCTACCAACTGAACGAGCCTGTGACCGGTGCAGGGTACTACTATGGCATTTACACTACGGATTCCTTTAATCTCTCGTCGCTACTGACGATCGCCACGGCCGACGAACTGCAACGAGCAAATGTCGGGGTGCAACTCGAGCCGCAAACGATGATCGAGGATTTTGCGGACGGTTGGCAAAAAGAGTGGTTCATCTACAGCAATGGACCGGAGGCTTGGCAACGTCGCACCAACAAGCTCTCGTCACGAATTTACCAACCACCGCCTGACGCGATGCTTTCACTCGAGGTGCATTCCGATGAAGCCAATACGCTTGTGATCCGACTGGACGACGTCGCAACCGAGGTCAGCCTGTCGGGAGGTGGCTGGAAGATGATTTCATTGCAGCCATCGGACTTCAAATCCGCGTCGGGTGAATCCGTGACTTCTTGGCGTGGATTGAAACAACTCACCTTGAGTGATGTAGAACGACTGCGAAGAGGCCGTGGCGAGCCTTCTCTGAAATTGGGCAAACGATGGGAAGGAAAAGCCCCCGAGTTTCGGAATCTTCAGTGGACACGCAAAGCGGAGTAACTTGATCCTGGAAGACTGTTCGGATGACAGTCACAGGATGCGTTGCTGCGAGCGTTCATCTCATCGTTGAACTGTCGTTGATACACGGCAACCGGAGCGGACCACGGGATTGCCATCGCTCGCAGAACGACCGGTAGACGCAAAGGTTACAAAGCCTTTGCCGCCGTTGCGCTCGTGGCAAAAACACTTGCGACTGACAGGGCATGCCCAAATTCGTTTCGAAGATTCACGCTTCGAGCTTCATCACCACGATCTCGCTTTCAAGAAACCTCGCGTTGCCACGCCCCAATTCTCGGTGACTCTCGAGGAACCCACATTTCTGCAAGACGCGAATGGAGGCGTGGTTGCTCGTTGAAACCCTCGCGAAAAGTGGTCGAAACGCGACTCGCTGTAGCAGCAGCCGAAGCGCTCGCGTCGCGACGCCGCGGCCCCAGTACGCCTCACCGATCCAGTAGCCGGCGTAGTAATGGCCCTGCATCTCGAAACAGACGACGGAGCCAGCCAATTCGTCGTCCGACTCAACCGCCAACACCAACACTGACGGCTGCCCCAGAATCTTTTTCCAGTGTGCATCAAATTCCTCGGCGGTCCTTGGAACCGCGAGAGCCATTTCGTTGGCACGTTCTTCGGACTCAAACGCGAAAAGCGTTGGTAGATCCTCGGCGGTAACGGGCCGAACCGAGACACGAGGTGGCAGCGTAGGATGCCGGTCCTCGTTTTCATCATCCATCGGTCGAAGCTCGCTGCAGTTCCCACTCCCAAACGGTTCCGTCTTCCTCGTGCTCCACCGAGCCTTTGTGAACGAACCCAAGCTTTTTCAGGATGGATGTCGACGCGTTTTCTTCAGGCAGCGTCTGAGCAAACACAGTCGGACGCTCCGGGTCGGACGTGGCAATGTCAATCAGTCGACGCGCCATCGACGTCGCAATGCCTCGTCCTTCCGATCCGGGTGTCGTCGCGTAGGCTATTTCCACACGTCCATTTTCTGGCGCCGCCTTAAATCCGCAAAAGCCAAGAACGACATTCTGTTCGACCGCAACGTATCCGACCCAGGGTTCTGGATAGCCAACGTTTGCGTAGTTCTCAGCCGTCATTTGAAGCATCATTTCGAGGTGATCGTTCATCTCGATGTCGTCGGGCAACGTACCATCCCGGCCAATTTGAATCAGTTCCAAGGGATATCCTCGTCTCGCGTTGGGAACGAATGAAGCGATGACACTCACTGACCTGAAAAGGTTCGCATTCTCAGTTGGGCACTGCCCCGTCTATGGTGAGCGGCAGGGCGTTACCCGTAAATGTTGAGCGGCATATGCCGCTCAACATTTACGGGTAACGC
>JBCBOT010000288.1:0-10822 GCA_039821165.1 Planctomycetota bacterium | reverse complement strand
CTCGCCTCTCGCCACTCGCCACTCGCCACTCCCGCCCCTCTCCACCGTGCAAGTCCTCTACGAAGACAACCATCTCCTCGTCGTCAACAAACCGGCGGGACTCGCGACGATGGGTGCCCAATCTGGCGAGGCGAGCGTTCACCAATGGGCATGCGATTACTTGCGGAAGAAATACAACAAGCCTGGCAACGTGTTTGTCGGCGTTGTCAGCCGACTCGATGCCAAGACGACCGGCACGCTTGTTTTGGCACGCACGAGTAAAGCGGCGTCGCGTTTGTCCATCCAGTTCGGCGGACCGGGCAAGCACAAGAAAGTGTCTACCAAGGCGGTCAAGATTTACTTGGCGGTCGTCGAAGGACATCTCGAGCATGATTCGCGTTTGACTGCGACCGGTACACTGATCGACTCCGTTTGGAAGGATGAGACCGCGATGCGCATGCGAACCGCGACATCGCCGCGCGAAGACGCGAAGGAAGCCCGACTGGAGTATGAGCTACTTCACCAATCAGCCGATGCAGCGCTCGTAGCGGTGCGGCTGGCGACGGGCCGCAAGCACCAGATTCGTCTTCAATTCGCCGATCGTGGGCATCCGATTTTGGGCGACAGAAAATATGGTTCGCGCGTCGCATTCCCGTCCGGGGTTGCCCTCCACAGTTGGCGGCTTCTAATAAGTCATCCGACGACCGAAG
Source organism: Planctomycetota bacterium (assembly GCA_039821165.1). GTDB lineage: Bacteria > Planctomycetota > Planctomycetia > Pirellulales > Pirellulaceae > Stieleria. Next base: position 10,133 of record JBCBOT010000288.1, on the reverse strand, counting down.
AGCGGATGGAATTGACGGCTGAACTTCCCCAAGCGTGGCGACGTTCGCTGTCCTGGCTGCCACCGACTCTCGAAACCGGGCTTTGGTGATCGACCTCTTCTACGCGTTTCCGGTGGCACGCCGTGCCTGCAACCAAGCCTCCCTTTCTGCCGCAACGAATCGTCTCGGGCGGACAAACCGGAATCGATCGCGCGGGACTTGAAGCCGCTATTGCCTTTGGGATTGCACACGGTGGTTGGTGCCCCAAGGGTCGCTTGTCGGAGGATGGGTCGATTCCCAGCCGCTATGAATTGACCGAGATGGACACTCCGGAATACCCACCACGTACCGAACAAAACGTAATCGATAGCGATGCCACGCTCATTCTCTACGAGGAGAAGCTTCGTGGAGGGACATTACTGACGTTTCGGCTCACGAAACAGTGGAAACGGCCCTGCCTATGCCTTAACCTAGCGACGGCGTACGCGGCGGACGTGCGTCTTTGGCTTGACTCGCTCCGCCCCGAAACGCTCAACGTCGCGGGGCCACGTAATAGCAGCCATCCGGGTATCGAACAGCGCGGCCTGGATTTTCTGCTTCGGGCATTCGCTTCTGAAATAGCGCTGGAAGGCTGACTCATCCACTGTGCCTCATCTGTACCGGACTCTCCCGCTGCTTTTGGTTTGTGCGTTCACACTGGTTGGCTGCGGCAAGAAGGCCGAGCGACTGAATTGGGAGCGACAGCTCGATAAAGAAGAAGAATTCACTCGCATTCACTATTCCGGCGGCGTCTTCCTTGAAGATGAGTACAACCTCGACGGGTTAGCCATCCCCATCGAGGACATCCACACGCTCCTCGGTCGCGACGAGGTACCGCCAATCACGGAGACCGAGTTGGTTCCGGCGAGTGAAGCAGATTGGGTCCCCGAAGGTGATCGAATCGCAGTCGCTCGCATCGGTGGCAAGGTTGTCGGAACCTCGTTTCGGGTCATGTACTATCGCGAGATCGCAAACCTCACGGTCGGCGACGACCATGTGGCCATCACTTACTGCCCGTTGTGTGACTCCGTCGCCGTCTTTTCGCGCGTGGTCCAAGGCGAGGAGGGACCGCGAGTGGTTGAGTTTGGCACCAGCGGAGCGCTCTACAACCATAATCTGCTGATGTACGACCGCGAAGAACTCGGGCTCTGGACCCAGATGAATTTGACTGCCGTGTCGGGAGCACATGTTGGTACCAAGTTGTCGCCTCGGCCGGTCGAAGTCCTTTCACACGAAGAGTTTCTCTCCCAGTATCCCGACGCTTTGCTCGTTAGCTTCTCAGGAGAACCGATCTTTGAGGACGAGTACGCGCAGTATTTCACTAGCGACAACCTGATGGTTCCGGTCCGCGAATACTCCGACGCTCTGCCGATCAAGACTCTCGGAATCGGGATCGCGACCGACGAGAAAGCCTGGTTCGTCCCCCGTGACGAAATCACAGACTCGATGACCGTCGAAACAGATGCCGGTGCCGTCGAAATCGAATCGCGCGAAGGCGTACTGCGGGTCGTCTCGGCTCCCGAAGGCGTTCGAACGTTGCAAGCGTTCTTCTATGCTTGGTCGCTCACCTTCCCGGAATCGGAAATCGTTCAGGTCGACACGCCCGAGGTGGCATCGATCGATCCCGAGTCGGATAAAACCGAATCGGATAAAACCGAGCCGGAGACGCCCGCGATCAGCGAGCCCAAAGTGAGCGAGGCGGAATGAGCTTTCCGCGACAGATCGGTCTTCGCTTTCTTTTCGTTTGAGGCATGGATGACTCGAAGACCGGCTTAACCAAAGGCGTGAGTGAAATGAGCTTGAAACTTGGACGCGGAATCGCCGCCGCGCGTCTCCTCGCGATGACGGCACTTTTTGGTCTCGGTTTCGCCATCCCGACTACACCGGCGTTTGCCGAATCGCCAAACGTTCTCTTTATCGCCATCGACGATTTGAATGACTGGACGGGCTTTCTCGGTGGCCATTCGCAAGCACTCACGCCGAACATGGATGCCCTCGCCGAGCGTGGTCGAAACTTTGCCAACGCGCACTGTGCGGTCCCCGTCTGTTCCAGCTCGCGAGTCAGCGTCATGTCGGGTACGGCTGCGACAACTCACGGCAGTTACGAACTCGGTCCCAAGTACCAGGACCTCCGAGCGCTGAAAGACGTTCCCACGATCCAGGGATACTTCAAACGACACGGCTACTACACGATTGCCGGTGGAAAGGTCCTCCATCACGGATTCAGTGGACGACTCGCGAACGATATTGACCGGTCGTTGGGTCGAGCGAAGAGTCCGGCGCCCAAAAAGCCGCTCAATCGCCCCGCGCACTGGAGCCGTGCCTGGGACTGGGGAGCCTATCCATCGATGGATTCAGAGATGGCGGACTACCAACTCGCCCAAAAAGCGGCAGCCGTCCTGGGAGAGGAATTCGACGAGCCGTTCTTTCTCTCGGTCGGTTTCTTTCGCCCTCATGTCCCGCTCTGCGTTCCTCCCAAGTGGTTCGACTTGCACGTGCCCGAAACGCTCGAGTTGCCGCGCAGCCCGATCGGGGATCTCGACGATCTACCGGGGAATTTCTTAGGAATCAATGACTACGCGGTCGCTCCCACACATGCTCAGGTGGTTGAGCACGGGAAACAACGCAGCCTCACGCACGCGTACCTCGCTTCCATTAGTTTTGTGGACCACTGTGTCGGTATCGTGCTCGACGCATTGGCATCCAGCCCTCATGCGGACAAGACGATCGTCGTCCTGTGGAGCGACCATGGTTTCCACCTCAGCGAAAAACAACACTGGGCAAAACGAACGCTCTGGGAAGAATCGACGCGCGTCCCGTTATTGTTTGCAGGACCAGGCATCCAACCCGGCGAGCCTTGCCGCGAAGTGGCGAGCCTGATCGACATTTACCCGACGCTGATCGAACTTTGCGAGCTTCCCAGAAACGATCAACTCGAAGGACACTCGCTCATGCCGCAGTTACGTCGTCCGACGGCCGAACGAGTTCAACCGGCAATCACCTCCTCCTACGAAGGCAACCACTCGGTTCGAACACGCAACTGGCGTCTCATTGAATACGACGATGGTTCGCAGGAACTCTACAATCACGGCAGCGATCAGAACGAGTTCGACAATCTCGCCGACGACGCCAGGTTCCAGACGGTTCGCGATCGTCTCGCCGCATGGATTCCACGACAGGGAGCGCAGGAATTCAAAACCAAATCCGAGCGTTCGAAAGGCCGACGAGCCTCACGATAACCACAAGCCGATTGTCGCGAGAAACTACTGGCCGATCAGCTCGATCGCCTTGGCTGCGAACCGCTCGCCGAGAACTTTATAACCGTCCGCCGAATAGTGAAGGTCATCTTTGATCGGCTTACCTTTGCGGTTCTTACCGTCATTCAAGTCGTCGCAGTCGACCCACGCACCGCTCGGCTGGCTCTCCGCGAATCGGACTTGAACCTCTCTAACCAGGGTCCAGTGTTTGTAGCGTTTGTTTTCCATGTCGTGATCGCTGAGCCTGCCGATCACAACGTTCAAATCATCTCGATCGAGGTCGGAACGAACTTGATCGCAGAGGCCCCGCAGGCTCGCTTCGTACACGTTGCCGTGTTGCTCCCGAGCGTCTCGTTCTCCCTGCATCCAGATGAACGTGGCCGACGCAATGGTTTGCCCCTTCGTTGCCACCGCAACTTTCTTCATCAATCGATCGTACAGGTCACCGCATTCTTCCGGCGCGTCGCCCTTCTCGGGTTTCCACTGCTTGTACCAGCGTCGAATCGGCTGGCCACCCATCGCATCGTAGACGACGATCACGTTGTCTTCGCCGAACGCATCTTCAACCGCGGGCTCGAAGGACTCCTCCGGTCGAAGTCCTCCCATATTGGATTGCCCCGAGAGAATGAAGAGATGCTTTCCAGAGTCCGCTTCTGCGGCAGCGGCGACAAAACAAATCAGCAAAAAGCAAATCGGAAAGCGGGTCATCATGGCGTCTCACGTTGGGAGGAAGGGGGTCGCGATTGTATTTCACCGCGAGGCCCGACGCCGCCTACTCGCTCAAAATCCACCAAACACGACTCAGTGCCGATTCGCGACTGCCGGCGTCTCCGAGCTGCTCGGCGGCCGTCTCGATCAGTTTTCCCCCGCTGCCTCGTCCGGACAGGTACACGAGGTGACGAACTTGTTCGTCATAGTCTTCGATCGACCGCAACCATGAGACAGGAAGCGGGGCATCGTCACGCGGGAAGTCGATGCTGAGTAGATCACGGAAGGACTCACGCGGATCTTTGGGACTCAACGAACCCTGACCGCTACTCGACGGAATCGGCTGTGCGAGAAGATCCGACTCGAGCGTGCCAAAACGTTTCCCGATCCGGCGCATCGCCAATTCGACTCGGTCAACGCGGGTTGAACGCGGCGCCTCGGTGGCAGCCGCGAACGCACCCACCAGTTCCAGTGCCCGCTCGCGACTTTGCGACGAAGCCGTGAGTGCGTTTTCCTGGCGGAGTGACTCGGGGACACTACGCCGTGCCATCGGCGACGACACAATCAGTGCCAACGTTCGAGCCATGTCGAAGTCACTGGCGCGAAGATCCTCGGACAACTGCGCGTGAAGCGCCCGTAGCGATTGATCGATCGGCGCTGCGTCGGCGTCGAACGCCGAGGCCGACAAGCCACGACCATAAACAAGCTTCCAAAGCGAATCGACGAGACCATCGGCGAGTTCCTTACTGCCCGTCAATGTAGAGGTCCATTCAGTCCATTCGGTCGGCTTTGTCTCCGAAAGGAAATCGACGCGTGGTTCCGCCATTCGTGCCCGACCATCGGGAAGGTCGAAGAAAACCGGCGATGCCGGCTTTGCGGAGTCGACGATCCAGCGATCTTCGTTTCGCTTCAGCGTGCTTCGCAACAAAGCGACGAAGGACCAGTAGTTGTCCTGGGTGAGATCGCCACCAATCATCGAGTCGTGACAGCGGACGCAACGCAAGTCGGCGTCCATCGAAAGATCTGCCAAACGAACAGCGACGATCTCTGAATTCGATCCCCCGAGCATCTGGTACCAATCGGAGGAGTGCTCGTTTTCGCCATTGATCAGCGAAACCAACGTTTCATCGAACGAGGCTTGGCCGTCGAATCCTGTGGAGAGTGTGTCGACTAATGCTTTGCTTTCCTCGACGCTTCGAAGACTACGGGCCGACGCGCCAGCGAGCCATCGTGCAGTGATCTCGTCAGAGCCGCGTGCAATCTGGCGACGAAGACGATTGACGTCGCGAAGCGAATCGGCCGAGAGCGCCACACCAAGGCGACCTTTCAGGCGTGAGACGACTTCATGGTTGGCTGCCTCGGGCGTCGGAGTGATCCCGAGCGATTTCCAATAATCTTCCGACAAATCAGCAACGCTCTTGGCCATTGCGGCGAGCGAAACCGGTTTCGAGACTTCCGCCGGCCCGATGGGCGGTTGGGGTGCCGTTGAAGACCGCGACTCGCTAGCCAGCGAGTCGTTTTCGGGTGGCGAAAGCTCTCGCGGACGACTTGGGGGACGTTCTTCGTTCTCCTCCTCAGTCACCGGCGACGTAACGACCGCCTCGGGCTCGGGCACGGCATCCTGTTGCTCGACTGCGGCGATCTCTCCGCCCGGCCGGACATCTGTTCGAGGCCAAGCAAACCACCCGATTCCGAGAACGCTGGCGATAACCGCAAACCGAAGGATGCGGCGAACGACGGGTCTCGCCGAATCCGGCGCCGGCGTCACGGCAACCGGCTCAGAAGCAACGCTGACTTTCGGTGGAGGCGTCGGCTCAGACTCCAAACGATGCAGTTCCGAAAGAATGCGATCGCTTAGGTCCGGCGGTGACTTTCGGTCGGCCGGGTTCGCTGGAACAAATTCAGCCAGCAGCACGTCAAGCATCGGGTCCGCATCATCGATCTCGGCGTCAGCGTCAGACGCCATGGCGATGTGCGACTCCTCGGCAGCATCCAGTCGCCGCATCTCGGCGAGAATCCGGCCGCTCAAGTCGGGCGGCACCTTTCGTTTGGCGGGATCGGTTGGCACAAACTCAGCGAGCAATGCATCAATCATTGGATCGGCATCGTCTGCTCGCGAATTCGCTTGGCCAGTCGTATGAGTCATTGTTCGTTTGCGAGTTTCAACTTTTCTTCAACACAATTTCGCAACTGTTGTTTCGCTCGTTGCATCAAATTGCGTGCCCCGTGATCGGTGATACCCAAGGCTTCACCGATTTGAACGCGACTGGCGCTGGAATCGAATCGCATTCGCAATGCCAGCTTGGCGCGTTCGGTCAATTTTTCAAAACACTGTTGGAGCGCGTCGACAGCATCATTTCCCGACAGGTCCTTGCCGGCCCATTGGTTCCATGATTCATCGAGGAGCTTCGGTTCAGCCACCGTCTGCATCCGCCCTAGCTTTCGGTGCCGAGACACCAGCAAGTTGTAAGCGGTTCGCCTCAGGTAGCCTGCTGTTGCGTTGTCGTTGTGCTGGACAAAGTCCTTGCGACGCAACACACGCAGAAACGTCTCCTGCGTTAAATCATCGGCCGTCGCATCGTCACAACCCAACATTCTCAAGTAACGCCAAACACCTCTTTGATGACGATGAATGATCGCCGCGTTATCAAGAGGATCCTCGAGCGGAATGTCGTTGCTAGGCTGCTCGTCGCCGCGAGGGTCTGTGGACAAATCTGAGGGTCGGCCCGCACCGACAGTGCCCTCATCACCCGCGGGTGACGATGCGTTGTCGGATTGGCTTGACGGGGTCACCGAAACAGCGTTCGGCCCCGTCGGTGGCGTTTGGCCGCCGACACCCAATTCGTCCAATGATCAGACCAATAGCTCGTTGATCAACTTTCCTCCGTTGGCGATTTTCATCGGACGACGATTCTTGCTCATGAAGGTCGTGTCCGTGGAGATACCGAGTCCCTGACAAACGGTCGCCATCAAATCCTCGCTGCTAAACGGCTCTGACTCTACAGCCAAACCGTCGCTGCTTGTTTCTCCGATCGCCAACCCTCCCTTTATACCCGCACCGCCAACCACACACGACCAGGATCGTGCCCAGTGATCGCGTCCGGCGTTTTGGTTGATTCGTGGTGTACGCCCGAACTCTCCCATCCAGATCACTGCCGTGTCCTGTAGCAACCCACGCTGCTCCAAGTCTTCGACCAAGGCACTCATCGCTTGGTCCAATTGCGGCAATTTCGTGTCACTCAGTGTTTGGTGAACATTCTGGTGCAAATCCCACCCGCCGAGATCCACCTCGATGAACGGAACGCCCGCTTCGACCAATCGTCGAGCCAGCAAGCAACCTTGGCCGAAACCGTTCGTGCCGTATCGCTCCTTGACCTTTTCGTCTTCCTTCTCGACACGGAACGCCTCCATCTGGCTGCTGGTCATCAGGTCAAACGTTTTCTTCAAGACCTTGCTGTGCTCGCTGGCGGGCAGGTCCCGCGTGCGACTCGCGAAGCCCGACTCGATCTCCTGCAGCGCCTTCATCCGCTGCAGCAATCGAGCGTCTTCCATCTTCATGTCGAGGTTACGGATCCGGCCGGTGCTGGTGACCGCAAAGGGAGACCATGCCATCCCGAGGAACCCGGGGCCGGCGCTAGCGCCACCGATCGAGACGAACGGAGGAATCTCAAGCCCGGGGCGCTGTGAAATCAGCTCGTGTGCAATGACCGAACCGTAGCTCGGGTGCTCGATGTTCGGGTTGGGAGCGAATCCGGTGTGCATGTAGTAGCGACCACGCGAGTGATCCGCCTCGCGAGTCGACATGCTTCGCACGACCGAGAGGTTGTGCATCTGCTGAGCCACTTTCGGCATGTGCTCACTGATTTGCATGTCACCCGACGTCGAGATCGGCTTGAACGGTCCGCCGGTCGGGGCACCTGGCTTGAGGTCCCAGATATCGATCGTCGGAGGCCCACCGCCCATCCACAACATGATCGCCGACTTCTGATTGCGACGCATCTCTTCTGCGTTGGCTTGGATCGCGCCACCAAACGCCCATGCGGCCGATGCCGCCGCCGATGAACCGGCCAAGTGATTCATGAAATGCCGACGCGACATTCCCCGCGGTGTTTTCCAAGTTGAGATCATTTGATTGCCTTGAAGAGAAGATCGTTTTTGATTGAAAGTGTTCGTGCTAAGGCTTCCGTAATGGAAACGGTCTAGTGCTGCATGATGAACTCATTGCTATTCAGGATCGCCCACCACATATCCTGAAGCATTTCTCGTTCATTGTTTTTCCGGGCCCGAAACAGGCCACCCGCCAACTGGACTTCGCGGGTCGTGGGCCGCCGAGAAAGCCCGGCCATGTAGAGATTCGTCAAACGCTCACGAGGACTCTTGCCTGACCGCGAAAGACGATCGAGGAAGCTGCCCGCATCCAGACTCGTCGCCTGCTGCGTCAACTCACCGTTGAAGAGCATCAACGCCTGCGGGATCGATCCGTCGAATGTCGTGGCCTCATCCCCTTCGTCCGTTCCGAATGTGACCACGAATTGACGCAACCACTCTCGTCGCTTTCGCTCCTGTTGCTCATACGTCCCACGTGAGGTCCCACCCGAAGCAGAGACGAGCGACTGATACAACTGCTCGGCACTCATCTGTCGCAAATAGAACCGAGAGAACTTGGGCGTTTCGCCGATCGACGGATCATCCACCTGATTCTTGCTGCTCAACACCGAAGCCAAGGCGTACGGTTTTGAGAGAGTGATCCAGGTAATCAAGTCTTTGAGGTTGTAACTCGCATCGCGAAACTCAGATGCCAGACTCGACAACAATTCGGGATGCGTCGGATTGTTGTGCGGTCCCATGTCGTCGATCGGCTTTGTGAATCCATACCCCAAGAACATCGACCAGTATCGATTGATCGCCATCTTGTCCATCGACTCGCTCGCGAGCATCAGACGCCCGAGTTCAGCACGTCGATTGACGTCTTCGACAAAGCCACTTCGATCAATGGCCGTGCCGTCGGTGAACACGGGGTAGGCAACTCGCGTTAACCCGTTTCGCATTTCATAAAAAACCAATGCGTCCGCCGGGTCGTTTGCTTCACCGGCGAAGTCTTCGCTGACAAGTTCCGCATGGCTGATGTCGCGTGTCCCGTCGACGAACCGACGCAACGCACGCGTCTGTCGAAAGAACGAGTTGAACTCCCAAAACTTCTGCTGCTTCCAATCATTGAAGGGGTGATTGTGGCACTGGGTGCACTGCACCTGCTGCCCCAAAAAGATGCGTGACACGCTGCTCGCCGCCAATACGCCTTTCTCTTCGTTGACCTTTCCAACAAGGAAATTCACCGCGCCGTTGAACCCTTCCGTTCCCGGCTTTGTGGAACCCTCAGCCGTCACCAGCTCGTAAACCATCCGGTCATACGTCTTGTTCGCCGCGAACGAATCACGAAGGTATTTCGTCATCCCGTCGCGATTGGTCATGTCGCGCCGATCCATTCCGCCACCACGCCCGATCAACAGGTTGGTCCAGACGGTCGCCCAATGGTTGGCATACTCCTCGGTGTAGCGATCGTCGTGAAGAAGCTTCTCGACCAGCTTGCGTTTCTTATCCGCATCGCGATCCGCCGTGAACTCCGACAGTTCTTCCAAGGTCGGAATCCGGCCGATCACGTCCAGGTAGACGCGACGACACCAAATCGCGTCCGGCGCCTCCTTCGCAGGCGAGATCTCGTAATCCGCCCAAACTTGGGCGATCGCCGAGTCGATCATTGCGACCTGGGGATGCTGAGAAGTCTCGGCAGAGACCGTCCCGGTCATCAAAACGGCGAAAAACAGAAGCATTGAAAGTGGTGTGCGCATCCGGCGTCCAGAGTCGAGAAAGGCACTCATGATCAAAAGTCCAGCCAGCAAAGGGCTTTAGGGAGTTCGTTCGGCGGAATCGCCGGTCGAAATGAAGCCGTATCACACCAGCTCATCTCGATTTACGAACGCACCTGGTGCCCAAATGGTACCTGATCGAATTCGAGGATTCTCGACCAGCACCGCAATGTTGGCTTCAAAAACCACCGTAAATAGGGGATTCGAGACCGCTGTGACCAACCGTGTCAAAACAATGGCGAGACTTTGCGATGACCCAGCCCCCAAAACCACTCCAATGAGGGAG